>JAISOU010000077.1 GCA_031275395.1 Helicobacteraceae bacterium | reverse complement strand
CTGGATCGCCATCTTGTTACACATAGACCCGATTTTGAGGGGATTGAAACTTACTAGCCTCTGGGTCTGGATCGCCATCTTGTTACACATAGACCCGATTTTGAGGGGATTGAAACTTTAGCGGAACGGCTTACGATAGCGAGATTGGGGTTACACATAGACCCGATTTTGAGGGGATTGAAACAGCGGCGTTTGTCTGATCTCTTGTCGCATACGGTTACACATAGACCCGATTTTGAGGGGATTGAAACCCCTTTCGTTACAATCTTCCAGACTGGCTCTTGAGGTTACACATAGATCCGATTTTGAGGGGATTGAAACCTAGGCAAAAATCTATATACGCTAGGCTTTTGCGGTTACACATAGACCCGATTTTGAGGGGATTGAAACTTGGTAGATGTGTGCTGAATCCAAAGGGAATCTTCGGTTACACATAGACCCGATTTTGAGGGGATTGAAACTAGCAATGGCTTCTTTCTTACCTTGTTTCATATCTAGTTACACATAGACCCGATTTTGAGGGGATTGAAACCTCTCAGATACCTGATGATATAGTACTGCAAATAGGTTACACATAGACCCGATTTTGAGGGGATTGAAACACTAACGAGAGCTTCTAAAGCTTTGTCTTGAAGTTACACATAGACCCGATTTTGAGGGGATTGAAACTAGCGCTTGGTTGGTTATGCGTCGCATAGCGCGCAAAATCAAAAAATGCGAATTTTTGAAAAAAAATTAGACGATTGACAATTTCTGACAATAAACTAGATCGATTTTAGGTATAATATATGGATAGCGCAAAACAAATCCGCGTTTTGCAACCTTTACTAATCCAACCAAGGAACGCTTAAAATGACTAACAAAGAGCGAATCGAGTCTTTGTCCGCGCAAATCGCGCGCGAGCCGCATAGCGCGGACGCGTATGTAGAGCGAGGAAACCTATACGTCGATTGCGGCGATATTGGGAAAGCTATCGACGATTTTAACAAAGCGATAGCGCGTAATCCAAATAAAGCGATG
The DNA here is from genome assembly GCA_031275395.1 of Helicobacteraceae bacterium. Classification (GTDB taxonomy): domain Bacteria; phylum Campylobacterota; class Campylobacteria; order Campylobacterales; family SZUA-545; genus JAIRNH01. Next base: position 21,660 of record JAISOU010000077.1, on the reverse strand, counting down.
TACTATGTATGGCGGGCTGGAGCATACGCGCAATTAAACGCTTGGGGCGATGCGCGTAATGACATTATGCGCGCGTTCAGCATCAGTCCCGAATGGGCAGATTTAATTCGTTACAAAATCAACAATGATAAGTTTTCGATATGGTACTATATGACTGAAGATTTTTTAAGTTATTTTCAGCTTGACAACCTGCGTAATAAACTTAATATAAACGCGACGATCGCGTTTTATACTTACGAAATAAACATTGATCCAAAAAACGCAAAAGCATACGTAAAACGAGCTAATGCTCACGCTTTGTTAGGGCTAATAAAAGAGGCGCTAAACGATTACGCTAAGGCGATCGAGCTTGATCCAGAAGACGGCGAGGCGCTAGCAAATCGCGCACGGTTATACCATAGCTTGCAAAAACGCGCGGAGGCACTCGCCGACCTGAAGGCGCTAAACGCTCTCGATCCGTTAGACGACGGCGTATATGTTGATCTTGCCTTTAATTATTATTGGCTGAAAGATTACGCTCAAGCAATTGCAAATTGCGACAAGGCGCTAGCAATTAACTCAAAATATGCGAACGCCTATTATAATCGAGGGCGCTCATACCGCGAATTGGGCAATTTTCGACAGGCGTTAAGCGATTTAAATAAAGCGATTAGACTAGACGCAGAAAAGGCCGCAGCTTACGGCGAACGCTCAAAACTATACGAAAAACTAGAGCGGAGAGAGAAAGCGATCGCGGATGCGAATAAAGCTATCAAACTAGCAAACGAAAGCTACGAAAAATACGGCGATAACTCTGAGCGCGCTTATCTGGAAAAAATCGGAATAATAGCACCTCATAAACAGCCGATCGCGGACAATAGCCAAACGCCAAATAACTTTAGGGGGGCAAAATAATGTCTACTACTGCGCATATAACTCAAAAATGCCCCATGTGTCAAGAGGAGTTTAAGGCTATAATTCAGACTTCGTCTAGTCAGTTTGGACTATATCTGGATTTTAAGCCCAATGGAGCGATAATAACGCCCGAACCGATACCAAAATGCCCAAAATGCGGCTTTGTTTCCTACGAAGGTTCTTTTGGCGACGAAGAAATTGAGGTGTTATCGGATATTTTCAAAGTCTATAATATCTTTGAAAAAGAGCCGAATATGCCAGACTATTACTATTTCGCCAGAGAGATGGAGTTGGTATATAACAGTCGCGCTTATACGATTGCGGATTTGTATATAAAAGCCGTCTGGCAAAGCCAATTATACGCCCAATATAACTGTTGCGCGTATAAGGCGATAAAATATATCGACCTGATCGACGAGACGCATAGTGTTTACAGCGCATTTAAGTTGATCAAATTAGACTTTTTGCGAAGGTCAGGTAAATTTGTCAAGGCTAAAGAGCTAATAAGCGCTTTGCAAAACGACGCGTGTTTTAACAAGGATCACGCGGATATTTTAACGTTGCAAAGAAAACTGATAACGCGAAAACTTACCAACGAATACATAATGCCGCCATTTGGCTAAGATCGCGCTATGGAAAAGGCAAAAATCCTACTGCTAGAGGACGATCCGCAGTTGGATCGTCAAGGAACATCTGGAAGATTGCGACTACAAGAATAAAGTAAGAGCGCCGTATTTCGTTATTTGTCGTTTTAAGTAATTAAGCGCGCAAAAAACGGACGGCGCGGTTAGGTTTTCTAAACGCGCCGATTTTTAACGCCGCTTATTTGGGTTTGGCTTCCCAACCGCCGCCTAGCGCTTTGAATAGATTGACGATCGCGCTTAGGTTTTCTAAACGCATATCGTTTTCGTTGATCTTCGCGTTTAGGAATAAGCCCTCCGCCTCGATCACCTCGATATAATCCATATAACCCGCTTCGTATTGGCGGCGGGTCAGCTGCATAGCCCTTTCAAGCGCGTCGCTTTGAGCTTTTGCGTTAGATAACCGCCTGATCGAAAGATCGCGGCGTATCAACGCGTTATGCGCTTCGGAAAACGCTTTTTGAACGCTTTGGCGGTAGCCGATTATCGCGCGGTCTTTATCCGCTTTAGCCGAATCCACATTCGCGCCGATCCGCCCAAAATCAAAGATCGGGAGGCTAATGCCGCCGCCGATCTGCGTTACCGCGGAAGAGCTATTCATCAGATCGCCAAACTCCGAGCTTTTATAGCCCGCGCTTCCGGTCAGGCTAATCGACGGAAAATAGGCGGCTCTTGCCTGTCCGATCGCGTAGTTCGCCGCTTTTAAGTTCTCTTCGGCGGCTTTAATATCGGGACGGCGGTTGATCAGATCCGAAGGCAGATTGATGGTCGAGATCGTAACGTTCGGCGCGGTTTTCGCCAACAAGATACGATCTTCGACGATCGCTTTTGGCGAACGCCCGATCAAGACGGCTAACGCGGTCGCCGCCGCTTCGCGCCGATAAAGTAGCTCCTCTAATTGCGCCGTCGTGCCGCTAATATCCGCCTCGACTCTCGCAAAAACAAGCTCGCTAATCGCGCCCGCCGTATATTGGCGCTTGCGCATAACGTAGCCCGCCTTTTTGAAATTGAGCAGATTTTGAACCGAATCGATATTGCGCTCCAGCGTCAAAAGCGTGAAATAGTTCTCCGCCACAGACGCGCTAAGAGATAAAAACGCCGCGTCCTTTGTGGCTTCCATAGCGAGTAAAGACGACAACGCCGCTTGTTTAGCGTCGCGCAATCGCCCCCAGAGATCAAGCTCGTAACTAAGAACGCCGCCAAGAGAGTAGCTTTCGGAATCTACCCAAGAGCCGCTAGCTTTAGTTTCGCTTCTCGATGCGTCAGCGGCGGCGTTTAGCGACGGATACAACTGCGCGCTCGCCATTCCCAAAGCCGCTCGCGCTTTGGCGATGTTCGCTACGGCCAACATAACGTCCATATTGTTTTCCAACGCCTCGTCCATAAGCCGATCGAGCGCGGGATCGTTAAACTGCTTCCACCACGTTTTACTGATCGTAGCGTTCTCTTCGCTTGAAGGCAGAAGCGTTTGCGGCGTTTCATAGCGCGGCGCCAGAGAGCAACCGACGATCGCGATCGCGACAATCGCTAATGTAATGATCTTACGCATGGCGTCGCCTTTTGAAAAGTTTTGAAAGAAAATCGCCCAGATACGCCATATGGACGTAAAAGAGCGGAATAAAGAATATCGCGATAAAGGTCGCCGCCAACATACCGCCGATCACGCCCGTACCGATCGCGTGTCGGCTCGCTTCGCCCGCGCCGCTACTAATAGCGAGCGGCAAAACGCCCAACATAAACGCGAGCGACGTCATAATGATCGGTCTAAAGCGCAAACGCGACGCTTCGATTGCCGCTTCGATCACGCCCATTCCAGATTCGTGTTTGAGCATAGCAAACTCTACAATCAAGATGGCGTTTTTCGCCGCTAAGCCGATCAGCACCACCAAGCCGATCTGAAAATATAGCTCGTTGCTAAGCCCGCGCAACCAAATCGCCGCGATCGCGCCGAAAACCGCAAACGGCACCGCCGCGACGACCGCGATCGGCATTAACCACCGCTCGTATAGCGCCGCGAGGATCAAAAAGACCAGCGCAATTCCAAAGATAAACGCTTGAACGCCCGTGCCGCTCATCGCTTTTTCTTGATAGGAGCTGCCAGACCAAGCGATCGTGTAACCTTCGGGCAGGATTTGCGCCGATACCTCTTCGATCGCTTCGATCGCGTCGCCGCTCGATACGCCCAGCGCGGGTTCGCCATCGATTTTCGCCGAAACGAAAAGGTTAAAGCGCTGAACAACGTCGGGGCCTACGGAGCGTCTAACTTTGACGATCGAGCTTAAAGGAATCATACCGCCCGTATTTGTCCGCACAAAAACGTCGTCGAGATTTTCCGGAGAGCGCCGAAAGTCGGCTTCGGATTGAACCATAACGCGAAAAGCTCTAGCGAACATATTAAAGTCGTTGACGTAATAAGCGCCGAACGTCGCCTGCATAGCGCCGAACAGATCGCTTAGCGACACGCCCAAAAGTTTCGCTTTATCGCGATCGAGTTCGACGTGGTATTGCGGCGTATTCACGTCGATCGTGCTTCGTACCTGCGTTAATTTCGGGTGTTGATTTGCCGCTGCCACGATCTGATTAACGTAATCCGAAAGTTGTTGAATACTGCCGCCGGTGCGATCCTGAACGTGCATTTCAAAACCGCCGCCCATACTTAGCCCCATAATCGGCGGCGGACTCATAGCGAATAACATCGCGTCCGGATTTTGCATAAACTGCCCCATAAACTGCGCCGCGAGCGCGGGGGATTTCTCTTCGGGTTTTGTTCGCTCCGCCCAATCTTTTAAGCCGACAAACATCACGCCGGAGCTTGATTTGAGCGAAGAGGAGGTTATATCGAATCCGCTCATCGCCGTAGCGCGTTCGACGTGCGGATTCGCCAAAACGGTTTCGGACGCGAAATCCATAACCTTCCGCGTTCGTTCCAGCGACGAAGCAGGCGGCAACATACCGATGACGATCAGGCTGCCTTTATCCTCCATAGGCACAAGCGCGCCCGGCACGCGCCCAAAGAGATCGTAAGCGATATACATCAGTCCGATAAAGATCAACACGAAAATCGCGCCAAAACGCACGGTTTGACGCACGCCCGCGCTGAAATGTTCGGTTACCCACATAAAAAATCTGTTAAATAGGCGAAGCGGCAAGATCGGTTCGGGATCGTGTTCGCGCAGAAAAATAGCGCACAGAGCGGGCGTTAGCGTTAGCGCCACGGTTCCCGAGATGATCACCGAAACGACGATCGTCGTCGCAAACTGCCGATACATCACGCCCGTAAAACCGCTCATTAGCGAAACGGGGATAAATACGGCGCACAGAACCATCACGATCGCCACGATCGGCGCGGTAACCTCTTGCATAGCTTCGATCGTCGCCTCTTTAACCGAGATCGCCTTTTCGCGCAAAATCCGCTCGACGTTTTCAATAACGATAATCGCGTCGTCGACGACAATGCCGATCGCAAGCACCAAGCCAAAAAGCGTTAATAGGTTGATCGAAAAGCCCAAAAGATACAATCCCGCGAAAGTTCCCACGATCGACACGGGAACGGCAAGGATCGGAATGATCGTCGCGCGAAAGTTTTGCAAGAAGAAAAAGATCACAAGCGAAACCATCAAAAGAGCTTCGAGTAGGGTTTTGATCACTTCGTTGATCGATACGCGAACGAATTTTGTCGTGTCGTAAGCCACCTCGTAGCTAATCCCTTCTGGAAAACGTTGCGAGAGCCTTTCCATAGCGTCGTGAACCGCGTCGACAGTTTCCAGCGCGTTTGCGCCCGATTGTAAGAATACGCCCATAGGCACGGCGGGTCGTCCGTTTGCTCTGCCGATAAAGCTATAGTTTTGCGCGCCCAGCTCAATTGTCGCCACCTCTTTAAGACGCAAGAAACTGCCGTCTTCGTTGGCTCGCAAAGTGATAGCGCCGAAACTTTCCGGATCGGTTAGCCGCCCTTGCGCGCTGATTGTGTAGGTAAATAACGGCGAACCTTTATCGCCGCTTGGCTCTTGTCCGAACTGTCCGGGCGCGTATTGCGCGTTTTGCTCGCGGACTGCGGCTATAACGTCGTTTGGCGTTAGGTTGTGCTTTGCCAGGCGATCGGGGCGCAACCAAATACGCATAGCGTAGTCTTCGCCTCCAAAGATCGCCACGTCGCCTACGCCTTTGATCCGCTTCAATTCGTCGATCACGTTCAAAAGCGCGTAGTTGGTAACGTAAATAGAGTCGTAGCGTTTCGGATCGCCCTGCATAACCATAACTTCTAATATCGTCGAGGTTCGCTTGACCACGCGAACGCCCTGTTGCTGCACCTCTTGAGGCAGACGCGAAATAGCCGACTGGACGCGGTTATTGACGTTGATGGTAGCCTGATCGGGATCGGTTCCCGTTTCAAAGGATACGCTTACGAAAACTTCGCCGCTCGCCGAAGAAGACGAAGAAATGTAGATCATATTATCCACGCCGTTAATCGCCTGTTCGATCGGCGAAGCTACCGTATTTGCGGCGGTTTCGGCGCTAGCTCCCGGGTAACTCGTTACGACCATCACTTCCGGCGGGACGACCTGCGGATATTCTTCGACGGGCAGTCCGCGCATGGCGATCACGCCCGCGATAATAATGACGAGCGAAATAACCGTAGAAAATATCGGTCGGTTGATAAAGAATTTAGAAAACATACCGCCGCCCTATTCGCTCGTTCGCGAAATCGGAGCGACGAGCGCGCCAGGACGAATCTTGGTTAAATTATTCGCAATCACAAGATCGCCGTCTTTCAGTCCGCCGCTGAGAATAAAGTTATCTCCTTCCGACTGTTCGAGCGTTACGGGTTGCGCCGTCGCTTTGCCGTCTTTAACCACATAGACAAACGATCCCTGCGGTCCCTGCATCAGGACTTCTTGCGGAATACTCACCGCGTTCTTTTTGATAATCCCCGTAAGCCTTACCCGCGCAAACTGACCGGGCAACAGCGTTCCGCGAGGATTTGGAATCACGGCGCGCGCTTTGACGCTTCCGCTTTGACTATCGATCGCCGCGTCGATAAAGTCGATTTTGCCGTCTTCCGTATATAACGCGCCGCTTTCGCTTTTGAGCGCCACTTTTATGCCCGTAGGATTCGTCCATGTTCCTTTTTCCAGCGCGTAGCCTTCGCGTAACCTTTCCATTCCGCTAAAAGCGAATTCCGCGTAGAGAGGATCGGTTTGCGTAATTGTGGTTAGAAGCGTTCCAGCGGAAATTAGATTGCCTACGTCAAGAGTTTTCTGCCCTCCAAAGCCGCTGATCGGCGCTTTAACTTTGGCGTAATCAAGGTCTATGACGGCGTTTGCTAGCGCCGCTTTCGTCGATTCGTATGACGCTAAAGCCGCGTCGCGCTCGCGTTCGCTAACCGCGTCGTTGGAAAATAGTTTTTGCGCGCGCTTGTATTCGCGTTCGGCTTGATTAAACGCCGCCTGAGCCGCGTCTTTCGCCGCTTGGTATTTTGCGGGATCGATCACAAAAAGAATCGAGTCTTGTTTGACTTGCGTCCCCTCGACGTATTCGCGCTTCAAAAGCGTCCCGCCTACTTTTGCGCGAACCTCGACAAATCCTGAACTGTGCAGTTTCGCGGGGTATTCGAGCGCGATTGAAACGTCCGTTACTTTTACGGCGATTACGTTAACGGGGATCGATTGAATCTGCGGCGGCGCCTGTTCGGTTTCGCCGTTTTTGCAGCCGATCAGCGCTATAGCGGCAAAAACCGCGACGGCAATCCTACCTATCTGTTTGTTCATCTGAACTTTCCTTTACAATTACGAAAATTTAGCGTAATGCTCGTTACACTAATGAAGAGCGCAAATTATAGCGCTCTCAAACCTTAAATTATCATTAAACCAAGCCTAAAAATACGTCCCGCAACGATCAAATTATTTATTCGTTTTTTAAACGCAATTTAAACGGGGCGCTCCAAAGGCAAGTTTATCTCTACCAACCCGTCTTTACCTTGATCGCGGGCGGCGTAATCGGCGCGGATTATCCCAAGACGAACAACGAAGCGGATCAAACAAAAGGCGAACGCAATCGATCCAAACGCGAAAAAAGTAACGACAAGCGGCGGCGAAACGATCGCTACGACTTTTTGGCGATTGCGGCTAGGATCGACCCCAAATACGACGCGATCTAAGGGCTTGATCGTTTGGCGCAAGACTATATTTACAAGGAAACGGCAAACGCGACGACGCGGAACTTACGCAGACGACGGGCGGGCGCGGTTAAAGTTATCGCCTAGGACGTAAAATATGCGCCGCGCCGTTCAAGCCGTAGTATAATTTTTGCCAAAGGAGTTTTGAAATGCGTTTATTGGCGTTGGTTTCGTTTGCCTTTAGCGGTCTATGCGAAAGCGGACTTGAAGTTGAATTTGAGAGAATTAAAAACGCTATGTCGCGGCGCGAACCCGTTATGAAAGAGATTGGACGCTTTTTGCGAGCCGATAAAATTAAAGAGGCGATCGCGCTTGCGGAAAAAACCGCGAAAGCCGACGCAAACGATTATCTCGCTCCCGCTCTCGCGTCATCGCTATACAGATATGTCGGCGACGAGAAAAAAGCGAAAGAATATAGCTCTGTCGCGCTAAAAAGAGCGCCGACGCTTTCTGAAAAAACTGTGGTAATAATCTTCTCTCATTTTAATATAGTCGCCGACGATCGCGACAATAGAGAAGGGCTTAAAGCGCTTGCCGAAGTTCTAAAACCTATTGCCGATCGTGGCGACAAAGAAGCGCAGTTGTTACTAGGCGCGTTTTTGACCGATCATAATTTAGAGCCTGAAAACGCGGATTATCCTATATATGAATCGCAATCTTTATGGCTATTGGCGCAATCGTCATTGCAAGGTTGCGGAGCGGCTTCGCTAGCGCTCGCGGAAAAGTTTAGATACAGCCCGTTTGACGCCGTAAGCAAAGAGCTTAACGAGAGGCGAAGCGGAATTATTTACGATCGGCTTAGCGATAAATACGATTTGTTTCTTAACGGCGATAAAACGGGGCGCTTTACCATTCGCGTAAAAGGCGACGAGGGCGAACCCGTTTTTATGGCTGATCTTAGCGATAAAGAGCTTGCAAAAATAAAAACCGCCTTTGCCGACGCAAGCGAATTAGAGCGTTTTTACTTGGATATTGATATGCCGATAAAACGCTCTTACGAAAAATATATTATGCTCGCCGCTTTGTAGGGCAATTTAGCGGCAATGGACAAATTAGGATTTTATTACTCGCTTGAGTTTGGCGACTCTGTGCGAATTACCCCATTTTACGATTATTTCATATACGATCCAAAAGAAGCGGTTTATTGGTATGAAAAAGCCGCTCGCGCCGGCTACAAAAAATCGCAAAGATGGTTAGAGATAATTTATAGCGAAGGCTATTTGAAAGGCTATCCAAAAGACGAAGCGAAAGCCGCGTATTGGCGCAAAATGCAAGCAAAATAAATAACCGCCGCGTTTTTCGCGCCGCCCCCTTTGCTCGCCAAAACCGCGCCGTTTAGCCCCGTATGTTCTTGTTTTTTGCGTTGTTCTACTTATCTTTTTTAGCTCGCCCCACAATTCTTGTTGCGTTTTTGGCTTTTGCGCGGTTTGACTTGTCGCGATCGTTTCGGCGTTTAGCGATCCAACGGTAAATAAAATGTCGCCTGTTCTCAATGCGCGCCAAACTAAAACAGGCGGTACTCTCGTCGTATTTTATACAAAAGCGTTGGCGCGTTTTGTTTTCAGATCAAGCGCAATTTCTTCCGCCAGCGCGATCGGATCGAGATTTACCCGCATTACGCCGCCAAGCGTTTCGCCGCTTTCGCGATAGAGCCAATCGGAAACCGCGCTTGAACCTTGAACGGGCGGATATACGCAGTGATAGGAGTTCATTCCTAAAACCCTAAACGCGCTTGAAGCGCCTAAACCTTTTTCGTTTGACCACTCAGGGCTTGCAAAGGCAAACGGCATATCTTTGATCGGCTTATCAGCGAGCGCGGCGAGCGCCTTGAAAAGCGCCGAAGCGCGGGCGTTGTCCAGACATTCGCCAAAGTGCCAGATCGGCGGCAGTTTGCCCGCGAGAAACTTTTGTAATCCTTCGCCAGCCATTTGCGCTCCTTTTACGGCGCATAAACCGGCTTTCATCAAAACAAACGAGGCGCAACCGTTTGTCAATACCAGCGCGTTGCGTTTTATCAGTTCGCAAGCGGTTTGCAACGCCGCCTTTTCGTAGATTACGCGCGGATTGCTACAGCCAACCAGATTAACCACGCCGATAATATCGCCGCTTTTAAGCGCCGCGACAATCCGCTCCAAACCAACTTCTTGCGCTATGCTCTCCACGCTAAAACCTATTTCCGCGCTAATCTCATAGTTTGGAATATGGCGCGGAATGTTTCTGCGATTTTCGTAGCTCTTGATCGAGCGCGCGATAATTTTATCCGCCAGCGCTTTGGCTTCGCTCAGATTGCTATGATGGCGATCAAAGCCATAAAATTCGGCGCCCGGCAGTCGCGCCGAATCGCTCGTAGTAACCACAACGGTTTTGAAACAATTCGCAACCTCCATAATCGTAGGAAACACGTCCTGTACGTCCGCTACCCACAGATCTAGCGCGCCCGTACCGACCACAAGCTCCGCTCCTACGGCGTTGCTAAGCGGTATCACGCCGCCGTAGCGATACATCGCGCTTAATCCAGAACAGCAAACGCCGTAAAACTGTATGCCGTTTGCGCCTAATTCGCGCGCTTTTGTTTGCCATTTCTCGCTTTGACCAGCCTGTACGATCGCGCTTACCAGCACGGGCGAATGTCCATGAACGGCGATATTCACGAAGCCTTCTTTTAACGCGCCCAGATTGCATTTCATTTCGCCGCGTTTTGGCAGACCAAAGAGCGAATCCATAGCGATTGAACTGCCCAAAACGCTACTCCACGAAAACGCCAAAGCGCAACGCAAAAACTGCTTCATCACATTGCGCCAATCGCCGTCCGTACCCGTGCTTGTGCGGTGAAACGCCTCAAAAACTTCGTGCATGGCGCCTATGGGCAGTATATCCAGCTTTTCCCATAGCTCGACGCGTTCTTTGGCGGCAAAAGCTTTAATCGTTTTGTGGTCGCTAGGCAACGTCCTTGACAAATCTTCGAGCAACAGATCGGCTAGATCGTTTGCGATCTCGTTTATATTACGCCCTTCAACGGCGATTCCAAGCGCTTTTGAAGACGCTAAAACCTTTTGCGGCGAGGCGATCGGCATATCTAGTTTGCCTTGCGCCGCCGCTTTCAATGCGATCATAACTTCGCGTCCGCGCGCGCCGTGAGCCGCAACGCCCGCCGCAATTGTTCTCAATAGGTTTCGAGCGACAATCAGATCGGCGTCTGCGCCGCACGCGCCTTTTGGAGCTTTGGCGGTGATTTTACACGGGCCCATCACGCATATTTTGCAACACACGCCCGCCAAACCAAAACTACAATGCGGTTTTTGCGTATCGAAGCGATCAAAAGGCGTTTGCAGATTGTTCGCGGCGAAAAACTCCAGCATTTCGCGCGTGGCGGGATCGGGCGTTTGGCTTCTAACCTCGCGCGCGCTTGGAAAGCTCTTTTTATACGCGGCGATCGCCTCCGCATAGTCGTTTGGATTGTCGTGATGACTATGTCCGTTCATTAACGTTTCCCTTGCCATTGTCGTCTTAAAAATCGCGCCGCAAAATCCAAGATCGCGCCCAAAACGCCAATCCACAAGATCGCGGCTACAAGCTGACTATAATCCATACGATCGCGGCAATCGAGGATAAAATACCCGAGCCCCGCCTGTACTCCGAGCATTTCTGCGGGAACTAACACGATCCAAATTATCCCAATTGCAAGACGAACGCCAATTAGCGTATGATCCACGATCGCGGGTAAAATGATTCGTAGCAAAACCTCTGTTTTTGTAGCGGAAAGGCTTTTGGCAAGACGCAACCATTTTGGATCGATAGCTTTTACCCCGCCCGCCGCGTTTAGAATGATCGACCATGAGCCGGCGAAAGCGAGCAAGAAATACACCGGCGCGTCGCCTACTCCAAGCGCGATCACCGCCACGGGCATCCACGAAAGCGGACTGATCATACGCAAAAACTGAAAAAGTAGATTGACGCTTTGCTCAAAGCGCCGAGAAACGCCGAGCGCCAGACCAATCGGCGTTCCTATGATTAGCGCAAAAAACAGCGCCGTGAAAACCCGCCGCAGACTATCGAGCGTATGAAGCCAGATCGCCTCGTTTGTCGCTAGATTTGCCGCCGCCTTCAGCGCTTCAATTGGCGCGAAATAGCCGGCCATCGGCGTATCGTCGCGTATGAGCGCGATCAGGATATGCCACGCTATAAAGAAGATCGCCAAGCCAAGCAACGGCGACAAATACTTAAGCGCGTTAGGCTTCAATCGCTTCCTCGCGCTCCCAACCGTCTTTGATTCCAAAGGCTTTCAGCCCGCCCAGAGATTCTATGGCTTTGCGCGTAAATCGCGCGTCCACCAAATCGCCCGCTACAAAATCGGGATCGAGGTCTTTTAGAAACTCGTTGGCGCCTTCCACTTTGGTTTCGCGCAAAGCTTTGATTAACGCCTTTGTGTAAGAGGGAAACGGATAGGGCTGAAAATCTATGCGCGTATTGTTCCAATTTTTGTGGATATTCGCGCCGCTTTTGGCATAGAGTTTATCAAGATCGGCGTTTGGCGATAAAACGCGATCTAGCGTCGCTTTTGGAAAAGGCGTGTATTTATTCGCGCCGTCTTCGGCTAAGATCGCCGCCGTTTCGCTTCTGTGATCGCGCATCCAAAACTGCGCCTTAACGATCGCGTTTATCACCTTTTGCGACCACTGCGGGCGTTCGTCGAGGTCTTTTTGATGTTGGAAAACGACGCAACAAGCGTGATTGTTCCACACGTCGCTTGTAAAACGGGCAATCTTGCCTATACCTTTTAGCTCCGCGGCGGCGTTGAACGGTTCGGCTACGATAAAGCCCGCAATCGACTTTTGCGCTAAAGCTGGACCCATATCGGCGGGTGCCATTACAATTAGCGCAACCTCGTCTTCGGCGAGCTTATCTTTTGGCGCGGTAACAATTTTCAGCCCTTCTTTACGCAAGATCATCTGTAAAACAACGTTGTGAATGGAATACCAAAAGGGTATCGCCACCTTTTTGCCGCCAAGCTCTTTAACGGAGTCGATTTCGTTGGCTACGGTTAGCGCCGATCCCGCCATATGATTCCACGCGGTGATTCGCGCTGGAAACTTCGATCCGTATCGCGCCCAAACGGTAATAGGCGAAAGCAGATGCGCGACATTGATCTGCCCAGCCATAAACGCTTCCGCAATCTGCGACCACGACCGAAACAGTCGCGGTTTTTCGGCGATCAAACCTTCGGCTTCAAAAAGCTTGTTGGCGTGCGCTATAAGCAGAGGCGATCCGTCCGTGATTGGCAGATAGCCAATTTTTACGGCTGGATCCGCTTCTTTACCAGCCGCGTTCGCTATCTGCGGAACGGCAATCGCGCCCGTTAAAAGCGCGGATAATTTCAAAAACTCTCGTCTTGACACATCAGGAAAAAATGGCATAGCAACCTCCAAATAATGTTGATATTGTGAAGCGAGATACTATATTTTAATTGCTTAAGAATCAAATTTTTTGATTGCGTTACTAGCGATTAGAGCGTTTATCGCGCTTGACAATCTCAATTTTGCTCCAGCCTGAAGCTAATTTCCTCTCTTAAATCGATATACTCAAACCTTGCGCGCCTATCGCGTTCAACGTTGTTTGTCGTCAATCTCGCGTTAATATCCCACTCCTCAAGAGCGCCGTAGTCGTTAGCTTCGCGCCGCATCAGCAACGTCCGATCGGAAAGCGATAACGCTTCGTCTATATCGTGCGTTACAATCAGCGCGCTTGATTCGTGGGCGCGTATCAGGTTTTTTAGTAGCTTTTGGCACGCTTTGCGCGTGATCGCGTCCAGCGCCGAAAACGGTTCGTCTAGCAACGCAAGTTCGGCGCGTCTTGCCAGCGCTCGCGCCAGCGCCGCTCGTTGCGCCATACCGCCGCTAAGCTCGCGCGGAAACTTTTTCGCCGCGCCCGACAGATCGACTTCGCTTAGCGCCTCCGCCGTCCGCTTCTTGCGTTCGCTTTTTGGCGCTCTCATACTCTTTAATTCCAACGCTAACGACACGTTACGCTCTACGCTTAGCCACGGCAATAGGCTAGGTTCCTGAAACACGGTCGCAATTTTTGGCGACGGGGCGTTCAAAGGTTTGCCTTGAAACAGCATTTCGCCCTCGCTAGGTTTGATCAACGCGCCCGCCACGCTTAAAAGCGAAGATTTCCCGCAACCGGATTTGCCTATCAACGCTACAATCTCGCGCGGTTTAATCGTAAAAGAGAGGTTTGAAAAGACAAGATCGTTTTGATAGCGCAAGGTTAAGTTGCGCGCTTCAAGTACTGCGTTCATAATACCTTCGCCTATTGAAAATGATTGTTTAGTATATCGATAAACTTCTTAACTTTAGTTGCGACGATTGGCGATTTTGGCTGGCGTTTCCTTTAACAAGGAAGCGCTAGGCTTTGATCTATGGAGATATTAAGTCTGCTTGCCGCGAGCGCTTATTATATAGCCGTTCATAGCTTGCGCCGCGAGTTTGATATAGCGCCCAAAAGGGCGATCCTAAAGCGTCGATTTTGCTTATTTGGGCGAGGTTCGTCGCAAGGAGGAAGCGCCTAGCGACTAAGTATCTGCCGGAGCAAAGATTGGCTTACGGCTTTATCGCTTTTGCGCTAGGGCTGTTAAAAATGACTAAGAACGAGCGGCTAGAACATATCCGATACGGCGCATTTTTGGACAGCGCAACTGCATAATCTTGGAACGATCCCGATTATTTTTGGCGTTACGGCTCGTCTGGCGGCGTTTTTATTTAAGCCCAACCGCAAACCGCTAAGCGCGATGTTTGGCGGCAAAGTTTCCGCGCGGTATGTTTTGTAGCGGCATAAACTTTGGCGCAAATGGATCGAAGCGGCGAAAAAAGCGAGCGATTTACGTCGGAAACGGACGAAAAACTTAAAACGGAGCGCAAATGAAACCAAAAGGGATCGAAATGCGTTTGGCGCATTTTTCCGTTACGTTTTTTGCGGCGGGAATTACGGGTTAGAGCGCGTCTTTGATTTTTACCCAACTAAAAGGATATTTTCTCTTTGCTACAATCCGCGAATAGTTCTAAAGGCGGGTAGATGTTAAAAATCGCTTTGATTGGGGTTGGCACGGTGGGCGCCGCAGTAGCGGACATTTTAGAAAAAAACAAAGAGATCATAACGGCGCGGGCGGGAAAAGAGCTACGCATCGTTAAAGGGGTGGTCAAAAATCCAAGCCGCAAGCGTCCGGAGTTTAACTTTCCGCTTGTAGCCGATTACCGCGAAGTCGCGGAAGATCCGCAGATCGATATTGTCGTAGAGTTAATGGGCGGCGTGGATCAAGCCTTTGAAGCCGTAAAAGCGGCGCTGAAAAACAAAAAGGCGGTCGTTACGGCGAACAAGGCGCTTTTGGCGTATCGCCGTTACGAGCTTGAGGAGCTTGCGCGGGGCGTTCCTTTCGCCTACGAGGCGAGCGTGGCGGGCGGTATTCCGATCGTTCGCGCTTTGCGCGACGGACTTGGCGCGAATCATATCGAGAGTATTCGCGGCGTGATCAACGGCACCTGCAACTATATGCTTACGCGAATGTTTGAAAAACGCGTCAGTTTCGATCAGGCGCTTAAAGAGGCGCAAGCGCTAGGCTACGCGGAAGCCGATCCGAGCTTTGACGTAGGCGGGTTTGACGCGGCTCATAAACTGCTTATTCTCGCCAGCCTCGCCTACGGGATCGACGCGAAGCCCGAAGATATACTGATCGAAGGGATCGGACATCTAACCGACGAGGACATCGCCTTTGCGGAGGAGTTTGGTTATACGATCAAAAGCCTTGCGATCGCCAAAAAACAGGGCGACAAGGTGAGCCTTCGCGTCCATCCCGCCTTTATTTCGCGCAAGGATATTATCGCCAAAGTAGACGGGGTGATGAACGGCGTTTCGCTAATCGGCGATATGACGGGCGAAACCTTCTACTACGGCGCGGGCGCGGGCGGAGCGGCGACGGCAAGTTCGGTGATCGCCGATTTAATCGCGATCGCTCGCGGCGAAAAGTCGCCTATGCTGGGCTTTGGGCGACCAAACGAAGGCAAATTGAGCGTCGCCAAAAAGGACGAGATCGAAAGCAAATACTATATCCGCGTTCTCGTCGAGGACGTGGCGGGCGTATTGGCGCAGATCGCGGCGATTCTCGCCAGAAACGACATATCGATCGAAACTGTTTTGCAGCGTAAAAAGCGCGTCAAAAAAGAGTGGGCGAATCTGCTTTTATCAACGCATAAAGCGCGGGAAACCGATCTGATCGAGGCGTTGCGCGATATTAACGCGCTTGGTTTCGTCAAATCGCCGCCCGTTATGTTAAGGATTGAATCGTGAGCCGCAGTTTAATCGTTATCGACGTTCAAAACGACTTCGCCGATCCGAAAGGCTCGCTTTATTGCGCGGGGGGCGAAAACGTCGCCAAAGGCGTTAATCAATTGGCGGCAAGCGGCGAATACGATCTGATAGTAGCTACGCAAGATTGGCACCCCTCCAATCACGTATCGTTCGCAAGCGTTCATAAGGGCAAAAAACCTTTTGAAACGATCGCGCTTAATTACGGAGCGCAGACGTTATGGACTGATCACTGCATAGCCGAAAGTTGGGGCGCGGAGTTTTATCCCGCGCTGGACACTTTCAGATTTAATTTTATCGTTCGCAAAGGCGCAAACCCAAAGATAGACAGCTACTCGGCGTTTGTAGAAAACGACAAAATTACACGCACGGGTCTGGAACGGCTTTTTAACGGCGGATACGATTTGGATTTTGCGGGAATAGCGACCGACGTTTGCGTTTATAATTCCGCGATCGACGCGCTAAAACTCGGCAATAGAGTTAGAGTTATAACCGACGCTTGCGCGGGAGTTACAAACGACGGCGCGAAAAAGGCGATAGAGGCGTTAAAAAACGCGGGAGGATCGACCGCTATGATCGCCGAAGTTTTAAGGGGAAAATAAGATGGCGATCATAAAAAGCCTGCTCGATCAAGACCTCTATAAAATTACTATGCAAAGGGTCTATTTTCACCGCTTTTCAAACGCGACGGCGCGTTACGAGTTTCGGTGTAGAAACGGCGCGGTCGTCTTTACAAAGGCGATGTTTGAAGAGATCAAAGAGGAGATCGCGGCTCTCGATCATTTGCGGTTTGAAAGCGACGAAGTCGATTTTATCGGTTCGCTCTACTATATGAAAGACGCGAAAGGATATTTAGAGTTTTTACGCCTGTTTCGATTGAACGGCGATTATATTCGCGTCGATCTAAGCGACGAGGGCAGACTCTCAATCGCGGCGGAAGGCCCGATTTGGCTTGTTTCTATGTATGAAATATTTGTTTTGGCGATCGTCAGCGAAGTCTATTTCAAACGGACGACAAACGGCGATCTATCGGTTGGGCGCGAAAGATTATCCGCTAAGATCGACGCCGTAAAAAAATGCAAAGAGCCTTTTAGGTTTAGCGATTTTGGCTCTCGCCGCCGTTTTAGTTTCGCGTGGATGGACGAAGTTATCGCAACGCTTGCCAAAAGTTTCGATCGCTCAGTTTTTACGGGAACTTCTAACCTCTATTTCGCTAAAAAATACGATCTTACGCCAATGGGAACTTTGGCGCACGAATATCTCTGTTTAGGGCAGGCTTTGGACGTGGTAACGCTAGCTAATAGCCAGCGTTTTATGTTGCAAACGTGGGCGGACGAATATCGCGGCGATCTTGGCATAGCCTTAAGCGATAATTTAGGCTCGGATTACTTTTTGCAACACGATTTTGATAAATACTTTAGCCTCTTATTTAGCGGCGTTCGACACGATAGCGGCGATCCGATCGCGTGGGGTTATAAAACGCTCGCGCACTATGAAAAATATCGCGTCGATCCGCGCTCCAAAACCTTTGTTTTTAGCGACGCGCTGGACTTTCCAAAAGCGTTTGAAATCAACCGCGAGTTTTACGACAAGGCGAACGTGGCTTTTGGAATCGGAACAAACCTGACAAACGACGTAGGCGTAGCGCCGCTAAATATTGTATTTAAGATGGTTAGCGCCAACGGCAGACCCGTAGCGAAACTTTCCGATTCGCCCGCAAAACTAATGTGCGAAGACGCAAATTACGTGTCGTATCTAAAAAGCGTGATCGAACGGGGTTTGAAGGCTTGAACGTTTGCGCGTATTGCGGCGTGGGCTGCGAGATCAAAGCGCAAGTTCTCGGTAATACGATCCTATCGATCGAAGGAGATCCAAACGGCGTCGTAAGCGGCGGTAAATTGTGCGTTAAGGGGCGTTTCGGATTTGATTTTGTCGCTTCGCCTTCGCGGGTTAGCGGCGCGAGAATTAAAAAGGCGTTTATCGATCGTAACCGCGATCTTATGCCGATCGGGTTGCAAAATAAACTCTTTTTATTAACGCCGATCGACGTCGATTTTTTCGCTTCGCCGATCGACGTCGCGATAGAGATCGCCGCTTGGAAAACGCGCCGTATTTTAGAGCAAAAAGGCGGCAAATCGTTTGGTTTTATCGGCGGAGCGCGCACGAGCTGCGAAAGCGCCTATTTTTTTCAGAAATTCGCTCGCGAGATTATCGGTTCGCCCAATATCGATAACTGCGCTAGAGTCTGTCATTCGCCGAGTTTAGCCGGATTGAAACGGACGCTAGGCGAAGGCGCGGCAAGCGTTCCTTTCGAGGATATTTTTAGAGCGGAAGCGATCGTGGTAATCGGCTCAAATACGACCGAAGCGCACCCGATCGTAGGTCTAAAGATTCTTGAAGCGGCGCGAAAAGGCGCGTTTTTAGCGACGATCGACGTTAGGCGCGTAGCGATCGGGCGCAACGCCGATCTCGAAGCGATTGTTCCGCCCGAGAGCAACCTTGCCGTATTAAACGCGATCGCCCGCGAGATTATTACGAACGATCTATGCGATCTGGAGTTTATCGCCAAGCGAACGGTCGGATTTGAAAGCTATAAAGCCGCGCTTTTAAGCGAAAAACCGATCGGCTTTGGCAAGATCGCGCTCTACGAAAAACTAACCGAGCAGATACCCAAGTTATCGAGGATTATCGCAAGCAAAAGGACGCTTTTTATTTGGGGTTTAGGCGTTACGGAGCATATCGACGGAAGCGACGCGGTTAGCGCGATCGCCAATTTGGCGCTTTTGAGCGGCAATATCGGCAAGATCGGCGCGGGCGTTATGCCGCTACGGGGGCAAAACAACGTTCAGGGCGCGTGCGATATGGGCGTTTTGCCCTATTATGGCGCGGGTTATTCGCAACCAAAGGAAATCGGTCTGACCTCGCCGCAGATGTTCGAGGCGATCCTTTCGGGCGAAATAACCGCGCTGTTTAATATGGGCGAGGATATAGCGCGAACAAGCGCCAATCTTAACAAGGTTATATCCGCGCTAGATCGGCTGGACTTTTTCTGCGTTTGCGAGCTGTTTATGAGCGGCGCGGCGCAAAGAGCCGACATAGTAATCGGCGTAAAAAGCGCCTACGAAAAACGGGGGATTTTTATCAACGCCGAGCGGCGCGTTAGGTTAAGCAAACCGCTGGTAGAAAGCGCGGAGCTAGACGATTGGGAGTTTTTTGCCGCGCTAACGGCGGCGCTTGGGTTTGACTGCGATTTGGATTCTGGCGAGGCGATCTGGCGCGAGGTTCAAAGCAAAGCGCCCGATATGTTCGGCGCGATCGGATACGAAGAGGCTTCGCAAGGCGCGCAATGGAAAGGCGAAAGGCTTTATGAAGAGCGCTTTTGCGCAAAGGATCGTCTGGCGCGGTTTTATTTCGCGCCATATCGGCGGCGCGGGGCGTTATGCGCTTCGGCGGATAGCTCGATTTTTTATCTGATTACGGGGCGCGTGGCAAGCCAATATAACAACGCCGCGCAAACGAGCGAAACGCCGCGCCTAAACGCCAGAGCCGAGCGCGATATTCTCCTGCTTTCGCCGATCGACGCTAAGGGATTAGATCCGACGAAGCGCATAAAACTGATCAGCCGATACGGAGAGTCCGCGCCGCTTGTTTTCAAAGCCGACGAATCGATCGCCAAAGGGACGATCTTTTGTAGCTTTCACCAAGCGCGAAGCCGCATAAACTACCTTTTTGGCTCTGAGGGCGATAGCGTTACGCAAACGCCGCGATTCAAGGCGATCGAGACGAAAATTGAGCAGGTCTAAGGGCTTTGCGATCGAGGATCGCGCGCAAGAATGGCTGAAAACACAAGGATTTGAGATAGTCGATCGCAACTATTTGGAAAAGTTTGGCGAACTCGATATAGTCGCGCTTAAAGGCGGCGTAATCCATTTTATAGAGGTTAAAAGCGGCGAAAACTTTGATCCTATCTACGCGATTACCCGATCGAAGTTAAAAAAGGTCGTCAAAACCGCCGAAAGCTGGTTGCAAAAACGCCGCTCAAACGCCATTTTTTCAATCGACGCGCTTCTTGTGCGCAACTCTTCTATCGAACTGATCGAAAATATTACGATGTAAGATCTATGGTCGTTTTGCGAAATAAAATCCGCGATTTTTTGCCTAAAAGAGGGCAAAGTCGTTCCAACGCCAAGCGTTTTGGGCGATTTTTAGGATTTAAGGCATATAATCCGCTATAAATAAAGTTACGAAAGGCGGTAAATGAAGCGATTAGCTAACGCTATAGCGTGCGTTTTGGTCGGCGCCGTAGGTTTGAGCGCGCTCGATTACGAGCGTTTTAAGACGGGCGAGGAGCTTTTCAAGAGGTGTATTCCGTGTCATGGCAGATACGCCAATGAAAAGCCGATGGGCAAAGACAGGGACATTTCGCGTTTGGACGAAAAGGAGATATCCTCTAAACTTAGCGCCTACTCGCTAGGGCGCACGACTGGCGCGATGGAGGCGCAAGCGTCGCTATTGGATCAGGATAAGATCGACGCGCTTTCGATCTATATCGCCAATATGCACGCCAAATACGGCGAGGAGCTTTTTGTTCTTAGGTGTTCCGGTTGCCACGGCAAAGACGCCTCCAAAAGCGCGTTTGGCAAATCGGGGATCATCTCCGAGCTGGACGAAAAAAGGACGATGGAGATCTTAAGCAGCTACCAAAACGGCGTTTACGCGCACGGATCGACGGCTAACACGATGAAAGGCAGAGCGGTAGCCTTGAGCAACCAAGAGGTTTTGGAGTTGGCGCGCTATATCGATTCGATCAGGAAAGCCAAAACGCAAACGCCCGACGACGCGCCAAAAAATTAGCGCGGTTTTATAGCCCCTCTTCGACGATTCGCCACAAGCGGTCGATCGCGTCGTCGTCGAAGAGGATCGCTTCGTTGGTCTGAAATAGCCTGATTAACGCTTCGCGCTCGAAGCCGTCTTTGTAGAGGCATTTGCTGTGCGCGGGCGTTAAGCAACGCGCCAACGCGATAAACTCGTCGTCTATAGGTCGTTCGCAGATCAGGCATTTTAGATCGCTATGAAGCCGCCCTTCTCGTTCCCACAAAGCGCAAGCCGACTCGATCAAAACGCGCTTTGGATTTTCCACGCTTAGTTTCAGCGCCGCTCGCTCCAAAAGCGCAAAATAAAACTCGTCGATCTCATCCGCGCCGTTTAGATGGCGGTGGAGCAGTTGGGCGAATATCTGCCAATAGCGCGTTTTCTTTATCTCAAAAAGCCAATCGAAACTAAGATGCGAAACGCTTCTTAAGCGCGGCATAAAGAACGGATCGCCTTCGTAAGCAAAGTCGATCTTATAGCCCAACTGCAACGGGCTATGCCTTGCGCCGTAAAAGCGATAGAGCGAAAAGAGGCGATCGGAGGTTAAAAGCGACACAATCAAATCCTCGTCGCGTCTTTTTTTGACGTCTAATATATATCCGCGCATACCCCCCTAACCAACCAACTCAACCCTTCTGTCGCCTTTACGCAGATCGCCTATAATATATCCGCCTATTTCGTTCGCAATCGATTCTGCGTTACTTTTATCGACGACCCAAA
>JAISOU010000031.1 GCA_031275395.1 Helicobacteraceae bacterium | reverse complement strand
CTGGCATTTTGAGCGTCCCCTTTCTTTTTGGACTGATTTAGTTGCTAGACGTATATCGGAAGGAAACGAAAAAGATCAAGAGGATTCGCAATAAAAGCGCCGACAACGTAAATGGCGCTCTCGATTTGCCGCGCCGCCAAAGCGCCAAAGGCTGAAACGCTCAAGTTTTCGGTTACAATAGGGAATAACGAATGCTTACTATATAAAGGAGGATTGGCTATGCGGTTTATTTTGATTGCGGCGCTTTTTGCGCTTTCATTGTTTGCAAACGCGGTTTTTACGCCCTTTGTCGAAAGCGAAAACGGCTTTGGAGTTAAAACCTTCGGCGGCGCTCTGATCGCCTCTAAAGACGGAAAAATCATTCATCGCATTTACGCCAAAAACGGAATTGTAACTTTTAGCGAGCTTATCGGACACAAAACGATCGAACCAAAAGAGCCGCAAGAAACCCGAGTTTATCTTTTAAGTAGCGATCGCGTTTTGCGCCCGTACGCGGCGTTGGATTTAGGCGAGATCGCCCCTAATATCTCGTTGCTATTGAAGGCAAAAGGCGGCGGCGCGGAAAAACTTTTCACGCTTGGCGTCGGAGCGAAAGTCGGCGATCTGAAAATCAAGATCGACGGCGCGAAAAAAGTCGCGACCAACGACGCGGGCGAGCTTGTAATAACGACAAAACAAGGCGACGTTAGCTTTACAAAGCCGCTCGCGTATCAGACGATCGGCGGCGAACGCAGGCCGATCGCGGTTAGCTACAAAACCGCCGCAAACGTCTACGGCTTTACGCTTGGCAAATACGATCGGCGTTATCCCGTCGTTATCGATCCGCTAATGGCGGCGACATATACGGGCGGCGCGGCGCGAGATTCGATCGACGCGGTTATCGTCGATAAAGAAACAAAATCGGTTTATGTCGCGGGCGTTACCAATTCTCCTTCGATCGCTACGGCGGGCGCTTACGACGTAACGATCGGGGCGCAACCGGACGGATTTATAGCCAAATACGACGAAAACCTAACGACTTTACAGGCTTTGACCTATATCGGCGGAAACGGCGCGGATAGCATATACGGCTTGGCGCTCGCGGATATTGGCGGCATTAAATATCTCTACGCCGTAGGCGAAACCGACTCGACCGATTTAGACGTTTCGCCGCCTGCGGATAAAAACGGATTTATCGTTAGAATCGGCGCGAATCTGACGGCAAGCCCGCCCCCGATCGTCAAATACGTCGGCGGCGATAATAGGGATCGTCTAAGCGCCGTAGTTTTTCATAGCGGAAACGTTTATGCGGCGGGATATTCGGCTTCAAGCCCGATCTTCAACGCGAGTAGCGCGTTAAGCGACTACAACGCCTTTATAGCGAAGTTTGACCCAAATCTATCAAACCCGAACGCCGTTATCGTCGGGACAAACGAAATCGACAAGTTTAACGCGATCAAAGCCGTAGGAGCTAAAATCTTCGTGGTAGGCGACAGTAATAACAGCGCGTATATTGTCGCTTTTAATCCCGATCTGACGTACGATCCGCCGTTCGCCTTTAACGCAAACGCGCTAGCGATAACGGAACTTTTCGCGATCGAAACCAACGCGACGCATCTATTCGTAGGCGGCGAAAGTAACGCGGACGGTTTGCCCGCGTCGCCAGTCGCGGGCGTAACCTGCCAATATATCGGGGGCAAAGACGCTTTTGTTTCGGCGATCGAAATTGGTTCTTTTAATTTTGTTAAAACCTGCTACGGCGGCGGGAACGACGACGATCGCGTAACCTCCCTAGCGTTTAACGACGATAACTCTTCGCTTTTTATCGGCGGATCGGCCAACAGCGCTTTTCCTTATATGGGCGTTTCGCCCTTTCAGCCGACAAAAAACGCCGGTTTAGAAGGATTTATTATCAGAGCGTCGATCGCCTCTATGGAGCTTGAGAATATCACCTATTACGGCGGAAGCGAAAACGACGAGATAAAAGCGATCGCTACGCTAGGCGACTACGTTTATGCGGCGGGCGAAACTTCAGGCGCGAATCTAACGCAAAGCAAGGTTAATAGCGCGGCACGGCGGACGGGCGCGCTTGCGGAGGGATTTATAGCTAAATTCACGGGCGATCTGGCGGCTAATTTCGCCGCGATTGCGCTTAATCCGATCGGCGTTAATTTCGGCAACGTAGGTTTTAACGAAAATAGCGCGGTTAAAACGCTAACGATTACGAATAGCGGTTCGGACAATCTATCTTTGCTCGCCCTTTCTTTGATCGGCGCTAACGCGGCGGAGTTTTTGCTAGATCGCGGTTCTTGCGCGGGAGTTTTAACGCTTTCGCCGCTTAAAAGTTGTGACGTAAATCTAACGTTTGCGCCAAAAAATCTTTTTGGAAATCTAACGGCGAATCTACAGATTGATACCGATTTAGGAACAAACTTAGTCGAGCTTAACGCGACGTCGATCGCGGACACCGCCGCGTTTTTGATCAGTTACTTTGATAGTAACCTTTCGAGAAACGAGTGGAACTTTGGCGATACGCCAAAAGACGTTTCGTCCGCGCCGGTTTTATTAACGCTAAAAAGTATCGGAACGCCCGACGTAATTATTAACGGTTTTGCGTTAAGCGACGATCGGAATTTTACGTTTTCAAATTACGACTGCGCGATCGGTTCGCCTTTATCTACGGGATATGATTGCTCTCTTTTTGTTTCGTTTAATCCAACGGAAGCAACCGATTACCAAGCGGAGTTAAATATCTCCTCAAGCGATACAAACAACCCAAACCGATCGCTAATTTTAAGAGGCGCGGGCAAAAGCGGACTTCAAATAACGCCTAATCAAGTTAATTTCGGATCGCTTGCGGTTTCGTTAAGCAAAGAGCAAAATATCACAATCAAAAATATGTATTCCGATCCGGCGATTTTGGGCGCTTTTGCGTTAAGCGACGATCAGAACTTTTCGATCGCAAATAATAATTGCGGCGTATCGCTTGCGACGCAAGGAGAGTGCAACGTTTCGATCGCCTTTAATCCGCAAGATACGGGAGCGATTAACGGCGTTTTAACTTTTAACGATACGCAAGGCGCTCATACGCCGATACATTCGGTTAGCTTAAGCGCAAACGCTACGCCGCCGCCCTACGGCGTTATCGATCTAAACGGCGCTCCTTTAACGATCGATATTAGCGCTACGTCGATCGGAGATTTTTATAGCGGCGATATAACGCTTCGCAACGCGGGCGCGGGCTATTTAAGCGTTTTGATCGCGCCAAACGGAGGAGAAGCGGCGTTTTTTAGCGTCGCGGATTCGACCTGCGTCGCTAGCGTCGTTATCGGCGGTTCGTGCGCGTTCAAAGTTAGATTTTCGCCGAACGCGCTTGGAACATACGAAACAAATATCACGATAAAAAACGCGGACGCGCTCCGTCCGCAGGAGTTTAATCTGAGCGTTAGGGGCGTAGCTAACGCCTCCGCGTCGCTGGCGATCGACAATTACGGCGCTGCGATTTCGGGGCTAAGCGTTAATTTTAGCGCGAGCGCCACAGGCGGAAACTCGCCCTATAGCTACGAATGGGATTTTGGCGACGGCATTACGGGCGCGGGCGAGAACGTTTCTCATACTTTCGCTTCGAGCGGCGCAAAAGAGATCAACGTTACCGTAACCGATTCGAGCGGATCGAGCGCCGCGCAAACGATTAGCGTTACGCTTCATACCGCTATGAGCGCGAACGTTTCCGCGACTCCGCTTTCCGGCGTCGCGCCGCTTAACGTAACCTTTAGTGGGACGATCGCTAGCGCGGGCGCGGCTTGGACGCTCGATTGGGACTTTAGCGACGGATCGCCCGTAGAAACCGAAACGATCTCTACGCCTTCCATTTCAAAATCGCATATTTTTAACCAAGCGGGCGGCTATCTGACGACGCTAACGATAACCTCTAATAGCGGCGATAGTATGACGCTTTCTAATTTGATTACCGTCAGTAGTAATTCGGCGGGCGACGGCGGTTATTGGATTGCGGGCGATTCTCGAAAATCGGGCGAGGACGACGGCTACTGCTTTATCGCTACGGCGGCTTACGGATCGTATCTTGCGCCGGAGGTTAAGGAGTTGCGTTTATTCCGCGATCATTGGCTTTTAACAAATAAAATACCCTTTGGCGAGCGGCTCGTGGCGGCTTACTATCGTTTAAGCCCGCCAATCGCGGATTTTATTAGGGAAAACGACGGCTTGCGAACGCTTACGCGCTATCTTTTAACGCCGATCGTATATCTTGTAAAATATCCGATCTTAATTATGCTCGCGCCGCTTGCGTTTTTTATGATAAACCGCCGCCGCAAAATCCGCGAGTTAATATACGGCAAAACCTCTGATTTTGGAGGTTGATTACGGCAAATTAACCCTCTTAATTTTGCAACTAGGAAAGCGAGGATATTATGCAAAAATTAGATATATTATTTGTAGCGAGCGAATGTTATCCGTTTTCAAAAACGGGCGGGCTTGCCGACGTGGTTGGCGCTTTGCCAAAGTTTCTAAAAAAGCTGGGACATAACGTTATAGTCGTTACGCCGCGCTACTACGCGATCGACCGTTCAAAACTAAAAAAACTGCCCGCGCCGCTTGGAGTTCCTATGGGTATTATAGGCGAGCTGTGGTGCGGTATTTACGAAGGGGTTTTGCCAAATTCGGACGTCCCCGTCTATTTTATCGATTACGAGCTTTTTTTCGGGCGCGAAACTCTTTATAACGACGCGGACGGCATAGGATTTATGGACAACGATAATCGCTTTGTCTTTTTATCCCGCGCCGCTATGCAGCTATGCAAGGCGATTGATTTTCGCCCGCGTATATTGCATACGCACGATTGGCATACTTCGGCGGCAAATCTATTTTTAACTACGATCTACGCGAACGACGAATATTTTAAGCGTTGCGCGTCGATTCTCACGATTCATAATATGCAGTATCAGGGCGAGTTTTACGGCGGGCTTATGAACGTGTTAGACGTTGGCTGGGAACATTTTAATTTTCGCGAAGTCGAGATGAACGACAAGGTTAATCTATTAAAAGCGGGCATAACCCACGCGACGATGATTAGCGCGGTTAGCCCAAAATACTCGCAAGAGATCTTAACGCCCGAGTTTGGCTATAAACTAGAGGATACGTTAAAAACTCGCGCAAACGATCTATGGGGGATATTAAACGGCGTGGATACCGACGAATGGAATCCAGAAACCGATAAGTTTTTACCCTTTAATTACGACGCGGATCGTCTGGATAATAAACTTAAAATTAAACGGGCTTTACAAGCGGAAGTCGGTTTGCCAAAACGCGACGTTCCGTTAATAGCGATCGTCGGCCGTCTTGTCAAGCAAAAAGGAATCGACGTTGTAGCGGAGGCGATCCACCGCCTGCTAGATATGGATATTCAGATCGTTTTGTTAGGAAACGGCGAGGTTTGGACGCACTTTTATTTCGGCGATATTATGAGCTTGTATCCAAAAAAGTTTGCGTGTATAATAGGGTTCGACTCCGCGCTTTCTCATAGGATCGAGGCGGGAGCGGATCTGTTTTTAATGCCTTCGCGTTTCGAGCCGTGCGGGCTTAATCAGATGTATAGCCAGCTTTACGGAACGCTTCCGATTGTGCATGGCGTGGGCGGGTTGGAGGATAGCGTGCAAAACTACGACGAGCGAACGAGCGAGGGAACGGGCTTTAAGTTTTACGGATTGAACGCGAAAAACCTTGTTAATACGGTCGGTTGGGCGGTTTATACGTGGTATAACCAAAAAGAGCGCTTCAAAGCTATGCAAAAACGCGCTATGCGACTGGATTACTCGTGGGAGCGTTCGGCAAAAACATACGAGGCGTTATATTTTGAGGCGCTAAAACGAGCGCAAAAGGATTAAAAATAACTGAAATTAAAAATTGCGGTTTTTTTGACGAGCGCCATTTTTTTAATCAAATTTTTAGAATAAGACCGCTATAATCGCGGTTTTATTTTTTGAGGTTTTTAAAGGAAGTTTTTAATGAGATTACGAGAAATTCAAAGATTAACAAAGGTTCTTTTAGCCAGAAAAGATCAGATCGAGCGCAATTTAAACGGAGTCGTCAAAGAGGCGGCAAGCGCGGCGCAAGCCGAGATTAACGACGAAGCGGACGTAGCCGCGATCAGCTTTGGAGCGCAGACCGACGCGGCGATCGGCGAGCAACAACTTAAAGAGCTTAAAGAGATTGAACACGCCCTTTCAAAAGTTTCCAGCGGAACGTTCGGCGTTTGCGAAATGTGCGGAGAAAAGATCGGTTTGGATCGAATGCGCGTCAAACCGCACGCGCGCTATTGCATAGTCTGCCGCGAAGCATACGAGAAAAATTACTGCGAAGAGCGCGTAAATCACAGCGGTTTCGTCCGCGTTTAGCGCGTATGAAAGCTATTGCCGTTATCCCCGCAAGAGGCGGTAGCAAGCGAATCGAGCGCAAGAATATTCGCGATTTTTGCGGTAAGCCGATTATTGCCTATTCGATCAAAGCGGCGCTAGAGGCTAAGATTTTTGACCGCGTGATCGTTTCGACGGACGATCTGGAGATCTCGGGCGTTGCGCGGCGCTTTGGCGCGGAAGTTCCCTTTTTGCGCCCCAAAGAGCTGTGCGACGATTTTACGGGAGTCGTTCCCGTCGTCGCCCACGCGATCGAAGCGCTTGGCGGCGCGGACGCGGCGTGTCTTATCTACGCCACCGCGCCTTTTATTTCCGCCTCCGATCTGCGCGAAGCGAAAAACGCGCTGAAAGATAACGATTACGTTTTGTCGATCGCCTCTTTTGAAGCGCCGATCTTTCGCGCCCTCAAAATGGATTCAAACGGCAAGATCGCCTCGATCTGGCGCGAATACGAACGGGTTCGATCGCAGGATCTGCCAAGCGCGTATCACGACGCGGCGCACTTTTGCTTCGGGCGATCAGGCGCGTTTTTGCAAGGTCTTTCGATCTTTAATTCTAAAACGATCGGCTTTGAAATCGACAAAAAACGCGTTCAGGATATAGATACCAAAAGCGATTGGAGTCGCGCCGAAGCGATGTTTAGGGCGCAGTTTTGTTAATAGCGATTCGCGTCGATAGCTCCGAGTCGATCGGTTTTGGACATCTGGCGCGAACGCTAAATATCGCGCTGGAGCTACGATCGCGCTTCCATAAGGTCTATTTCATCTGCCGCGATCTAAACGCGAACGGTCGCGCGTGGATAGAGGCGGCGGGCTTTGAGATTATCGGGCTACCGCGCCCCAAAAAGGTTTTCGCGCCAAAAAATCCGCGTCCAAAACATCTATCTTGGCTTGGCGTTTCTTTGCAAGAGGAGATCGCGGATAGCCAAAGGGCGCTGGAGGGAGTTAAGATCGCCGATTGGCTCGCGATCGATTCCTACGCGCTTGATCGCCGCTACGAACGCGCTATGAAACCTTACTGCCGCAGGATCGCCGTTTTGGACGATCTTGCCGATCGCCCGCACGATTGCGATCTGATCATAGACGGCGCGCTTGGGCGCGATACAGAGGACTACAAAACGCTAGTCGGCAAAAAGAGCGAGAAACTTTTCGGCGTAGATTATATGCCTTTGCGGCGCGATTTTGCCTCTTTTCGCTCCCTCGCTATGCCGCGCCGCTTTCCGCCGCGCAGGATATTGGTCGCTATGGGAGGAATCGACGCGAAAAATCTAACCGGCGAGGCGCTAAAAGCGATCGCAAATAGCCCCTTTAGAAGCGCTTCGATCGCCGTCGTTTTAAGCTCCTTTGCGCCTTTTATCGCGCAAAATCAAAATCTAGGAAACGATCTTGGTTTGGCGATCGATTGGCGAATCGACGCGCCCAATATGCCGTTTTTGATCTCTACGTCCGATCTGGGCGTCGGCGCGGCGGGCGTAGGGGCGTATGAACGCGCCTGCCTTGGGCTTGCGAGCGTTACGACTCTCGCGGCGGCTAATCAGCGCGAAAATCTTACGCGGCTCGATTCGATCGGCGCGGTTATTAAAACGGAATCGATAGGCGAAGCGTTAGATCGGCTAGACGAAAAAAGCTTTAGAACCTGCGAACGATCGGCGTTTGCAACGTGCGACGCTTTGGGCGTTTTAAGAATCTGCGACGCGCTCGAAAGATCGCGTTAGGTCGGTAAATTGCGCGTTTGCGCGCAAAGGATCGACGTATTCAATAAATATTTGAGCGCTACTTAAAGCCCCCGCGCCAGCTCTCGTATTCTTCGCGTCCCTTTCTTAGCCATTCCCGCGCTTTATCGTAGCTCCGCATTTCTCCGCGATTAACGCGCGAGTACGCGCAAAAAAAGCCTAGCCGAAACAAGCGCCTCGATCAGCGCGGTCGTGTAATCAATCGGCGATAGCCCCGACGCTACGAGCGCCAACGCCGCCGAAACGGATTCGCTGGTTGAAAGCGTGAAAGAGGCGCAAAACATTATGCGGCAGGTTGTAACGACGCTAGATAATCTGCGCTATTTTTTATTTCGCCCCCGCGCTTTTTGCTAAAACGTCTTAAAGAGCGGATTAAATGCGCGTTTATTTATTCTGAAGCGCCGATCGCGTTTTGTTCTATCTCTTTTTCCACCATATTTTTAGTCTCGTCTAAGAGCTGCTCGCTCTCTTTGCGTAACGCAAAACTCTTATTGATTAAATCGGCGATTTGACGCTGGACGGATATGTCAACGAGTGGAATTGGAAGGTTCAATATGTCATTATCTCTGATAACAGGATAAGAAGTTCCCACATTGTATTTCAACAGCCATTCTTTATAAACATCGGTTTTCAATAACACGAAGAGAGCCTCTTTCTTATAATTGCCGCATTCTTTTAATACTGTAAAAGCCCCGCTAACTACAAAGTCTTGAATACCTTCATCAATGATTGCAACTGCGCCTCTATTAGGTCGGACTTTAGATATTAACACATCATTTCTTTCACTCTTTATTTTTGCGTTATCAGGTAAATCATCTCTATTGATTAAATTATATACAAAAGAACTATCCCCTATATTTACATCTCCTATCTCAGTGTAATAGTATTGTTTTTTACTGTAATCTATAGTTTGCTTGTTCTGCTTAAACTTTTCTTTAATTAAAGAATACCCGTTAGAATAATTTCTTATTATATTTTCTACCTCCTCATACTTGGGCTGATAATATTCCGCGTCAAGCCGACCCGTTTCCAAAAACGACTCTTTGAATGTCTTAATGTTCTTGTTTTCCCGCGAAGGTTGAAAATCTTTTAATCCTATCGTTTCCATCAGTAACGCTTCCGCTTGCATGTAGAGAGACTGAGACTGTTCGCGCTTTGTGTATGCTACTTTTACCCTATTGTCAATTTTCTTTTGAATTTCCAATGACAAATCGGCAATCTTTAGTGTCTTTATTTTATAGATAAAAAGATTTAATTGCACATTTCCCGTACTTTCTCTTAATGTTTGGAAACGTCCATATTTAGAAAGTAAAAATGTAGAAACATAATTTGGCAGAAATTTATCTTTTATCCTGATAATTCCGACATGCCTGTCTGAATTTGCCGGTAAAACAGATGGCGTAACAACGGCACAATTTCCGATTGTTCCAACTGTTGACAAAATTATATCATCTTCTTTTAATGCTGTCCTTGGATTTTCCAAATGTGCTTTTTCCGAAATAAACGCATTTCTTGAAAAATCAAAATAATTTTCTCTTGGCGAAGTTGCTGAAACCAACTTTACATTGCTTTCATCGTCATAAGGAATCGCGGTATGTATGCCATCTGTGACAAAAGCAAATTCCTCTATTGTTTTGAATCCGACAGTATCTAATTGATTATTTAACTCAATATTTATTTTTGAGTAATATTCAGAATTTAATCTTAATTCTTCGTTTTCCATTTTCAATTCGCTCAGCATCACCTCGCTTGCTTCCAGCCCTTCCAACAGCGCTTTATATTTAGCGTCGTTGAAAGGGCTGCCTAAAAAAAACTTAGCCGCTCTTTTTTTGCAAACTCAATAAACGCTTCGGCTATACCGTCGCTGGTCAATCCGTCATGGTTGAAAAGGTCGTGTTTAACTATCCAGTGTCCGTGCGCGTCCAATTTGTACGATCCGTCGTCGTTTTTCAGATAGATTTTATCGCCTGAATTATC
>JAISOU010000090.1 GCA_031275395.1 Helicobacteraceae bacterium | reverse complement strand
AACGCTAAAACCTTTAACGTTCAAACTGCTTATAATTTACCCCCCGATCCTGGCGAAGCGGGCAAAGCCGCGCTTGAAGGAATAGACAGCAACAACAACGGCGTAAGAGACGACGTTGAAATCGCGATCTATAACTACGCTCCAAGAGAGGATCAAGAAAAACTTCGCCAAGCGATGTTTCAAAAGGCTAAATCCATCGAATTGATAGTAAAAGCCGATTTATCCGACTTAAACGCGCTAAGACAGATAGTGGTAAAGGATTTTCGCGCGGGCGCGTGCCTTAATCAAAGCAGTCCTAGAAGGGACGCCAAAGATCTATATTTTATCTTTGAAGCCGTCCTTAATACGCCTGCCAGATCGCGAGCCGATGCTATTTTCTTTAAGACGCTTAGAGATAACGGCATAAGCTATTCAGTACCCAAAACCGATCCCAACCCTTGCGATTACGATAGGCGTTAGCCATAAAGCCGTTCTATAACAAGATTTGACGAGATTTTGACGCCCTAATCGTATAAACGACGCGAACGCGGCGCTTTTCTTGCGACTCTACGTCAATCCATCAAACGCCCTAATCAAAAAGATCCAAGCCGCCAATATACCGCTTGGCGATCGCTTATAACGCCTTTATTGGCAAAAACCTACGCGAGCGAAAGTTTGATCTCATATTCGCCTTCGTCTTGAGATTCTTTTAATACGATCCGTTTGACGCGCATTCCTTCGTCGATATTTTGCGTATATTCGCGCCCCAAAAACGGCAATTTGAAAATAACTTCGTTATGCCCTTTCCATATTCCGCTTTCATTGGCGACGCTTGCCTCTAAAACCAGTTTGTCAAAGCGTTCTAGTTCGCCTTTTTTATTTTTAATCCGCATACTCAAATATCCGATCTGCGTTTCCTGATCGTCTAGCTTTTTCTGGGCGGCTTCATACTCTCTAAACATCTTCAAAAAGACTTCGCCCGTAACTCTGCCCGCCTTACGATCTTCAAACGTCTTTTCTTGAACCTGCTTAAAAGCGCTTAGGTTTTTGGCTAAATATGCGGCGTTTGCGTCTTTAGCTTTTCTTAGATCTTCGATCTGCGATCTATAATCGTCGATCTGCGCTCTGGCTTCGGCTATATCCTTACTCTCCTCTTCTTCCAAACTCGTATCGATAATCAATCGATTTTCTCCCTTGCTAACCTGTCCGACTACGATCGAGTTTGTCGCTTGTAAAACAACCTTTCCGCGTAGATTATTCGCCTTGATCGTTCTGGCTTTCACTTCGCCGCCGACCGCCTGTTCAATCTCGGCGCGGATCGATCGAACGTATCCGCCCTCTAGCGATCGAACGAATACCTCTTCGCCCTGCGCTTTTCCGCGTAAAACGTTAGCCTCTATATGTTTGCCGATCAGCTCGCTTTTTTGGTGCGTCTGCCCTTTGATTGCGATCTTATCGGCGGTTACCAGCGCGCCGCTCGCCACGCTTCCGTTTGCGTAGATTTCGCTTGCTTCGACGACCATATCCGCGCCTATGACCTCTTCGGACGCGTCCTTGCCCTCGATCGAGATTTTTACGCCCTTATCCAGCCCCGCGCAGACGTTTCCCGTCGATTTGAGCGACACTTCGCTTAGCGTGATAGTTTTGTCGATCGACAAAACGCCGTTCTCTAATTTGACGTAGCCGTCCTCTTTGGCGATAAATAGCTTTTTGTCCGCTTCCTCTTTGATCTCGATCGTCGCCGCGTCGATCGTGAAATCGGGCGCGCCTTCGCTTTTTGGTTCGGGCATGGCGATAAACTTCCCGTCAAAAGAGCGTCCCGCCGTTCCCTGCTTTGGCAGAATATGCTCGATCAACGTTTCGCCCTTTTGAACGCCCGAAACAAAACCGCGTTCGGCATAGTTGATCCGATCGCCCTCCTCTTCGCGTTTAGTCTTTTCGCGGTAGCGCCAGATCAGCCGCTCGTCGATCGTTTCGGTAGGCGCGATCCAAGAGCAGAGCGCGAAGCTAATATCCTCGCTAAAAGGCTCGCCGTTCGCCTTTTGAGCCAAAAGCCCGACTGCGGCTCTAAGCGCGTCGTCTTGCAGATAGATCATTATGTTGTTTCTGAGTTTGATTTTATTGAAATACAAAAAAAGCCGCGCCGCTTCCGTTCCCGCCTTGACGATTGATTTTGTCTTTAGGGTAACGTAAGCCGCGCTACGAAACTTATCCACGTTCAAAGCGATCCCAAACTTAAACGGTTGCGCGGCTAGCGGCTTGAAACGAACTTCGTATTCCTGCGCGAATTGCAGCTTCGGATCGAGCAGATACGCCTTATCGCGCATCTTTTCCAAATGCGCTTTGGTAAGCGGCGCGAACTCGTCTTTGATCGGCTCTTTGACGTAGGTCGAAACTTTCAAAAGATCGAAATCGACGCTTGCGGGATGGACTTTTTCCCGTTGGGCTAAGTCCGCTATGCTTTTTGCGATCGACGAGGTTTTTGCTTCAAACGTTCCCGCGTATAACTTTGGGCGCCCTAGCTCCGACACGTTTTACCTTTCTGAAGTTTTATGTAATATCGGCTTTTTTATATCATATTCTTTTAGCGCTTGACGATTTTTATCGGGTTGCTCGCGGGCGCTACAATATGCGCTTGATTTTGGAGGATTTTTTGCGGACGATTCTGTTAGCGGTTCTTTTACAATCTTTCGCCTTTGCCGCGAGCGAGATTAGCGCGGTGGGTTCTAGGGTCTTTTATGATCGCGACGGACGCAGTAGCGAGCATTGGCGACTGGCGCTCCTTGGCGGCTATCAGTTCAATTCGCAGAGCGATCAGCTATCATTGACGCTTATATCCGACAACAAGATCGACGAAGCGCAATTTGGATACGCCTTTGTAATGCCCAGTTTGCGCGATTACGCGCCTTTTGACGGCTATCCGTATATTAAAGCCTCCGTAGGGTTTGGCAACGCCTATTCCAAGACCAATGCGCTTACGGAGCTATCTTACGGCGGCGCGATCGGCTTTTACGTTACCGGTCAAAGCGGTTTTAGAACGCGCTTTGAGATAAGCTATTTCAACCGCGAATGGCAGGTCGATCGAAAGGGCAAAGAACCGTCGATCGAGCCGCAAAGATGGAGCGATAGCGAGATCGCTTTTAACCTCTCGTTAGGATTTGTTTTTTAAGGAAAATTATGCGAATAAAAATCGTCGTTGAAAGTTTTTACGTCGTTTTACTGGGCGTTATGCTTGGTTCTACGCTCACGCTTGGCGCGTTCGTCGCGCCCGTCGTGTTCAAAGCGGCGCTCTATATGGACAACGAGGCGATCGGCGTTTTTGACTCGGGGCGGTTGATGAGCGAAATATTTCGCCGCTACGCGCTCTGCGTAGGCGCCGCGCTCCTTTTCAGCGCGGCTTACGAAATATGGCGATTTTGGATAGGCGATCGGCGGCTTGCCGTCGCGCTTATCGCGACGATTGTATTGATTTCGGGCGGCTTATTCGCGTGGTATTACGTCCCCGCGATCTACGACTTGCAAATGCAGGGCGTAGAAGCGGCGCTTTCGGTTGATTTTGGAACGCTTCACTCGCAATCCGTAACGCTATTTAAGATATTCGCCGCCGCAAACTGCGTCTTGCTCGCTTATCGCGTTTCGCGTCTTTTTAAGGAGTGATCTTTTTTTCTTTCAGCTCGCCGATCACGTCGCCAAAAAGAAGAGTGTCCAGCAAAACCGCTTTGGTTACGATCGCGTCTTTATCGAGCTTGATATAGAGCGCGCCGTCGGAGCTACTGAAAATCTCCTGATTCAAAAAGACGACGAGATAATTTTCCGAATCTTTGCCAAGCAGGGATTTTGCGGTTTTTAGATGTTTTCCCTCCGCGATCTCTACGCGCGCGCTCTTTTTTGATCCGATCGTCTTCGCCTCCAGCGATTTCGCTCCCGAAGCAACAAAATCCCGCGTAACGTTATGATAAAGCGACAAAATATCGTCGGGCGCGTATTTTTCGCCCGTCAGCATTGTCGATTCGTGCTTACATTGTTTCTCTTCGCACTTTTCTTTGATCTGCGTCGCTTGTGAGTTGTTATGATCGAAAAAAACGCCCGTATACGCCGTTTTTTTGCCGCTCGCATATCGGTGTTCGTATTTTTCTGGAACAAACTTCCCGTCGATAACTGCGCCAAAACTCGAGAAACTCTCCTCCCGATCGCCCGAAAAGACCGCCGCCATTCCTTTGGCTTTCGCGCTTACATGCGTTTCGTAGCGATCGCCGTCGATCTTTAGCGTCGCTCGCGATTCGCCCATTGTAAACCAGCTGTAACTAACCTCGTATTTGGCGAACGACTCGTAGCACCAAGCCGCCGACGCGCAACAACATAACGCCAAAATCAGACGCATATCGTCCTCCTAAATAAGTCAAACTATAATCGCCCAACGCTTAAACCTCCCCGCAATTAGCCTTCCCTCGCCGCTTCTATAGCTTGCGCGAGAATAACGGTATTTGCTAAAAATGGTTTTAGATTAACGCTTTTATCTTGACGATACTAACGTATCGCTTCGATAAAAGCGCCAACGAATACGGGCGCGTTTGGTTTTGGCGTTAGAGCTTGGAGCGGATCGCGTCGATTTTGTCTAGTTTTTCCCAACCGAATCCTTCGTTTTCACGCCCAAAATGTCCGTAAGAGGCAAGCGCGCGATATTGAGGTTTGAGCAGATCGAGCGCGGAAACGATCCCCTCTGGCGTTAGATCAAAGATCTCTTTAGCAAGTTTAATCAGTTTTTCGTCGCTTTCGGGCGAGCGATCGCGGTATATTTCGACCGCGATCGGCTCTGGCGATCCGATTGCGTAGGTCAAATAGACGCTAACCTGATCGCAATCGAGCGCCGCCGCAAGATTTTTAGCGATATACCGCGCCATATACGCGCCGCAACGGTCGATCTTGGCGGGGTCTTTGCCGCTTAACGCGCCGCCTCCAAAAGCGACGCGCGTTCCGTAGAAATCCGACGCGCTTTTGCGCCCCGTTAATCCCGTGTCGGCTTGAGGACCTCCGATCACAAACGATCCCGCGGGGTTGATCTCCACGCGGGTTTTCTCGTCGAAAAGCGACTTGGGCAAAGCCTCTTTAACGACCTCTTCCATTACCGCTTCGCGCAGATCTTTTAACGCCGCGTTTCTTGCGTGGTGCGTCGAGATTAAGATATGTTCGATCGCGATCGGTCGATTATTTTCGTAGCGAATTGCGATCTGCGCTTTGCCGTCGGGCAGCAAAAAGGGCAAAACGCCCTCTTTTCGCGCTCTGGCTAAACGGAGGGTTAGTCTGTGCGCCAACGCAATCGGAAGCGGCATAAACTCCGGCGTTTCGCGGCAAGCGTAACCGACGACGATCGACTGATCGCTCGCGCCAAGTTTGCCGTTTACGCGCTTTCCTTCGGCTATATCGGGGCTTCTCTCATTGACGGCGGTGATCACGCCCGCGCTTCGGTAGTCAAAGCCGAAAGCGCCGTCGGTATAGCCGATCTCGCGTATAGCGTTTCGCGCTATTTCGCTAATCGGCGCGTAGGCTTCCGTTTTCATTTCGCCCGCGATAATGCAAAAGCCGTTCGATATTAGCGTTTCGCACGACACGTCGGCTTTAGAGTCTTTTTCTATAACGGCGTCGACGATCGCGTCGCTGATCTGATCGGCGATCTTATCGGGGTGTCCTTCGGTAACCGATTCCGCAGTTTTAACGCTCATTTTTTATCTCCATAAATCGCCTTTATATGCGCCGTTTTACTTCCCAAATTAGCCAATAGCGCGTCGGCTAGAACAAGCGCCGTCATCGCCTCGCAAACGACGCCGCCGCGAACGCCAACGCAACTATCGTGCCTCCCCTTGATCGAAATCTCGCGCTCGTTTGCGCGAATATCGACGGTTTTTTG
This sequence comes from Helicobacteraceae bacterium, assembly GCA_031275395.1. GTDB lineage: Bacteria > Campylobacterota > Campylobacteria > Campylobacterales > SZUA-545 > JAIRNH01. The sequence continues at coordinate 8,077 of JAISOU010000090.1, read as the reverse complement.
CGTTTTATGGATCGAAGGGGTCGGTTTGAAGCTGATCGTAGCGTAGATTGGCGTACCCGCGCTTACGCCGCCTAGAATCCCGCCCGCGTTGTCGGTTAAAAATCCGCTCGATCCGATCTGATCGTTGTTTTGACTTCCGCGTAGCGCCGCCGCCCGCGTCCCCGCTCCGATCTCGACGGCTTTAACGGCGTTAATTCCCATTAACGCTTCGGCTAATTTTGCGTCGAGTTTGCCGTAGAGCGGTTCGCCTAATCCCGCAGGAATGCCGCTCGCCAAAATCTTAACGGTCGCGCCGATCGAATCGCCGTCGTTTCGCGCCGCTTCAATCGCCGCGATCTGTTCGGCTTCGCGGTAGCGATCAAGGGCGAAGATAGGGCTTGTTTGGGCGTAGTTAAAATCTAACTTTTCGCCCCAAACGTCGCCGATCGCCAACACGCCGCTTTGAACTTTCGCGCCGATCTCGTTTAATATCAGTTTGGCGATCGCGCCCGCGCCGACTCGCGCCGCGCTCTCTCTGGCGCTACTTCGCCCGCCGCCTCTGTGATCGCGAACGCCGTATTTTGCGAACCACGAAAAATCGGCGTGTCCGGGGCGAAAAACATCGCGTAGCTCGTCGTAATCGCCGCTTTTGGCGTTCTCGTTGGCGATAAAAATCGCGATTGGCGCTCCCGTGCAAACGCCCTCGAAAACGCCGCTAAGAATCTGGGCGCGATCGCTTTCGTTTCGCTTTGTGCTTCCGACGCGATCGCTTTTAGGTTTGCGCCGATCCAGATCGCTCTGAATAAACGTTTCGTCGATTTTTAGCCCTGCGGGAACGCCGTCTAAAACGCAACCGATTCCCGCTCCGTGCGATTCGCCAAAGGTCGTTAAACGAAGTCTATATCCAAAACTATTCATCGCTCTTCTCCAAATCTTTTTCCAGCGCGATCAGCGCCGCTTGCGCCGCCTTTTGCTCGGCGGCTTTTTTGCTTGCGCCTTTGCCTAGCGCCAAATCTACGCCGTCGACGCTTAGGCTGATCTCAAACTCTTTTTTATGATCGGGACCCGCTTCGCCGACGACGCGATACTCTGGGATCGCGCCGAACTTTGCCTGCGTCAATTCTTGCAGTTTTGTTTTGTAGTCGTTCAAAAGTTTTGCCGAATCGATCTCGCCAAAGCTCGCCTCCAGCGCGGCGATCGCGCATTTTTTTGCCGCTTCGATCCCGCGATCGAGATAGATCGCGCCGATTAGCGCCTCGTAAGCGTTGGCTAAGATCGACGGTTTTGCTCGTCCTAAACTTCGCGCTTCCGACGCGGAGAGAAAGATCGCCTCGTCTAAGCCTAAAAAAAACGCGATTCGCGCAAACGCCTCTTCGCTTACAAGCGCCGCGCGCAGTTTGGTTAAATCTCCCTCGCCGTAGTTTGAAAAACGGCGAAAGAGATATTCGCCCACGATCAGATCTAATACCGCGTCGCCTAAAAACTCTAGCCGTTCGTTATTCTCTCTTCCCTTAACGCTTCTGTGCGTAAGAGCCGTTTGCAAAAGATCGCGGGATTTGAAACGGTATCCGATCTTTTTTTCAAGCGATTCGAGCGGATTTTTCATATTTTATATTTCCTCGATTCGGCTTCTTCTTTGGCGATCCGATCGCACCTTTCATTTTCGGGGTGTCCGCTGTGTCCGCGCACCCAATTTGTATTAACTATATGCAGTTTTGCCGCTTCTACATAGGCTTTCCATAGATCGGGGTTTTTAATCTTTGCGAAGTTCTTTTTTTTCCAGCCGTCCAACCACTCTTTAATCCCTTTTAACACGTAAGAGCTATCCGAGCATAACTCTACTTCGCACGGCTCTTTAAGCGTTTTTAGAGCCATGATTGCGGCGCTTAATTCCATTCGATTATTTGTCGTTAAATCTTCGCCGCCTTTTAATACGCGCTCGGTTTCGCCGTAACGCAATATCGCGCACCAGCCGCCCGGACCCGGATTGCCAAGACTGCTTCCGTCTGTAAAAATCTGTACCCTCTTCATTTCCTCCGCCGTTTTAGTAAAAATTAGCGCTATTTTCATAAGCGTTTTTGTCGTCCAACCGAACGTTTTTGATCAAAATCGGCTCAATCTGCGCCGCCTCGACGCTTTGGCAGTTAGGACACCTGAAAAAATGCACGGGAAAGCTCGTTAAACAATGCGCGCATCGATATTCAAACTCCAGATTGGCGATCGTTTTAGCGCCTCCAAGTTTGATTAGCAAATCAAACTCGAAAATCGCGCTCTGTTTTGCCGCCTCTAACCAGCCTTTAGCCGAATACAGCTCGGCTAGAAGCGGATATTTTAGCGCCTCGTTCGCCTCGAAGATCTCTTTTGGCGAACGCCAAAAGAGATCGATCGTTTCGCTTAGACGTTCTTCGTCGATTATCCGCCACGCTTTTTTTGGATTGTGCGCGAGGAGAAACTCAAGGACGAGCCTAAAAAGACAAGGGGCTTCTTTTAATAGGTTTAATAAAGCCTCTTCGCGCTTATCTATAGGCAGAATCGGATCGCGGGCGATCGCGTTTGCCTTTAATAGCGATCGCTCTTTGGAGCTATCCCTTCCTAGCTCCTCTAGCGCGTCTAAAACCTCCAGAGCGCGATTATACTCTTTTGTTTGTTCATAGATGATTAGCAATAACTTTAGCGCTTCGCGGTTTCTCGCCTTTAATTTAAGCGATTCCAACAAAATATCTCTGCTTCGGTGATAAAATCCCGCTTTGTGATACGCTTTACCCAATAAAACCATCGTTTCCACGCGCAAAGATTTATCTATGACGATTTCAAGAACCGCCAAATAGACATGAATCGATTCCGCGTATTCGCCGTTTTTGAAATAGATCGACGCTAAAACGATAAGCGAATCTACCGAATCTGGCTGCGTCGCTAAAAGCTCTCTATAATCCTTACCGCCTCTTGCGCCGTCGAAACGCGACAAAAAGCGCTCGATCCTTCTCTTTTGGCGCTTTTTTTTAGAGAGATTCAATATATGATCAAATATAGCGATCAGCGCGATCGTCAAAAGCAACATCGCGACGCTAAACGCCGGATTTCTATAATAGATCGTTAAAAAATCAAGATTCATAAACGCCCTTCGCAAAACCGCAACGTTACGCCCTTTTTGCCAATCTTTCGCTTTGGTCGAACGCCGCTTTTAGCGCTTCAAAAACAGCCGAGCGAACGCCTCTTGCTTCCAGTGCCGCGATCCCCTCGATCGTCGTGCCGTTTGGAGAGCAAACGCGCTCTTTTAATAGCGCGGGGTGAGAGTCGGCAAGAAGCGACGGCATAGAGGCGAACAGCGCCTGCGTTAAAAAATGCGCGTCGTCGTTTTTCATACCCAGTCTAACCGCGCCGTTTGCCAGCGCTTCGGCGATCAGAGCCAAATAGCCCGGTCCGCTACCGCTAAGAGCCGTAGCGATCGCAAGCTCCTTTTCGCTCTCCAGCCAAATCGCCTTGCCTACGTCGTCAAAAAGCTCCAGCGCCTCGTTTTTGAAGCCGCCGTCGCCCGTAACCGCCGTCGCCGAAGCGAGGTGCGTCGCGGCAAGATTAGGCATTGCGCGGATAAAATAGTTCGCCTTGAAACTCGCCCGCAACGTTTCTAGCGTTACGCCCGCCATAATCGAAACGATCGCAAGCGCCGAAACGGGGATTTTCACGCTTTCTAGCGATTGCGGTTTGACCGCTAGAACGACGACGCGACCTTGCGCCCCCGAAGCGTCCGAAACAAATCGGGCGTTTGGCGACTTCTGCCTTTGCGCGGCGGAACTCTCTAAAACGACGATATTATGGCGTTTTTCCCAGCCTCTAAGCAATGCGCTTCCCATCGCTCCCGCGCCTATCAATAGAATATCCATATTTTTCCTTTGTCGAAGTATTATACAATTACGATAAATCAAGAAAAGGAATGTAGAGATGTCAAAGGGTTTCACTCTGATGGAGCTAATGGTCGTCGTTATCATTTTGGGTTTGCTCGCCGCGTTGGTCGTGCCTAATTTGATGGGGCAAGGCGAGGAGGCGAAGCAGAAACTCGCATGCGTCAATATGAAACAGATTGAGCTGTCGTTAAACGACTTCAAGCTAAATCTTGGGGATTATCCCGCTACCGAACAGGGATTAGAGGCGCTGATTACAAATCCCGATCCCGATCGCTATAAAAACTTTCGCTCGGGCGGTTATCTTGGCTCGAAAACCGCGCCAAAAGATCCTTGGAACAACAACTACGTCTATCTGCAAGAGGGCGATTCGTTCGAGATTATTTCGCTAGGCGCGGATCGTAAAGAGGGCGGGGAGAGCTTTAACCGCGACATAAAACTAAGCGAATGTGGGCAGTAAGCCGCGCCTTTACGTTGATAGAACTGCTGATCGTCGTCGCGCTGATGGCGATTATCTACGCGCTGGCGGCGGGGTCGTTTAAGCGCGATTCGCTTCAAGACGCGGGAGAATGGAAACTTGAAACGCTCGACCTCGCTTTGAAAAACGCGGGGCAAAACGAGTATCTTAAACTTGCCTGCGAGGGCGAGGTTTGCCAAAATTGTCGCGTCGTCGATGTAAAAGGCGAAGAGATACTCGCGGATTTGACGCTTTTTGAAGAGCCGCCAAAGGCTTTTTACTTCGATAAAAACGGCTATTTAGAGGAGTTAAAGTTTCCTTCGGATCGCTGCTTTGAAATGGAGCTTTTTGAAAACGGCGCGATCGGCGAAGCGCTTGTGGAACACAAAGGGCTTTTTTATCGCTACTACTCCGCGCTACGCAAAGCGGAGATTTTCGCAAGCCTCGACGACGCGAAAACGAGTTACGATCCGCGTTCGCGGATACCGCAATATAGCTCCGAGTTTTTTAACGAGTTGGACTAATGCTATACAAATACCGCGCTATCGACAAAAAAGGCGAGTTGCAAAAGGGCGAAATCGAAGCCGCGAGCGCCGAAGAGGCGGCGGCGAAACTTCGCGCTAAAGGTCTGCTTTTTGATCGGCTCGCCCCCGCGAAACCGTCGATTCTTTCGCGCGTTTTCAAAGGGCGCAGAGATAAAATCGCGCCAAACGCGCTAGCTAGGATCAGCCGCGATCTGTCGATCTATCTCAAAGCGGGCATCTCGATCGTAAACGCGATTCGCCTTGCGGCGGCGCAATATGCCTCCGATCGCAAAATGGCGGGCTTTCTTTCGGCGATCGCCACGTTTCTGGACGAGGGCAAAAGTTTTTCGCAGGCTTTGGAAAATCAGAGCGTTTTTGAGATACCCGCGTTTTTCAGGCAGTCGATTCATATCTCGGAAAACGGCGGCGTTTTGCCCGACGTGTTACAGGAGCTTGCGCGTTTTATTAAAGATTTAGAGGGGATCAAAAAACAGGCGAGAAACGCGCTTTTTTATCCGATTTTTATCGTTGTAATGGCGTTTTTTATGGTTATTTTTATGATGACCGTCGTCGTTCCGCAAATCACGGGAATGTTTGAGCAGTTGGGGCAGGAGTTGCCGCCGCTTACGCGCTTTGTGATCGCGACGAGCGATTTTATAGGTTCGTTTTGGGCGTTGATCGTCGCTATGATCGCGTTAATTATGATCGTGCATATTTTGGCGCTCAAAACGCGCCCGACTTATCGTTACGCGGTCGATCTTTTTATGATCAAACTGCCGATCTTGGGGCGCATAACGATGACTACGGAGCTGGCGCGTTTTTGCTATATGTGTTCGGTGTTAATGCAAAGCGGCGTGCCATTTGTTCAGACGATCAGGCTCGCGGCGAACGTTCAGACAAACGTCGTTTTATCTTCGCTGTTCTTAAAAGCCGCCGATCGGCTTGTAGAGGGCGGCAGACTTTCCGTCGCGCTACAGCAAAGCGGTTTTGCGATCGACACGGCTTTCGTTCAGGCGATCGCGCTTGGAGAAGAAACAAGCGAATTAGAGGCTATATTATCAAATCTTTCGGCGTTATACTTTGAAGAAAACCGCGATCGCATAGCGATCTTTTTATCGCTTTTAGAACCCGCGTTAATGCTTCTTGTAGGCGGGCTTGTCGGCTTTATAATAACCGCTATGTTGCTACCGATCTTTTCTATGAGTATTGGGGCGTGAATGCGCCGCGCTTTTACGTTAGTAGAATTGATTGTAAGCGTTACGCTTTTATTCTTGTTAATTCTCTTTTTAGCGAGCAATAATAAAACGCTTAAAACCTCTCTCGATCAGGCGCAAAACATAGAGGCTCAAGAGAAAGCGGACGCCGATCTTTTGAACCTATTAGTTACCGATATTTTGCAATCAAACGAGATCAATATCGTTCATGGCAGAGAGTATGACGTTTTGTATTTAAACTCTACGCGCAACTCTTTAAGAGGACACAGCGCGGCAAACGTCGCCTACGCGACGCTAAAACCCTCCGCGTTTTTGCTAAGAGTCGAATCGTCAAAAGCGTTTAAGTTACCAATTGCGAACGCCGAAGAGATTTACGGTTATCATTTCCTGCCGATCGAAACCCCGTTGAATAGCTTTAAGATCTACAAAAGCCAAAAAAGCGGCGATCAAAATAGTAGCGCCTGCTCCGTTTTGCTCTATATCGCCCCAAAAGAAAAAGAACCAAGACTGCTCGAACTCGGACTATTAAACTCAACCGCCTGCTCGTAACCAAACCATTCGCTCTTTATATAACCGACAAACATCAAGAACCGCCGCGCTCCGTAGCGCTTCGCGGGAATAACGAATTCCCGCGACATCCCCAATTTACCCCGCTTTTTCTCATAAACCAATCAACTCAACCCGCGTTGCAAGTATTGTCGCTAGTATAGCGCAAATCCTTAAAATAAGCAATTGTGCGTAAAGTTTAGGTTTGAGGCGTTTTGCGCGACGCTATAGCCGTTCGCGTTCGTTTCAACCGCTTTGGCTCGTTCGGATTTATTACGTTCAAAGCCTTCTATATTGTCTCTAAAAAGCGACGCTAGGCTAAGCGTTTCTTGTTTTGATTGCGGAGCGTTCCATTGATAATTGTCCAAAAATGAAGCTCGTTTAATGTACCGTCTTGGAATATACTTGACATAGACGCTTAGAGTAATGGCTAGGTGCTTGTGTCCTAACATAGCGCTGACCCACATAGGCTCTTCGCTTTGACTTAGCATTATGGAAGCGTAAGTATGCCTTGTGGAGTAAAGCGTTCTGTACTTTAAGCCGCACTGCTCTAACAACGGCTTCCATAGCTTCTTTCTAACGTTAGTCCAAGTTTTGAAAACTCTTTTTATCCGATTGAGAAACACAAAGGAGTTTGATTGTCCCGTTCTGTCGTATTGCCTTCTTAGAGCCTGTTCGACAATTGGTAGCATATCAACGTCTCTTATGCTTGAGAAGGTTTTAGGAACGCCTATTATTCCAGAGCTTATAGTTTGCTTTACGCGAATAACTCTCTTTACAAAGTCTATGTCTTTCCATTCAAGAGCGAAGGCTTCGCCCGTTCGCAATCCCGTGAAAAACGAGATCGCAAGAAAATCCCTAAACCAGCCGTCTTTGGCAAAGCATAACAGACGGCTTACTTCGTCCAGAGTAAAAGGTTTTCTCTCTTTGAGTTGAAGTTTTCGGAGCTTTTACCATAGACACGGGGTTTCTATCGACAATCTCGTCGTCAATCGCGGCTGTAAATGAGGCGTTCAGAATGGAACGATATTGCTTGATAGTTGAGGTCTTTAATCCTTCGTTGGCTAGATTGGATTGCCATTCCCTGACGTGCGAAGGCTTTACTTCGTCGACGCTCATACCGCCAAAGACGGGAATAATCCTTTTGGTAAAGACGTAATCGTATTTATTGTTTGTGCCTTGCTTGCGTAGATACGCGCCGTTCTTGATAGCTTGAGCGCCATAGGTCGCTATACATAAAGGATCGTTTGAAAGCGTGGTTATAGCGGATTGAGCGAGATTGCGCGACAACGCTTTAGCCGCCTCTCTTTCAGCCTTTCTTTTAGCGGCGGCTTTGGCTTCTTTTTTTCTGATCGCTCTGCGTATAACGCGCTCCCAATTGTTCTTTGCCCATTCTATGTTTTCCCCTGTCGCTTCCTTGCCTGTGGTGTGCCGATATGTTTTTCCGTTAAGTCTCGC
>JAISOU010000029.1 GCA_031275395.1 Helicobacteraceae bacterium | reverse complement strand
GAAAACTGTTTAACCGCCTCTTGAAAATTGCCGCTACCATAAGCGGCAAAGCCGCGATCGAAAGCCGCGCTATTTGCATAAGCAAAAGCGGACATTAAGCAAAAAGCGATAAACGCTTTTGCGACTATTCCAAAATTAAACAACGTTTTCATAGTTGTCCTCCTATTATGTTTGTTTGCGTTATGTTAGGATTAAACGCTTGCGGGTAAAGCCAAGTTAAGAAACGATAAAAAACTAACGAACTACCGAGAGAGAGAAATTGAAGCCTTCGGCTTCAATAACGCTTTGCGAAACTTTTGCTTGCATAGCCATAATTTAGCTCCTTGTCTAATTTCAAGTTCAGGCTAAATGCGGATTTATATCAATCCTTAATTAAAGACCAGCCCATTTTTTAACCAATCCCAACAAATCCCCGCCAAACGCATTCGCAAACGATCGCAAAAATCAGTAAAATCGCCGCATTTCTAAACCCTCATTTAACGCGACAAGTCCTACATTTACAGTCATTCCCGCGAGCCGCTCGCTCCGTAACAATGCCTCGCGAAAGTAGCGAGGCGCGAAGGAAGCGCTCGCCGAGAAGCGGAGCGGGCGCTTTATCCGCGTTTTGCGCCTATATTCAAAATCCGTTACAATCGCTCGAATTACAAAGAGGCGACGTATGAAAATAAAACTTAGATCGTTTTCGCTTACAAGCCGTTTAACAATCTATTTCACATTGGTTGTCGCCGCCGTAACGCTAGGTTTAAGCGCGCTGTTTATCGATATGTCCGATAGCCATTTTTTAGAGCTGGATAGCTATTCGCTACGCGACAAACGCAGTTTGGTCGAGAACGCCATAGCAAACGCCGCCTCTTTGAGCGACGCGGCGGCGCAAATCGTCGCAAGCGGCGCTCACAAGTTTTACGCGGCGATCGTTACCGAGCGGGGCGAAACGCTTTTTTGCGCGGAAGGTTTCGACCCTCCGCAATCGATTTTTGAGGAAAAAGGCGACGAGATTCGTATATGGCGCGAGGGCGATCAAGAGTTTCGCGCCGTAGTTTTTAGCGCGAAAGGCTCTTTTTACCCCGAAAAACTAAGGGCGATCGCGGCGATCGATACGGAACATCACGCGGAGTTTATGCGCGATCTGAGCGCGACGATAATCCGCTACGCGCTGATTGCCGTCGTTATCAGCGGCGCGCTTGGCTACTTTGCCGCCAAAGGAGGGCTTGCGCCGCTACGCGCAATGAAGACAAAAGCGGGGTCGATCAGCGCGAAGCGTCTTGACGCGCAAATGCCCGTAGAGTCCGTCCCTATCGAGATGGCAGACCTTGCCGTAGCGCTAAATCAGATGTTGGAGCGGTTGCGCGACGATTTCGAGCGCTTAACCGATTTTTCGTCCGACCTCGCGCACGAGTTACGCACGCCTATTAGCAATTTACTGACGCAAACGCAAGTGGCGCTTTCGGCAAAGCGCGATCCTGAAACCTACCGCGAAATACTCTCGTCCAACGCGGAAGAGTTCGAGCGCTTGGGGCGTATGGTTTCCGATATGCTCTTTTTAGCCAAAACCGAAAGAGGCGTCGATCTGCCGCGAAAAGAGCGCTTTTTTGCCGCCGAAGAAACGCGCGCGTTATTGGAGTTTTACGGGATCGCGGCGGAGGAAAAAGAGGCGAAGCTAACGCTAACTGGCGACGCGGAGATCGACGGCGATCGGCTTATGTTTCGCAGAGCCGTTAGCAACCTGCTTTCAAACGCTTTGCGCCATATCGATCGCGGCGGCGCGATTAGCGTAACGATCGGGCGTTCAAGCGATAAAGCGACAATCGCGGTGGAAAACGGCGGCGAAACGATCGATCCAAAAACGCTTTTACGCATATTCGATCGCTTTTACGGCGGCGACAAATCGCGGGCAAACGGCGGCGAGGGAGCGGGGCTAGGACTCGCGATCGTAAAGGCGATCGCCAAAGCGCATAACGGCGACGTTTTTGTTTCTTCCGAGCAAGGAATCACGCGCTTTACCTTAGAGTTCCCGATTTAAGCGAAAATCCGTCGCCGCGCATTACCGCGCCAAACAAACGAAGGGATCGGCGCGTCCAAAAACCGTCTTTATAAGTACGCGAAAACGCAAAAAAACCTTTATTCTTCGCGCAAATAAACGAGGCGGACGTTCTGGGGTTCTAGGCTACTTTATTGTAGGATCGTCGCTAGAATAGATATTTTGGAGAGTTTGCGTGTTGCGAGTTCCTTTTTTTCGTCCCATCTCTAAAGATATTTCGCCCGATCTTTTGCGCGAGGCGCTTAGCGGCGATAGGCTTAAACTGCTGACGCAACTTGAAAAACGCGTAGCCGACTATCTTGGCGCGCCCTACGCGATTGCGGCCACAAATCCCGCTACGGCAATTCACCTCGCGCTATGCGCTATCGATATGAAACGCGGCGATAAGATATTTTCATCGGTAAACGCGCACCCCGCCGCCTCGCAGATGATCCGCCATTTCGACGCAGAGCCGCGCTTTGTGGATATAGACCCCGATTCGTTTCATATGAGTTTCGACGATCTTGAAGAGAAGCTAACGCAAAACCGCGCTAAAAAGATACGCGGCATTTTTTACACGCTTGCGGCGGGACAGTCCGACGGACTGGAACGACTCTTTAGGATCGCAAAAAAGCGCGGCGTTCTAAGTATAGCAGAGAGCTTTGGAGCGTTTGGTTTTCCTAAAGCGCTTAAAAATGGCGCGCCCGATATACTCGTTACCTCTCTGTTGCCGATCGACTGCTTCAGCTCAAGCGCAAACGTAGGCTTTATAGCCACGCATAATCCAGAGTTTGCCAAACGCGCGCGGCAGTTTCGCAACTACGCGCTGGATTACGAAAACGCCGCCAATACTCCCTACGCTTACGACGCGATAGACGTAGGCTACGACTATCAGCCAAGCGCGCTTGATATTGCCTACGCTATAGACGTTCTGCCCTTTTACGAGGAGGATCGCGGCAGACGCGCCAAAAACGCCGACATATACGACGAGGCGTTTGGGGATCTTGCGCATATTACGCCGCCCGTTAAAAAAGGCGATCACGCCTACAGCTCCTATATTATCAAGGTAGATAAAAACCGCGACGATTTCGCCCGCGCGCTATTGGCAAAGGGGATCGAAACCCGCGTTCATTACATTCCGCTACACTTGATGAGCTACTATCGCGCTAAATACTCGATTAAGATCACCGATTTTCCGCGCGCGTTGTCCAACTATCAGCATATTCTTTCTTTGCCTAACTTTACCGATATGAACGACGAAGAAAGAGAGATTGTTATAGACGCGGTTAAAGAGGTCGATCAAAACCGCGCGTGGTAATCGCATTTATAGAGGGGCTTCTGTTCGCGCCCCGCTCGTTTGCGCAAAAGTTTTTGGTTTGGGCGCTTTCGCCGCTTGGCAAACTAGCCGCTTTTTGGCAATGGAAAAAACTAAACGCTAAAAAACCCGTCGATCTTGAGATCAGGGTCGTTTCGGTCGGCAACCTTACGATCGGCGGAAGCGGCAAAACGCCTCTGATCGTAGCGCTCGCCAAGCGTTTCGATAAAGCCGCGATCGTTCTTAGGGGATACGGGCGCAAAAGCCGCGATCTGATCGTTTTAGACGATCAAAGCGCGGTTTGCGACGTAGGCGACGAGGCGCTTTTATACCGATCGCTTTTAGAGCGAGCGATCATAATCGTTTCAACCGATCGCAAAGCGGGCGTTTTGAAGGCAAAAGAGCTTGGCGCGAAAGTCGTATTTTTGGACGACGGCTTTCGCCACCGCGAGATTAAAAAGTTTGACGTTCTAATCCGCCCGTTTCCAGAACCGCTTAATCATAGAGTTTTGCCGGCGGGTTGCTACCGTCTGCCGCTTAAAGCCTACGATCTTGCGGACTTTATCGCAAAAGAAGGGGAAGATTTCGCGCGAAAATGCGAGGTTTCAAACCCTACCGATCGTATGGTTTTAGTAACGGCAATTTCGCGCGCGAAACGGCTTGATCCCTTTTTGCCAAGCGGGATCGTCGCCAAATACGCCTTTCGCGATCACGCGGTTTTTGACGTTGAAACGCTAAAAGCGATCGCAAAGAAGCACAACGCCGACTCTTTGTTGGTTACGCGTAAAGATTTGGTTAAATTAGAAAACTTTTCCGCGATCGCCCTTAGCGTTTTGGAGCTTGAAATGATCGTAAGCGATCGGCTTTTAATGGCGATCGACGACTATTATAAAAAAGCCTCTAATTTTTAAGGCGTTCGCCCGCTTCAAAGACGCGGCGAACCTTCTTATATTCCGGCTTTTGGCGAAAAAACCGCGCCCTAAAGCCCTAAGCGGCTAAAATTGCGCATTTTTATAAGGTTAAATATGGCGCAAAAAGAAAAAGGGGACGCTCTTTTAGAGTTTGGCTTAAGGCTTGAGAGGTGGGCGAAGCGCAACCGCGTTCTGCTCGGTTCGATCGCGGCGATTTTGATCGTTTGGGCGATCGCGGCGTTTAGTTGGAGCGCGGCGAAAGAGATGCGTTTAAGGGCGGCAAATAGCGCTCTGGAAGCGTTGATAAAAGATCCCGCCAATATAGAGGCGCGATCGACCTTGCAGGAAAAATCGGCGGAGCTTTACGATCTCTTTTTGCTTGGCGAAGCGGCGAAAGCCGACGATCGCGTCGCTTTGGAACAGCTCGCGCAAAAAGAAACGCTCGCCGCCGATTTAGCGGCGTATCAGCTCGCCGCGTCAAGCTCCGATTCGCTGGCGCTAGGCAAATACTCTATGCGCGAAACGACAAGGGCTCTTAAAGAGCTTGCGGCGCTTCAAGAGGCGTATCTTTTGTTGCAAAAAGGCGAATGGCAGAGCGCCCGCGCGCAACTGGAGCGTATAGATATCTCCTCCGATCTAAAAAGCTACGCAGGCGCGTTGGAGCATTACGGAGCGGGCAAAAAGTGAAAACCGCGGCGGCGCTTTTACTGATTTTCGCGCTGTGCGGCTGTTCTAAACTCGCGGTTTTCGAGCCTAGCAAGATCGACGATCGTTTAAGCTACGACGAGCGACTCGATTCGCCGATAACGTTACGCAACGCCGATGGCGCGACGCTGGAAAACGGGCAAATTATCAGCCGCAAAAAGATTGCCGTAGAGCGTTTAGAAAAGGGCTTCTCGCTACTTGCGATCGACGGCGAATACGCGATCGCGGCGGATAAAAACGGCGCTTTGATTTTTTACGACAAAGACGGCAAAACAAAACGCTTTTCGTTCAAAGAGCCGATCGTATCGGCTTCTACCGACGGAGCGATTATCGCCGCCGTATCGAAAACAAACGCCTGCCGAATCATAGAGATCGACACGGGCAAAACGCTCTTTTTCTCTCAGGAAAAACCGGCGCTTGCCGTTAGCGATCGCCTCGCAAGAGCGCTGATCGGTAAAGAACAGGCGATCATTCCTTCGCTAGACGGCAAACTGTTGGTAGTCAGCCGCGCTTCGGCGACGATCGTAAAAGAGATCGCCGTCGGAAGCGAAGAGTTTTTCGGCAACATTATATTTCTTGGCGAACATGGCGGTTACGCGATCGCCGCTACGAATAACAGGGTTTTGTCGATCGCCCCGAACGGAACGCAAAGATCGAGGGATTTAGACGTTCGTTTTCTTAGTTTGCAAAAAAGCGGTTTGTATATTTTCACGACGGACGGCGAGATTTTGCTCGTTAGCGGGACGTTGGCGACGCTTTCTAGCGCGCGGCTACTTTACGCCCGATTTGTCGCGGCGGCGGAGAAAAACGGCGTTCTTTGGGCTGTGGAGCAAAGCGGCTACGCGGCGCGTTTTAGCGACAATCTACAAAACGTAAAAATCTACGAGCTTCCCGACGCGATCCGCGCCCCCGTTTATGCCGACGAACGCGGCGCGTGGCACTACGACAAACTGGCGCGTTGGCGATGAAGGAGGCGATAAAATCTTATCTGCGCCACTGCAAAACGGTTTTGGGTTTAAGCCGCGCCACGATCGAAGCCTACGCCAACGATCTAGAGCAGTTTAACGAAGCGTTTAACAAATCTTTGGATCGCCTCGATAGCGACGATATTTACGCTTTTTTGGCGCGTTTTGATAATCCGCGCACGCTAAATCGCAAACTAAGCGCGATTAACCGCTTTTTGGATTGGAGCTACGAACGGCTTCTTAGCGACGAAACCTATAAGATCAAAGGCGCGAAAGTTCCGCGATCGTTGCCGAAATATCTTAGCGCCGAAACGATCGAACGCGCCTTATCGACGATCGACCAAAGCGGTTGGATCGGTAAGCGCGACTACGCTTTGATCTTGTTTTTATACGCAAGCGGGGCGCGAATTAGCGAAGCGCTCAAAGCGCAGACCGACGATATAGAAAGCGGCTGGATTCGCATACGTTTCGGCAAAGGCGCGAAAGAGCGGATCGTGCCAATCGCAAAGCGCGCCCTAACCGCGCTCGATAGCTATATCGCCGATCGCCCGTTTTTCAGCTCGCGCCTGTTTATCAACTACAAAGGTAAACCGCTTAGCCGCGTTTTTGCTTTTTTGATCACGCGCAAAATCTTGGGCGTTTCGCCGCATTCGCTACGCCATAGTTTCGCCACCTCTCTGATCACGGGCGGCGCGGATCTGCGCGTCGTTCAGGAGCTGCTAGGACATTCCAGCCTAAACGCGACGCAGATTTATACCCATCTTGAACGCCGTCATCTTTTAGAAAGCGTCGATCGTTATCACCCGCTGGGAGCGGCTTTAAGGTTCGCCTAGTGATCTTATGCGAAATTGGAAATACGCACTATCACTTTATGCAAAGCGGTCGAATCTGGAAAACCGCCATAAACTCTACGCCCGATCTAAAGCTCGAAAAGGGAGAAACGATATACGTCGTCAGCGTTAATAGCGACGCGACGCGCCGATTAGCGCGGCGTTATCAGATATTCGATCTCGAACCGTTCGTCAAACTGGATACGCTCTATTACGGACTTGGCGTTGATCGCGCCGTCGCTTGTATGGCGATAGAAACGGGCGTTTTGGTCGATGCGGGTAGCGCGATCACCGTCGATATAATGCGCGATAACGTTCATCTGGGCGGTTTTATCTACCCGGGGCTAGTCAGATTTCAACATATGTACGCGCAGATTTCGCCGCGACTGCAAAAGGCGATGAACTTCTCGATCGACCTTGAATGTCTGCCGCAAAGCACCGCCGACGCGATCAGCTACGGAGTGATAACGCCGCTGATCAGAGCGGTAGAGCGGCTTGCCCGTAATAAGCCGATTATTCTTACGGGCGGCGACGGAGCGTATTTTTCGCGGTTTTTTGAAGGTTCTATCGTGGATAATTCGCTTATATTTAAGGGTATGGAAAAAATAATCAAAGGATTTGAATTTTGACGCTCACAATCGCGCTTCCAAAAGGACGGATAGCCGACGAAACGTTGGCGTTTTTCAAAAAGATTCACGGCGAAAGTTTCGCCTTTGAAAACCGAAAACTGATTTTAGAAAAAGCGGGTTTTCGCTTTTTGCTCGTGCGATCGCAAGACGTGCCGACCTACGTAACTCGCGGCGCGGCGGAGATTGGAATCTGCGGCAAAGACGCGCTATTGGAGCAAAACGCGCCCGTAACCGAGTTGCTGGATTTGAAAATCGGGCGTTGCAAAGCGGTTTTGGCTATGAAAAAGGGCGAGCGGCTCGATCTGTCTAAAACCCGCGTCAGAGTGGCGACAAAGATGGTCAATATCACGAAACGCTTTTTCGCGCAAAAGGCAATGGCGGTCGAGATTATTAAACTCTACGGATCGATCGAATTAGCGCCGCTTGTCGGGCTTGCCGACGCAATCGTCGATATTGTCGAAACGGGAAAAACGATGGAGGAAAACGGCTTGGAGGCGATCGAAACTATTTTTGAATCCTCCGCGCGGCTGTTTGCCAACCGCGACTCTTTTATCGAACGCAAAGCGGATATTTTGGCTTTAAGATCGGCGATCGCGCAAGCGATCTAAACGCGGCGGAATATAATGACGCTAGTCATTTTCACTAAATCTATAGACAAAGGCGTTTCGATAGGCGGTTTTGCGGGCATTAGATATTTCAAAAAGAAGCTAAAATCGGGTAAAGGATATAAAGATGAAAACAATCGGTAAAGCGTTTATCGCTTTTTGCTTAATGTCCGCTTTTGCTTATGCAAATAGCGCGGCTTTCGATCGCGGCTTTGCCGCTTATGGTAGCGGCAATTTTCAAGAGGCGGTTAAACAGTTTTC
>JAISOU010000004.1 GCA_031275395.1 Helicobacteraceae bacterium | reverse complement strand
ATCGCTATCAAAGAAGATCCTAACAATGCCGTAAGCTACTACAGTCGCGGATTAACTTACGATAATTTAGGCGATTACAGAAAAGCGATCGCAGATTTCACGCAAGCGATCAAGATCGATCCAAACGATATAATGGCTTACAATAATCGCGCCGGCGCTTATGCGCTTCAAGAAAACTATAAAAAAGCGACGCAAGACGCAAAAAAAGCGTGCGAATTAGGCGATTGCCAAGGGTTGCAATATTTAGGCGAAAAGAAGCTAATACGCGACTAAAATTGTAGGTTGCGATCCGTTGTTTTGTTATAGGCAAAGCGAAAACGACGGCAATTGCGGATTTGATAAACGCGGCGATTATTTCTTTGCGCGTTTATCGGGGGAGGTTTTCGGGATCGTCGCTTGTTCTAATATCAAAGTCGAAAAATTGGCTTTCGTAGCGTCCGTTTCCTATTAACGAGTATTCCAGCGCCGCGCCTTTGGCGTTGTTAATCTCTTGATACAAAAGCCCAAGCGCGAAACGCGCTTCTTTGTTTTTCGGATCGACGTTTTTGGCGATCTGCAAAAGCGCGATCGCGTTTTCTTTATGCCCCGCGCCAATCGACGCGATCGCGCCTTGTAAAAGCGTTTCGGAGTCCTGCATTCCCAGTTCGTCGATTAACGCGTTGCTAATCGCGTAAGCCTCTTCAAAGTTTTGGCGATAAATATCGGTTGCGATCAGCGCCTGCATAATCGCGCGCGGCTCGTTTTTTTCCGTCGCTAATTTATTAGCCAAAAGTTCGCGCGTTTTTTCTAAATTGCCCGTGATTAAACTTAGCTTAATATAGAGATCGCGAGTTACGGACGATCCGTAATAAAGAGAGTCGAAGTTCATATCGCGCCGCGCCATAAACTTTTGCGCCTCAAAAGAAAAAACGCGAATCGATTTATCCTTATTGTCCGCGTAAAAGGCAAAGATATTAAAGAGCGGATCGTTCGGATTGTGCTTTAATAAATCTAAAGCCGCTTTTTTAAGCGCGTCTGGGCGGTTTGAATGATCGGCGCAAAAGAGATCAAAAAGAGTGTATTGGGGCATATTTTCCCGATTTGCGCGGTTAAGCCAGCTTTCTGAAAGCTGAAAATCGTTGTTGCGAAAACCCAAAAGCGCGCGCCAAAAAACGCTACGCTCGTCTTGGCGATCGGATAGCGCCGCGTCTAAGCGCTCGATCAAACGGCTTTCGTCCGCGCCCGCAAACGAGGATAAAAGAGCCGCATAAACGCCCGCCTCGACGTTTTTTGAGTTGAGATAGTAGGCTCTGCGAAAGTGCGCGTAGGCTTGCGCGAAGCGTCCGAGTTGCGCGTATGAAAGCGCGAGGTTATACTCTAGGGAGTCGCTGGTTTTTAGCTCCTCTTCGGCTTTCGCT
Organism: Helicobacteraceae bacterium; assembly: GCA_031275395.1. GTDB lineage: Bacteria > Campylobacterota > Campylobacteria > Campylobacterales > SZUA-545 > JAIRNH01. Next base: position 23,855 of record JAISOU010000004.1, on the reverse strand, counting down.
AGCGCCTGATTCGCCAAAATTAGGCGGTTATTGAGAGCGAGTTTGATCGCGGCGCTCATTCTCGCCCCCGCGCTCGAAAAGGATCGCGCCTGCTCCAAAAGCGCCGTCGCCTCGTTGATCTCGCCGCCGCTTAAAGCGATCTGACCTTTGCGAATTTCCGTAACGCTTCGGTTTGGATCGACCATAATATATGGCGCGTAGGCAAACATCGCCCGCAAAAAAACGCTCTCGTCGATCAGTAGCCTTTCGGCGAAGTAGTTTTGCGCTTCGGCGACGTCAAAAAGACGATCTTTTAATTTGACCCTGATCGGATACAAAAACGGATTGCGTTCGGCTTTTAGCGCGTTGTTGATAAGCGTGGAGGCTTCTTTGAATAAACCGTTTTTAAGATGAACCAAAAGAGCCGCCGATTGCGCCCGCTCTACATCTACATTCGCGTTTATCGCTTTGGAAAGCCGATCCGCCGCGTTTTGATAGTCGCCGATTCTCGCGTATAAAAGCCCCAGCGTCAAAAGATTTTCGTTTCTGTTGGTTTTTTCCAGCGCTTCGATCGACCCCGCCGCGTCGTCAAACAGTAGCCGCATTTTGGCGAGTATCAGATTTTGTTCTTCGTTTAGATAGTCGATCGTCGGAGTAGCCGCGCCAAGTAGCGCGTCAAAAGGGCGATCGTCGTAGTAGCCTACGAGCGTATAGTAGTAGCCGTAAAGCGGCGACGCGCTCTCTTCGATCAGCGCCTCTTTTGCGATGCGAACATAATGGCGAAACAGCGGTTCGTCGTTAAGTTTCAGCGCGCAAACCGCCGCGTTGATCGCCCCGGGCGTTCGGTTCGATTGCCGCGCAATCTGGCGATCAAAAGCCTCGATCGCGCCTTTATACTCGTCTTTTTTCATTCGCGCCACGCCCAAGTTGTAGAGCGAAAGCGATTCGTTGTAGAGCGAAACCCGTTCGTATATTTCGAGCGCTTCGTTTGGCGATCCGCCTTCGTAAAGCAGCGCGGCTTTGGCGATCAGCCCTTCTAGCGTGGAGCTTGCGCGGTTGATGGCGATTAGCTCCCGATCGTCGATCGACGCGCCGATCGCTTCGCCCGCTCTCAGCGGTTTTGGCTGATAAACCGTTTCTTTAGAGGCGGTAAATAGATTTGCCAGAAGCCAAAAAATGATCAGCGCCGCAAATATAATCGCGCCGCTCCACGCAAGCGGTTTTTTGACGAACGTTTCGGCTCTTAAGATCAAAACGTCGATTTTGCGCGTTTTTTTGTTTTGCGCGTCGATCGACGGCTCTTGTTTCGTTTCGGGCGCGTCTGTTTCGTCGGGAGATTTTAGGGTGTAGGTTTCCGCTTCGCCGTCTATCGCCCTATCTTCCGCCACGATCTAGCCTTGTTTCAAATATGGAAGCAAAACGGGCGGAACGCGGACGCTTCCGTCTTTGAGCTGATGGTTTTCCAAAAGCGCGATAAGCGTTCGCCCTACCGCAAGGCTAGAACCGTTAAGCGCGTGGGTTAGGCGGTTGGTTTTGCCGCTTTTATAGCGGATCTTCGCTCTGCGCGGCTGAAAATCCCGCGTATTGCTTACGGAGCTTATCTCGCGGTATCGGTTTTCGCTAGGAATCCACGCCTCAATGTCGATCGTTTTCGCCGCGCTAAAGCCCATATCGCCGGAACAGAGCAGAAGTCTGCGGTGCGGTAACTCCAAACTTGTCAGCAGATCGCTCGCGCAAGAGAGTATCTCGTCAAATACCCGATTGCTATCTTCCGGCGCGGTTATCGCCGCAAGCTCCACCTTGTCGAATTGGTGTTGGCGCATCATACCGCGCGTGTCCCTACCCGCGCTTCCCGCCTCTTTGCGAAAGCAGAGCGTATGCGCCGTCATCTTGATCGGTAGCTCCTCTTCATGGATAATCTCGTCGTAGAAAAGATTGATAAGCGGCGCTTCGGCGGTGGGCGTTAAAAAGAGATCGTTTTCTGGCAACTCGCCTGTTTCGGCAAGGTATAGATCGGCTTCAAACTTTGGTAGCTGCGCCGTTCCCGTTAGCGTTTTGCGACTGACCAACACGGGTAGCCACGCCTCTTTGAAGCCGCGAGATTCGTTGAAGTCGATCATATAGGCGATCAGGGCGCGTTCGAGTTTTGCCGCTAAGCCGCGCATAACCGTAAAACGGCTACAGGAGATTTTCGCCGCCCGCTCAAAATCAAACCAACCCTCGTCGATTCCAAGCTCAAAGTGCGCCTTTGGAGCGAAATCAAAAACGCGGGGCGTTAGCGTCCTGCTTAACTCTACGTTGTCGTTTTCGTCCTCGCCGTTTGGCACGTCTGAATCGGGCGGATTTGGCAGGTTTAGAGCGTCGTTTTCAAGAGCGCTTTGCGCCGATCGCAACATGTCCGTCAGCGCGATAATTTCGCTTTTGTTTTCTACCACTTTCGCTTCAAGCTCCGCTACGCTTTCGCCGCTTGCCTTAAGCCGTCCGTAATCTTTGCTTAAGCGGTTTTGAAGCGCCTGTCTTTCCTCTAATTCGCGTTTTAACCGCTTTGTTTCGATCGCCTTTGTTTTTACGGATTCCAATAGCGCTTCATCGACCTTTTTGCGCGTAATTTGCGCTCTGAAAGCGTCAAAATCCTGCTCGAGTCTTTTAAGATCGATCATTCGCGCTTTCCTCTTTTTTTGTCGTTTTTGTCGTTTAAGTTCGTATTGTCGGTTTCATTTGTGGCGACCTCTACGCGGTTTCTACCGCCCTCTTTCGCCAAATATAGAGCCACGTCGGCGCGTCCGACCAGACTTTCTAGCGTATCGCCCGCATGATAAGAGGCTACGCCGATACTTATCGTTATTTTCGGAGCGCTTCCAAAATCGTGCGTTTCGACAATTTCGCGTAGCTGATTCATCTTGCGCATAGCCCACTCCTCTTGCGTATTTGTCAGAACGAGCAAAAACTCCTCGCCGCCCCAACGAGCGGCAAAGTCCGTTTTTCGCGTTCGCGTCGTTAAAATCTGCGCCAGCGTTTTAAGCGTCTGATCGCCTACAAGGTGTCCGTAGGTGTCGTTTACCGCTTTGAAGTGGTCGATGTCCAACAGCGCGACGCTTAAATCCTGATCGTATCGTTCGGCGCGATCGATCTCCATATTCAACAATTCGTTGATCTTTAAGCGGTTCATAATGCCCGTAAGCATATCGGTTTGCGATTGCCTCGTCGCCTCGTTTAGCTTTTGCAAAGTGTCGGCAAGCTCTTTTTGGAGCGAAATATCGTGCCTGATCGCGATATACCCTTTGATCGCGCTAGTTTCGGAAAAGAGCGGCGAAATGGCGGTTTGCACCCAGTAAAAACCGCCGTTTTTTGTGCGATTTTTGAATTCGCCCGTCCAGATCCGCCCATGCGTAATCGTTGCCCACATATCCGCGAATAGCTCGCTAGGCGTGTCGGGGTGGCGCATAATGTTGTGCATCTTCCCTACAAGCTCCTCTTTGGTATAGCCTGATATGCGGCATAAAGCCGCCGAAGCGTCCGTAATAACCCCGTTTATATCGGTGCGAGAGGTGATCACGTTTTCATCGACCACTTCGAAATAGTGATTTAATTCGCGGTTAAGCTCATGAACCTGCGCCGTTCGCCGTTCGATCTCCGCCTCTCGATTCTCCAAAAGTCCGCGTACTTTCTCTTCCTCTTGCTCTAGCTTACGGTTGATCTCATATACGGCTTCTATAAAGCGGTTGAAGTGATCGGCGATCACGCCAAACTCGTTTTTGCCCCATTCGCCAAGTCGCACGTTGGGATCGCCCGCGTTTTTTGATAGGCGGTTCGTCGCGTTTTCAAGGTCTTTAATAGGCGCAAAGATCATTTTCGTAGAAACGTAGAATAAGATCGCGCCGCTACCTAGCACGAGAACGGCTATGATCAGCGCGATACGTTTGATCAAGCTTTCCGATCTTTTATCGTATTCGATTAACGAAAATGATAAATCCATAACGCCTAATACGTCGCCCGTTTTTGCGTTGTAGTGGCAAGCCAAACAATTTTCTTCGGCTTTGAAAGGTTTAAGATAATGTATTTCTCGGTCAAACTCGCTTTCTATTAAACTAAAATGCTCTTTGCCGCTTTTAAATATCTCCTCGACCTTGGCGGGATAATTCGGAATCGTTTCGGAGCGGCGAAAACGATTGTAGATCTGTTGTCCCACATATAGTTCGAGCGTTTTGACGTAGTGTTCGCCTTGGGCGCGCTCTAGCGCTTCGCGCACCTGTTCGGAGTTCGCGCCGCTATTCATAGAGGTGTAGAGCGTTTGAAAAATCGCTTTGCTTAACCTATCCATAGAGTTCTTAGCCGACTCGTTGATAATATCGCGATAATCTTGAACGAGAGTGTAGAGGACAAACGACGTAATTACTAAAACCGCGCCTAAGAGCGCTATGGTAAAACGCGTGCGAAGCTTATCAAAGAAACTTAAATCCTCTTTCCTAACGCCTCTCTTTCCGGTTCTAACCATCAGAATCTCTCTTTTGCGGATAAAAAATAAACGGCAAGCCGTCTAACGACGACCTGCCGTTAAAAAAACCTTACTCGAAGCGAAGCGTTTTCTTCTGCGTAGCCGAAGTTTGCGCCTCCGCGTCTTGATCGGTAGGTTTAACCATAAGCGCCTCAAGCTCTTTTTGCTCGGTAATATCCAAGCAAACCGCTACAAAGCCCTTGATCTCGTTTTGGTCGTTAAACAATGGCGAAATAACCATTCTTACCCAATACGGCGATCCGTCTTTTTTGCGGTTCTTAAGCTCGCCTTGCCAGATCGCGCCAGCTTTGATCGTATGCCACATTTCGACAAAGACCGACGCGGGAGTCGTCGGATGCCTGACTATATTATGAGGCATATTGATCAACTCCTCTTTCGAGTAACCTGAAACGCGGCTAAAGGCTTCGCTCACCGACGTGATTACGCCGCTCGGATCGGTTCTCGAAATAATAACGTTGTTATCGACGATCTCGACGTAGCGACGTTGTTCGCGATCGGACTTCCTGACCTCTTCAACGCGGCGTTGGAACTCGATTTCGCGCTCTTCGAGGAGTTTTTGCGTCTTCTTCTGCTCTGTGGTAAGGCGACGGTTAATCACATATACCTTATCGATAAAGCGATTGAAGTGGTGCGCCACTTCGCCGAATTCGTTATAGCCGCGTTCTTGCAGTCTAACATCCGGATCGCCCGCAGTTCCCGCTAATCTCTTGACCGCCTCTCTAAGCTCGTAAAGAGGGCTAAAGATTAGGCTAGACGAAACGAAGTTCATAATCACGCCGCCAACGAGGATCAACCCTAACATCACGAGAACGACCTTTTTGATCGATTCCGTGGAGATTTGATCGTATCTGTCCTGCGAAATAATCAAGTCCATAACGCCCAAAACCGTGCCGTTGGTAACGTTGAAATGGCAGACGACACACTGTTCTTCGGCTATGAACGGCTTGATAAAACGCGCGCCGCGTTTAATGAGCTGATCGTCGCGCCCGATAGGTTCTACGTTGGCGACGGGTATTAACTTACCCTTTGCAAACTCAACCTGCGGTAATTTGTCGTTGTTCTCGAAAACGTCGCGGATATCTTGAGGCGGGTTATAAACCTCGATACCCTGACGGAAGCTCTCGATGATCTCTTTTGAGACGTGCAAATTGAGCCGCTCGACAATTTTTCTTTGTTTTGCGTCGTCTAACGCCGCATGCACCTGCTCGCTACCGCCATTATTCATAGCGAAAAAGAGCGTTTGGAAGATCGATTCGCTTAGCCGCGTCATCGACTCTCTAGCCGCTTGGTTGGTTATGTCTTTGTAGTCGTACCACAAAAGACCGATAATTGTCGCCGTCAAAATCGCGACGATCACCGAAAACGACAAGATGAAGCGATTGCGGATCTTGCCGAAAAAGCCTAGTTGTTTCATTTAGCCACCCTCTCCCCCGAAGTTGATCGTGTTATCCTACTCTTTTCCTACTTTAACGAAGTAGTATTTTGCCGTAATTTTGCCTCAATTACGATAGGAGTCCCAACAAAATCGACATTTTCTCGTAATTTATTTGCCAAATATCGCAGATAACTAAAGTGGATCGACCGCGGACGATTTGAAACCAAAGAGATTTTCGGCGGTTTTGTCCCGTATTGCGCCGCGTAATATATTTTCACCGCTTTACCGCGATCGCTAGGGATTTTGTGCCTGTTTGTCGCCTCTTCGATCAGCTCGTTTAGCTGCGAGGTTGGAATACGTCGCGAGTAGTTTTCATACGCGGCGGTAATCAGATCGGCTAGCTTATGCACGCGCTTTTTGCTCGTCGCGCTAAGGGTAACGATCGGCGCGTAGCTTAAAAAAACAAAACGCTCCCGCGTCTGTTTTTCTAGCTGCGCGTAGCTTTCGCGGGCGACGTCGTATTTGTTCAAAACGAGGATCGCGGCGGTTTTGTGCTTGTCCGCAAGCCCCGCGATCCTCTCGTCAAGCTCGGTAAAATCCTCGCTACAATCAAGAACAATCAACGCCACGTCGGCTTTTTGCAACGCCTTTTCGGTGCGATCGAAAGCGAAACGCTCAATCCCTTCGATTCTGCTTCGTTTGCGAACGCCCGCCGTATCGATAAAGACGATTTTCCGTCCGTTAATCGTTATCTGTTCATCGACCGGATCGATTGTCGTCCCCGCGATCGGACTGACGACCGATCGCTCGAATCCGACCAAAGCGTTTAGCAACGCGCTTTTGCCCACGTTTGGTCGCCCGATAATAGCCGCTCTGATCGCCTCTTCTTGGTTTTCGCCCTCTTCGCGGGCGCTTTCGCCCTCTTGCGTTTTTATCAGCGATCCGATCCACTTTTCCAACCGCGTTAGCCCGCGTTTGTGGGCGCAAGAGATTGTAAAAAGTTTTTTCGCGCCGAAGCTCATATACTCGAACGCGCGATTTTCCATATCGTCGTTATCTATCTTATTTAATAGTAGGGCGATCGACGGATTTTGCTTTTGCAATTCGTAAAAGAGCTTTCTCTCTTCGTCGTCGGGCGGCTTCTGACCGTCGATTAAAAAAAGCGCCAGGTCGGCTTTTTTTGCGGTTTCAAGCGCCTTTCTACGAACGATTGCAAACGTTTCGTCGCGATTTTCCAGCCCGCCCGTATCGACAATCTCGACTTCGTTCGCGTCGATAACGGCGCGAGCTACGCGAATATCCCTAGTCGTTCCCGCGACGTCGCTTACGATCGCGTCGTAACCTCTGTTCAAGCGGTTAAACAACGTGCTTTTGCCGACGTTTGGAAGACCTACAAGCGCGATTTTGAACATTATTTTCCTTGCAGTACGACGCGGTTGCGCCCGTTTTCTTTCGCTCTGTACAGCGCGCGATCCGCCGCTCTGAGCGTTTCGTTTTGGTTTAAGCCGCTATCGCTGTCGGCTACGCCGATACTGATTGTAATCGGTATCGTTTCGTAGGCGACTTCCGAACGGCGGACTCGATTATGGGTTTTAGCGGTTTTTTTGGGGCGCGAGGGCGATCGCTTGACGAAAGGCGAGTCCTCGATCGCCTTGCGCGTTTCTTCTAAATATTGTTGGGCTTCGCGTTTGTCTTTTCCGCCAAAGATAACGCAAAACTCTTCGCCCCCGTAACGATATACAATACCGCCGCCGCGAATTAGAGCGAGTTTAGCGGCGATCATTTTAAGCGCCTGATCGCCGACGTTGTGTCCATGTTCGTCGTTGAAACGTTTGAAATGATCAATATCGATCATAGCGATCGCGTAACGTCCTGAAAGTTTCGCCATACCTTCGTTAAGGGCGCGCCGTCCCAAAACGCCCGTCAATTCGTCGTAATAGGCGAGGCTGTAAGCTAAGTGCATAAATCCCGCCGAAACGATCAGGGACGACGAGAGCAAAAAAACAAACTGTCCGATCGCGTCGGGATAGACAAATAGCGCGAAAAGCGAACCGATCAACGCGAAAAGGAAGGCGATTTCAAGCGTTTTTTGCGTTTTGGTTATGATTTTCGCGCCAAGCGAGATCGCGGCGAACGCGACGAACAAAAGCGACGTTTGCGGGATAGGCGACAAAAAATCGGGCGCGTTAAATAGTTCGTATGTCAGCGCCGATCGCGCCGTATCCAGATAGAGCGAGTCCGCGATGAATAAGACCGCGCCCATTTGCGATACGATCAAAACCGCTCTTACTAAAGAATGGACGGAAAGAAACGATCGCTCCTCCAACCACGCGAAAACCGCGAAGTTAATCGGAATAAGATACCACGCGGCAAGGCGCAAAAGATCGGCCTGATCGCGATTAACGTCGTCGGCGCTTAGATCGCTCGTAAGCAAAGCGCCGATCGCCCAAGCGAATAAAAGCGCGTAAAAGATATTTAACCGCCCAAAACGCGCCGAGAAAACAAGAGCCGCCAAAAAGAAAAAATAGGAAAAAGCGGCTAGAACGCCGATCGGCAAAGCGTCCGCGAAATAAGCGCGCAAAAGCGCCGCCGAAAAAACGGCGAGAGAAAAAAGCAAAAAGCCCCAACCGTTTGTCGCTCTCAAAAAGACCTTTCGTGGTTAGTTTTTATTGCGAACGCCGCTTAATCGCTTCCGTAAAAGCGCCCGCGACCCTGATTTCAAGATTTTCAAGATCGAGGGCGTTCATATCGCGCTCGATTTGCGGCAAATCGGAATAGGTTACGTCCCAAAAAGCCGATAACGACGAGAATAAATAGATCTGCGTGACTGTTTTTATAGCTTTCATCGGCGTATTCTACTCAAGGATCAATCAAAGACGCTTTTGATCGTTCGGACGATCAGCTCCAACTCATCGTTTGTCGCCGCAGCGCCGCTAGGCAGGCACAGACCTTTGTTAAAGAGTTTTTCGCTTACGCCGCTCGTTATTTGTTTCGCGTTTTGAAAGACCGGTTGCAGATGCATAGGTTTCCAAAACGGGCGCGATTCGATATTTTCCGCCTCCAGCGCGAGGCGCAAACGTTCGGGCGTTATTTTGCGATCTTCGATCGTAATAGTCGTTAGCCAGCGATTCCCGCGCGTATTTGGTAATTCCGGCATAAAACCGATCGGCAGATCGCGCAAAGCGTCGCGGTAAAAGGAGAAAATCTCGCGCCGCCGTTTGACGCGGCTTTCCAAAACCTTCATCTGTCCGCGCCCGATCCCCGCTACGATATTGCTCATTCGGTAGTTGTAGCCTACTTCGCGGTGTTCGTAATGCGGCGCGTTTTCTCTTGCTTGCGTCGCCAAAAAAAACGCCCGTTTTACGATCGCCTCGTCTGGGGCGACCAACATTCCGCCGCCGCTCGTCGTGATAATTTTGTTGCCGTTGAAAGAATAAACGCCCGCCTGCGCGATCGCGCCCGTATATTTGCCTTTGTAAGTCGCGCCGAGCGATTCCGCCGCGTCCTCGATCAAAATAACGCCGTAGCGATCGCATAGATCGCGGATCGAATCAAGATCGGCGGCTTGCCCGTAAATATGAGTTACGATCAGCGCTTTGGGGCGATATTTTTTGCAAGCGCTCTCGAAAAGCGACGGATCCAGATTCCAGCTTGCCTCGTCGCTATCGATAAAGATAGGCTCCGCGCCGACAAACCAGATCGGGGAAACCGAACCTATAAAGGTAAAAGAACTCGCCGCTACGCGATCGGACGCGCCGATATTAAACGCCTTTAACGCAAGATGAATCGCCGCCGTGCCGCTGGAGAGCGCCAGCGCGTTTTTCGCGCCCGTAAAAGATTTTACGTCTTCTTCAAAACCCGTAACGTTTTCGCCAAGCGGCGCGATATAGTTTTTCTCGAACGCCATATCGATAAACGCCTTTTCAAAACCGCCCATATGCGGCGGCGAAAGAAAAATACGATCCCGCGCCATATTCGCTATCCTTAATTTTCCAAAAGCATAACAAAAATTGCAAAAATGCCCGATCCGTTATGCCGGCGCGTTTTTTAGATCGGCGATTATATCCCGCGAATTTTCAACGCCGAGCAAAAGGCGAAGCAGGCGATCGGCGACGCGCTACTCCGTCGTTTCTAAATTAAATCTTTTACCGTCTTTTTTGCGTATATAAGAGGCTTTTATGACCGCGCCGTATTCGCCGATAGTTAGCGCGTAACTCCCCGTTATCTCGCCTTTATACTTTTCGTCAAAGATCAGATCGTTTTTAACCTTTTGCTTTAGAGCGAGATCGAGAAACTCTTTTTGCCCTCTATAACGCGCGATCCCTTTTGTATTGTCGGCGTTTATTGCGATTTCCAGCTCAAAGTTATTTTTTAACCCGACCGAGATCAAATGCGTAAATCTACCGGCGTATTCGCAATTATGCTCAAACTCGTCCTCTTCCCATTCGTTATCCTTCGCGTAGCAACTCTCTTTAATTAGCTTCAATTTGTTATTTTCTATCTTATATGTTAAATCTTTTCCCTCAAAAGACGAAGTAACCGTTTTGGTTTTTTGGTCAAAGAGTAGATTTGCGCCGTCAATTTCGCTTAAAAAGAACTCTTTTTTCTTAGGGTCGTATAGAAAATAGAGGCGGGTTGAATAGCCCGCGTCATACTCTCCAAAAAGCGAAAAGTCCTCAAAACCGTCAAAATTATAGTCGTCGATCGCTATACAATTACCTTCGCAATAACCAGCGTCGCCGCTGAAATTACCCTCTATCGTTTGAACCATTCTATTTGACGGTTTTTGAAATATGTATATTTTCTTATAACCTGCCTGCTCGCTTGTAATATATCCCGCCCCGATATGAAAATCTTTTGCCTCTTTCATCTCGTCCGAGAACCAAAGCCACTCAATCGGCCCCGCGTAAGCAAACTCGCTTTTTTCAGCGTCGTAACTAAATTCCCAAGCGCCTTCGCCGCTTTTACATATCCACCCGAAGCTGTCCGCGTCGTCCTTGCCGTAAATCCCGTTAAAGAGAAAGTTAACGTAGCACCGCTCGTTTGTCCAGTCGCGCAGAATCTTTTGCGCCTCTATCGTTTGAAAAGGCTTTTTATCCTTAAAAACCTCCAATGTAGTAACCCCGTCTTTTGAAACGGCCGTCCGAACCTCAAAAGCTCCAAACCGCGTATAGCCTTTATCGGCTAAAAGCGAACAAACGCACAACAGCGACAACGCAAAAAACTTTTTCATACCGCTCCTTTTATTTGCTATTATAACTTGAATTACCGCTTGTCTTTTTCGTAACCGAGAACGAAAAAAGAGCGATTAAAGCGCGGCGATTATCTCCTCGATCGCGTCGAAAAGAAAGTCGATTTCGCTATGAGCGATCGCGTACGGCGGCATAACGTAGATAGTTTTTCCGAGCGGGCGAAACATAACGCCGCGTTTGATCGCTTCGCGGGTTACGCGGACGGTTAGATCGCGATTATACTTTACGCCGATTAGATCAAACGCCGCGATCATACCTTTTTGACGGGCGTTCGCGACGCGCTTATTTTTAGCGACGATCGATAGGCGATCGGCGATTAAGCGAGCCTTAATTTTATTTTCGCCAATCACGTCGCGGCTTTCAAAAATATCCAGCGTCGCGTTTGCCGCCGCGCAGGCGATCGCGTTGCCAGTGTAGCTGTGCGAATGTAAAAAGGTTTTTTCGCCGTAATCGTCGAGGCAGAACGCCTCGTATATGCGATCGCTCGTCAAAACGAGAGAGAGCGGCAGGAATCCGCCCGTTAAACCTTTTGAAAGCGTCGTTAAATCGGGCGAAACGTCCGTTTGATCAAACGCGAACATCGTCCCCGTTCGCCCAAAGCCCGTCGCGATCTCGTCCGCGATCAACAAAACGTCAAACTCGTCGCACAAGTTGCGCAACGCCCTTAAATAGCTTGGATCATACATAGCCATATCGCCCGCGCACTGCACGAGCGGTTCGACGATCGCGGCGCAGACTTTGCCTCTATTCTCTTCTAGCAAGCGGCGCATATCGGCGATCGCCTCTTTTTCCTCGCATAGCGCGGGGGATTTTGCCTGAAGCGTTTGAATCAAAATCGGCGCGTATATCCGCTTATACAGCTCCGCGCCGCCCGCCGCCAAAGCCCCTAGCGTTTCGCCGTGATAGCCGCCCGCCAGCGAGATAACCAAAGGGCGGTTTTCGCCGCGATTTGCGAAATAGTGAAAAGCCATCTTTAGCGAAACCTCTACCGCCGCCGATCCGTTGTCGGCGAAGAATACGCGGTTTAATCCTTTCGGCGCGATCTTGACGATCCGTTCGGCTAATCTGGTCGCCCCCTCGTGCGTGTAGCCCGCGAAAATGCAATGTTCAAGGCTTCGCGCCTGCCGCGCGATCGCTTCGGCAATATATGGCTGGCTATGCCCGAAAAGATTCACCCACCAACTGCTGATAGCGTCAAGATAACGCGCTCCGTCGTAATCGTAAAGCCAAACGCCTTCCCCCCTTTCGATCGCCAAAAGCGGTAGTTTTCCGCTACGATATTCGCTCATTTGAGAGCAGGGGTGCCAAATATGCGCTAGATCGCGCTTTGTTAGTTGATCGTTCAATAAAGCCAAACGCTTTCCCCTATTTCATCGCTTCTTTGCCATAATAATCGCAAAATTATACTCTTGCGGAGCGCTTAATATGAAAACGCTTTTGATCGGATATGGAAATTCGCTTCGTCAGGACGACGGATTTGGAAACTTTGTGGCGCGATCGCTTAGGAAAAATAGGCGCTACGAGTGTTTAGAAGTTTTACAATTAACGCCGGAATTGACCCCAATTTTAGCGCAATTTCGCAAAACGATTTTCGTAGATATAAACATTGATGCGCCAGTCGGCGTTTTTGCGGTTCCCCTACCAAAAAAAGAGGATATTTTTGCTCACGCTATTTCGCCATGGTCGCTAGTCTTAGCGGCTCAAAAACTTTACGGCGCAAAGATCGACTTCCTCGTCTTTTCAGTCGGGGGTAAAGCCTTCCGATACGACGAAAATCTAACGCCGCCCCTGAAAGAAGCGGCCTTAAATCTGATCGCCTATCTAAAAACGAACTAGGCTTTCGCCTTAGGCGTTCTTGTAGGATGTACAACGGCTAAAATTTTGCCTTTGCGAACGGACAAGTTGCCTTTAATCTTGCGCAAGTATTCGACTTCGCTAAGATTTTCGGCGCGAATCGTAATACCAATTTTGGCAATTAGCGCGTCGATCTCTCTTTTGAGTTTAGCGCGATCTTCTTCGCTTAAACTTGCGCTCGTTTTCGTTTTTACGGCGGTCGCCGCTTTGCCCTCGACAATTTTCAGAATGTTGCCGACGTCGCCTTCGCTTAAAGCGTATTTTGTTTTTAACAGCTTTACAAGCAGACGATCGTTTTGAGCCTTAGGCGCTTTTGCGACCCGCGTTCTTCTCCGACCGCCAGACGTGTAGCGGTTAATCGCTTCCGACAACTCTAAAATGTTGCCCAACTCCTCGGTGTAACGAGTGTAATCTACTGACCTTGCCATTATTTGCTCCTTTATTGCAAGTTACGCATTGTAAAAAAAGTTTCCTTAAGTATAAATAATTAGGATCTAAAAAGTTCTAATTTCGTATTCAAATCTTTCGCTAAACCCAAAATTTTAGCCGCAATATCGGAAACCATATCGACGCTTTTCGCGTTTTTTTCCGAAAGAGAAGAAACCTCGTTTACATAGGTAACTAGCGATTCAACCTGTTTTGCAATACCCGCGCAGAGCGTTACGGAACTACGCGCGACCTTAGCGCTCTCGTTCATCATTTCGGTTGTTTCTGTAGCTTTGCCTCTAATTTGTAAAGCGTCGTTAGCGATCGCGCTCATATCAGCCGCGCTATCGCTCATATCTTCCGCGCAATCGCCGATCGCCTGAACCAGTTTGTTAATCGTCGCGTCGATCTCGGCAAGACTTTTTTGCGTTCGCTCGGCAAGTTTTCGCACCTCGTCGGCTACGACCGAAAAGCCGCGTCCCGCTTCTCCCGCCCGCGCCGCCTCGATTGCCGCGTTTAAGGCTAAAAGATTTGTCTGATCGGAAATATCTCTAATAATTTCAAGCGCTTTTCTAGCCTGATTAGCGTCGTTGTTTAGCGCCGCGAGCCGTTCGCTAATTTGCGTTTCTTTCTCGCTCGTTTGCGCGATCTGATTAGAAATTGCGGAAAACTTGTTTGCAAACTCGTCGAGGGTAACGGCGGTCTTTTTTAAGTCGTCGCTTGTCGCGCTTGTCGCTTTTTCGCTTTCGTTTAATCCGTCGTAGATATTATGTAAAGAGTCGCTTGTTTCTTTCGTCATATTGTTCTGGTTTTGAATGTCAGTCCTGATCCTTCCCGCGATCTCCTTAAGCGATTCGCCCGCGCCCAACGTTTCTTTCCCCGCGTCTTTGGCGGCGTTAACCGTCCCCTGTATCTTATCTATAAACGCGTCGACGTAGCGCGTAGCGTCGCTTAACTCGTCGCCGCGATTAAAGTTAAGCCTTCTTGTTAAATCGCCCTCGCTACCCGCTAGATCGGCGCTGATTTGCTCTAACTCTTTTATTGGCGATAAAAGCTCTTTACGGAAAAATAGTTGAAAAACGATCGTCAGCAAAACGGACGCGCCAAACATAGCGATCGCGATCTTAATCTGCGAGTTTCGGATTGTCGCGTCGGAATCCGCCATTGAAATGCGCAGGTCGATCGCCCCCAAAGTTTCGCCGATCTTGGAGTCGATATGACAGTTTAGACAGCTTTCGTTTGCGATCAGAGGATCGATCAGCCGAATGATATGCTCGCCGTTCTCCTCTTTTTCTACTATTACGCTTTTAGCGCTCGCCAAGACCTCTTTGATCAAATTGTCCTGCGCCGCCGTTTCGCCCTCTCCGTAAAGCTCTATTACCTTTGGCGATCGAATCAGATTCAAACCCGCGACGCTCTCTAGCGCCCTTGCCTTTTCTTTCGAGCCGTCGATCGCCTCTTTGTTTCCAAGATCCATAGCCATATTTAGCGTTTGAAAGATCGAATCGCCCAAGACGTAGGCGTTTCTTTTGGTATTTTCGGAGATAAGCGAATTGTAGTCGGCTTTTAGATATAAGAATAGGGAGAAAAATCCGACGCCGAAAAAAACGAGAAGCGTAAATAGGATCTTTGCGGATAATTTTTTTGGCGACAGACGCGCAAACATAAAAAACTCCGTTAATCGGCAATATTCCTATTGTATCACATTGGCGCTACAAGGCGTTTTGTCGCATAATAAGGTTTCATCTTTATTAAGGAGCAAGTATGTCAAGACGAATTGGCGCGGCTGTATGCGCGATTTTGCTTGTCGCTCTGGAAGCGCTAGGAGCAAACGTGAAACAAATCGCGGTTTTAGAAACGACGCAAGGGACGATCGAGATCGAACTGACGCCAGAAATTGCGCCGAAGGCGGTCGAAAACTTTACGACCCACGTCAAAAACGGCTATTACGACGGGTTGATCTTTCATCGCGTTATCAAGGATTTTATGATCCAAGGCGGCGATCCTACGGGAACGGGGCGCGGCGGAGAGTCGATCTGGGGCGCGCCGTTTGAGGACGAGTTTAGCGCGACGGCGACTTTTAACGAGCCTTACCTGCTCGCAATGGCAAACGCGGGACCAAAAACCAACGGATCGCAGTTTTTTATCACCACCGTTAAAACGGAGTGGCTAAACAACCGCCACACCATTTTTGGGCGCGTGATCAAAGGACAAGAGGTCGTCAAGAAGATCGAGAGCGTCGACGCCGATCGCGCAAACAAGCCGATCGACAAGCAGGAGATCAAAAAAGCGACGATCAAAGAGGTTAAGACGGGTAATTGATCTTGAATAAGAGTATTTAAGTCTGATTTGTTATAATACGATCGCGTCGTAATTTTTGGCGCGAATTTTCAGTCTAGGAGGAAAAAATGCCGACTATAAACGCATACGTCGAGCTATCGCCCGAAGAGAAAGAGGCGAAGAAGGATTATATCGATCGTCATTCGCCCTTTATTACGGTCGCAAAGAGCGCGAAAGCGGGAGAAAAATTGGCGGTGAACGTCCGTTTGGGCAAAAACTATTCGCACCCCGACGATACCGATCACTATATCAACGAGATCAAACTATTTGATCGAGAAACGCTTTTGGCGACTGCCACGCTTATTAGCGGCATAAACGGCGGTCAAGGCAATAAAGGTCAGGCGGAGGTTACCTTTTTTATCGTGCCTAACAAAAACCTTAAATTAACGGCGCTTAGCTACTGCACCAAGCACGGCTTGTGGCAAAGCGACCCCGCCGAGGTTGAGGTAGTCGCCTGACTATAGGCGAAGGGCTTTCGCTCTTCGCCTTTATAAAATCGGAAGGCGCTTGCGGCAAAGCGATCTAGCTAGCCGAACTATAGAGGCGGTCTTTATTTCGCCTTAATTTTCCCTGAAACGCTTAATGCGCTCGTCCATCAACGGGTGAGAATCCAACAAAGAGTAATCGTCGCCCGTTTTTAGGCGCAGCTTTTCAAATATATCCGCCGCATAACGCGTCGAAACGCCAAGCTCGCGCATTTTCTCGATAGCGTAAGCGTCCGCCTCCTCTTCGTATTCGCGCGAGTAGCCCGCGTCTATAATAGCCGTCGCGCCGCCTGCGGCAAGCCCTGAAAAATCGCCGATCAAATAGCCTACGATCGCCGACGAGATAGAAACTTTGATAATGTTTTTAAGCCCGTGTTTAAGTTTAATATGCGCTTTTTCGTGCGCCAATATCGCCAGAATACCGCGCATCTGTTCGTCTTCTTCAAGATAGACCAGATCGTCCAATAAAATAATATCGCCGTTTGGCAGAGCGAAAGCGTTTGCGCCAAGCGTATTCGATTGGCGAAAACGAAGCGCGCAACATTTGTCGTCGTTAATTTGCGCAAAGCTCCGTTTGATCGCCTCTTGTTTTTCTTCGCTTAGCTTGGAAGGCGAAAGATAATTGTTATCCAATATGGACAACGCGCTTTGGCTAATCGCGTCGATCGCGCTTTGAGGTAGCGCATTGGCTATCGCGTTCGCCGCGAGCGTAGAGCCGAAAGTAAGCGAAAACGCCGTCAAGAGCGCGATAAATAAAATAGCAAAAACGGAGTAACGCGTTTTAGATTCTAGTTTGAAGGCAAAACGATTGATTCCGTCGTTAGGCGGCGAGAAAAAATCGGAGGCTAAAAGCGTACAATAAGAACCGTCCGTAAAAGAAACGCTTTGCGGCGTATCTTTTAATTTTGCGCCGACCTCGATCGTCTTTAGCGGGTATGTAACGTTTATCTCTTGAATCCAAACGCAATCGTCTAATAAAACCAGCGTAACCTCTTGCGGTTTCGACGATCTGCCGTCAAAATAAAACGCCTTAAACCTCTGTTGCGTCAAAACCCTATATCCAAGTCGAAAAAGTCTGCCGTTTCTTCGCCAAGCGCCCCTTTTTGACGTTCGATTTCGCCCGTAAAGTCGTCTAGATCTAAGTTTTCAAAACCGACGTTTTCTAACTTATATTTAAGAACGCGAACCTTTGCCCAAGGGTATAATAGACCGCAAGAGAAAAATAGAGCAAAAAAAATTAACGATATAGATCTTGACAAGCTCTCCAACCCTATATTCGCAAAAGGTCTTAAAACCGCCGATCGAGCAGTTGTTAAAATCAACCCTGCCGATCCAAGCGTCAAACGCGCCTTTTGCCGCGTAAAATACGAACATCGAGGTAAAATAAAGAGTAATAAGCGGAGTCGGAACGCGCTCAAGATAATCGTTTCCATAAAATAGGTGGATTACGATCAGCGGAATAACGATAAACGCGAGAACGATCAAAGAGTATTTGAAAAAGACAAGATATACGGAGCTAGTTTTCAAATTATATTCAATCGGCGTATGACCGTAGCTTGTTTTGCCGATAATTAGCCGTTTAATCGAGGCGAAAACGTAGGGAATTAAAAGCGCGACGACGACGACGTATATAATATGCGGCAAATATACCCAAACAACATCGTCCAAAAAATAGCGCGACATTAATAATAAATTACCGAATATTGACATTGACCAAAAAGCCCCAAGTATAAAAGCCGCGTATATAGCAAAAAGAATCAACATCGGAAGCGTCGCTTTATAGTAGCTTAACGCCGAAGCGGTATGTTTGAAACTAACGCCGCGAAAGCGGGTATATCGCCGCTTAAAGGCGACGGACTGCCTGATAAAAAACGGAATTAGCGCTATAAAAACCGCCGCAATAAGCGCCGCAACCTCCAAGTATCCAATGTTGGCGCATACGAAAAACATTATATAGCCGCCAACTACGATCAGCCTGCCGATCAAGATTCTAAACGCGTTAGCGGTATATTCAAAGCTATGATCGCCTAGATAGGCGTTACCGTAGAGGTATTGATTGTTTCGAACCTTTGCCCAAGGGGAGTAAAGCCCAAACGTAATAGTCGTTAGGAGCAAGTTTACGATCCACACTTTGAAAAAATCGCGCGCGTTTCCCCTGAACTTTAACCTTTGCCTTCGCATAGCGCCATCATGTATAAAAATTACCGACGCATTATACTTCACCGCGTATTGAGTTAGTTTTGATTGCGTTTCGATCGCTTGGAAGTTAAGGTTGGCTAAAATCCGCTCGTTATTTTGGGCTTAGGAAAGAGTATTTGAGAACCTATTACGCGACGCAATTAAGCCGAGAGGATATCGGCAAAACCGTTACGCTTGCGGGCTGGGCGGATAGTCTGCGCGATCACGGCGGAGTTATTTTTATCGATCTGCGCGATAAATCGGGAACGATTCAGCTTGTCTGCGATCCCGCCGATAGCAAATCGGCGCACGAGATCGCAAGCGCGGTAAAAAGCGAATTCGCGTTAATTGCGATCGGCAAGGTTCGCCTACGCGGCGAAGGGCTGGTCAATCCGCGTTTGAAAACGGGCGAGATCGAAGCGATTATAGAAACTCTTACGATCGCCAACAAGAGCGCCACGCCCCCTTTTGCGATAGGCGATCCAAAAGTCGCCGAAGAAACGCGCTTAAAATACCGCTATCTCGATCTGCGCAATCCAAAACTACAGGCGAATTTTGAGCTGCGATCAAAGGTTAGCCACGCAATGAGAGTCAATCTGCAAGAGCAGGGTTTTATGGAGATTGAAACGCCGATTCTCACGCGCCCCACTCCCGAAGGCGCAAGGGATTATCTCGTGCCAAGCCGCGTGCATACGGGCGAGTTTTACGCTCTGCCGCAATCGCCGCAGCTTTTTAAGCAACTTTTGATGGTTGCGGGGTTTGACCGTTATTTTCAGATCGCTCGCTGTTTTCGGGACGAGGATCTACGCGCCGATCGGCAACCTGAATTTACGCAAGTAGATGTTGAGGCGAGTTTTTGCGATGAAAACGAGATAATGAGCGTCGCCGAAAAGCTGTTGCAAGCCGCTTTCAAAGCCGCCGCGATCGATATAAAAATCCCGTTCGAGCGAATGAGCTACCGCGACGCGACGGAGATTTACGGATCGGATAAGCCCGATCTGCGTTACGATCTGCCTATGACGGACGTTATCGATCTGCTTGAAAATACGGGCTTAAAGGTGTTTGCCGAGATCGCCAAAGAGCCAAAGCGCAACAGGATCAAAGCCCTGCGCGTGGAAAACGGCGAACGGCTTAGCCGCAAAGAGATCGACGCGCTAACCGATTTTGTAGCGAAGTTTGGCGCGAAGGGTTTAGCGTGGATCAAACTTAAAGAGGGCGTTTTACAAGGGCCGATTGTCAAGTTTTTGAGCGACGGGGAACAAAAGGCGATCGTCGCAAGAACGGGCGCGAAGGAGGGCGATCTGATCTTTTTTGGCGCGGGAGATAAAAAAACCGTGCTGGATTATATGGGGCGGCTACGTTGCGAGCTGGCAAAAACGCTAAACTTAGCCGATCCGAAGGCGTTTCGCTTCTTGTGGGTGGTCGATTTTCCGATGTTCGAGCGCGGCGAAGACGGCAAGATCGCGGCGCTACATCACCCTTTTACGCGCCCAAAAGAGTTAAAAGCGCAAATCGAGGAGATCGAATCGATCGCCTACGACGTTGTGCTAAACGGCTTTGAGATCGGCGGCGGGAGCGTTCGTATTCACGAAGAGGAGCTACAGCAGGAGGTTTTTGGGATACTAAACATATCGCCCGAAGAACAACGCTCCAAGTTTGGTTTCCTGTTGGACGCTTTGAAGTTTGGCGCGCCGCCGCACGGCGGATTCGCTTTGGGGCTTGATCGGCTGATTATGCTTATGAGCGGCGCGGAAAGTATCCGCGACGTGATCGCCTTTCCAAAAACGCAGCGCGCCCAGTGCTTGACGAGCGCCGCGCCCGCGGAGGCGGAAGAGGCGCAGTTAAACGAGCTTGGTTTGCGTATCAGAAAGAACGCGAAATAAGACGCAAAGGAGAGTTGAGATGAAAAAGTTATTTTTGGTAATCGGAGCGCCCGGTAGCGGCAAAACGACCGACGCGGACGGCGTAGCAAAAAATAGCCCCGAAAAGATCGCGCATTACAGCACGGGCGATCTGCTTCGCGCGGAAGTCGCAAGCGGTAGCGATCGCGGCAAGGCGATCGACGGTTTTGTGAGCAAGGGCAATCTAGTTCCGTTAGAGATCGTGGTCAATACGATTGTCGGCGCGATCAAAGAGTGCGATAAAGACGCGGTAATTATCGACGGCTATCCGCGCAGCGTCGATCAGATGCGGGCGCTAGACGGTATTTTGAAAAACGAAAAAAACGTAAAACTAACCGCCGTGATCGAAGTCGAGGTTAGCGAGCAGACGGCGAGGGATCGCGTTTTTGGACGATCGCGCGGCGCGGACGACGGCGCGGAGGTCTTTAACAACCGAATGAAAGTTTTCCTAGAGCCGATCGAGGAGATTCGCAAGTTTTACGCCGTTAAAAACCTGCTTAAAAAGATCGACGGCGAACGCTCGGTAGAGGCGATCGTAAGCGAGTTAAACGACTTTATTCAATCAAGATTATAGGAGAGGCAAATGGATATTAGTAAGTTAAGCGCGGGCGAAAGCCCCGATAAGGTAACGGCGGTTATCGAGATACCCTACGGCTCTAACATAAAATACGAGCTTGATAAAGAAAGCGGCGCGGTGATCGTTGATCGCGTGATGTTTTCGTCGGTTTTCTACCCCGCCAATTACGGCTTCGTGCCGGCGACTTTGGCTGAAGACGGCGATCCGGCGGATATTCTAGTGTTGGGAGATTACCCCGTAGCGCCCGGTAGCGTTATTAAAAGCCGTCTGATCGGCGTTCTTGTTATGGAGGACGAAAGCGGGCAGGACGAAAAGCTCATCGCCGTCCCAAACAGCAAAATCGATCCGCAATTTGATCGCGTCGCAAAATTGGACGATCTGCCTGAAATCACGCTTAAACGGATCAAAAACTTTTTTGAAACCTACAAGATTTTAGAGCCGGGCAAATGGGTCAAAGTCAAAGAGTTCAAATCTCTCGAAGAGGCGATCGCCGTATTAGACGCCGCGATCAAAGCCTATAAAGGTTAAGCCAAATGCCCTATATTAGCGTTCGCGTGGCGGGAAAATTGACGATTGAGCAGAAACGCTCTATCGCCAAAGAGTTCAGCGAAACGATGGAGCGGGTGGCGAAAAAGCCGAAGCAAAATTGTAACGTCGTTTTTGACGAGGTTTCAAGGGAAAATTGGGCGAAGGGCGAAACGATTTTAAGCGATCAGGACGCGGCGGACGCCAAAAATGGTTCTTGAGATCGATCGTTTATGCTTCGGCTACGACAAGGGCAAAACGCTTTTTAACGACTTTAATCTCTCGATCGACAAAGGCGAAATCGCGGCGATCGTCGGACCGAGCGGGAGCGGCAAAACTTCTCTGATAGAGTTAATCGCCGGACATATCGAGCCGCGAAGCGGAATGATCTACGCGGCGCGTTTTAGCCAGATTTTTCAAGACCCATATACCTCGTTCCACCCGACCTACGCGATAAAAAATCAAATTGCCGACGTCGCGCCGCTCGATAACGCTTTGGCTCTTTGCGATCAGCTTTCGATCGACTACGCGCTTTTGGATCGCAAGTCGCACGAGCTTAGCGGCGGGCAGTTGCAGCGCCTTTCGATCTTGCGCGCCCTACTGATGAAACCGGAGTTGATTTTAGCCGACGAACCGACCAGCGCGCTGGATAATCTAACGCAGCTAGAGGTGATGAAACTGCTTGTTTCGCTTTTAGATAACGCGGGCATTTTACTAATCACGCACGATCGCGATCTAGCAAAATGGTGCGCCGATTCCATAACCGAAATAGGCGAGTAATTATTCGATTTAAGAGGATCGAAGCGATAAGCGGCAATTGTGAAAGAATGACGGCGTTTGTAGGATTTATTGAAAATGCGTAGAGTTAAGGAATACGTTGGTTTTAGTTAGTTCCGTCGTTCTTACGCGATACAGCGTAAGAACGACGGGAATGGCTACTGAAGCAATCTTAAGACGTTCTGTTGAACGGCGTTTGCTTGGCTTAAAGCGTAACTGCCGCTTTGGATCAGAATACTTTGTTTGCTAAAGTTTGAGCTTTCCGATCCGAAATCTACGTCTCTGATTCCGCTTTCAGCCGCTTTAACGTTTACTTGAGTAACGCTAATGTTATTTAGCGTTACTTCGAGTTGTTGTTGAGCCGAGCCAATATCGGAGCGAATACGATCTAATAGTCCTATAGCGCTTTCCGCTATATCCATTACGATCATCGCGCCTTCGCGGGTGGTAACGCCAGCGCCGAAGTTATCGGTAAGAGTAGCGCCCGCTTTGTTGCGCAGTTCATCATTGGCAAAACCGCCGGCGGCCTCAATGTCGCCTACGTTAAAGATACCGCGAACGCCGCGAAGGTTAAAGGTTTTTTCCGTCAAACCAGCGGCGCCTGACGAGAGCTTGCTTGCAAGACTACCACTGCCTGTTACCACAATATCGTTTGCGCCAAGACTTGTTAGCGTAAGGCGACCGTAGTTTTGAACGCCGGCGGAAGTATCACCTAATTGAAGATTAGCGGCGGAGGTAGTAGTCTGAACTTTAATCCCCCTTCCGTCCGCGCTAGTAAGATTTAAGCGCCCGTTTTCGTCGATACTTGCCACGACGCCAGTTTCGGTGGTATATTTGTTGATAGCGTTGCGAAGAGCGCCGTCGCGATCGGCTTGAGTTACGATAACGTCGCCGATTGTAATGCCGTTGATAGAAAGACCTTTAACCGCTCCAGAGGCAATTTCCGCGCTACCCGTAGTTTGCACGCTATAAGTCGCTCTAACGCCGCCTAATATATCGCTGTTTTTATTGATCGCTTCGGCAAGAGCGCCTATGCCCGTTTTGGCGCTTGTGGAGATAATAACGTGTTCAAGAGCAATCTTTTTGCCATTAACGGTGAAAGTCAGTTGCGAAGCGGCTGCCGCAGATATATTTGTCGTCGTTTCCTTCCTCACGCTCCCAATCTTATCCGAGCTAGTAGCTCCGATAGCCAGTTTAATCGTTTCGTTAGAGTATGCGCCTACTTGGAACTCTTTATTCGTAAAAGAGCCCGCAAGCATCTTTAATCCGTTATAAGAGGTTTGAAAGGCGATATTGTCTAACTGTTCGATAAGACGGATAACGTCTCTTTGAATAGCGGCTCTCGATTCGTAGTTTTGAGTGTCTTGAGCGGCTTGAGCGGCTTTGGTCTTGATCGTGTCGAGTATCTTGACCTGTTCGTCCATAGCTTTATCGGCTACTTGAACCATACTGATAGCGTCGTTTGTGTTTCTCATAGCTTGGCTAAGAGTGTTCGCCTGAGAGCGTAGGCTGTCGGCTATAGCCATACCCGAAGCGTCGTCTGCGGATTTGTTGATCCTTAGACCGCTTGAAAGTTTTTCAAGCGACGAGCTTAAAGCTCTTTGAACGACGTCCGCGTTAACCTGAGCGTTTAACGCCTTTATGTTAGTGTTGATGATGAAACCTGGCAT
>JAISOU010000079.1 GCA_031275395.1 Helicobacteraceae bacterium | reverse complement strand
GGGGCGAAAGCCCGACGCGCAAAGCGACAATTATGCCGCGAACTCTACGATCTCTACTTCGCCCGAACAATGCCCGCAACGTCCGCCTTTAACCAACGCCGCTTCAAATAGATTTCTTGAACTGGATTTTATAAGAGGGATATGCGCGGTATCAGTGATTTTTTTTCATTGGCGCGGAAATTATGCCAATTGGATTTGGGACAACACATATTTTTTTGGGAATGCATTTTTTGCCGTAGATATATTTTTTATCCTTTCGGGCTTTGTAATGAGCCACGCTTACGGAGCAAAAATTCAAGAGAATAAAATCAACTTAGGATCGTTTGCCCTATTAAGATTTGGAAGGTTATATTCGCTTGTCGTTGTAGGCTCAATATGCGCCGTATTGACAATGAGGTTGCTTTATAATAGCGGCGGCGTAAAGACAAACGATTTATTTATGAATCTTTTCTTATTTCAAGGTATATCTGGGAAACCTGACGGTTTTATTGGCGTTTTCTGGAGTATTGGCATTGAGTTTTGGGTTGGCTTAACGCTGTCTTACGGCGCAATCAGATACAAAGCCTATTTTATTAACTTTCTAATCGTTTTAGCGCTGCTATTTCATTTCTACGGCGGTAAAGATAGTTTGTTTTTTGGAATAGACGTAGGACTGATAAACTGGTTTGTGCGACGAGGGCTTTTAGGTATAGGTTTAGGCATTATCGCTTATCAGATATATCTGGCTTATAAAGATATAACGTTTTCCGATTACGCAAAGCGTATTATGAAAGTCGTTTTTTACGCGCTGTTTATCTTTATAATGTTTTATATGATCGCTCCGCGTAAGTCGCCTCCCAATATAAATTACGCGTTTTTATTTATTTTAGCTTCTATTATGATCTTGCTTGGCGCTTTGCTTAAAAATCAATACAAGCTATTATGCGCCAAATGGCAAAGCTGGCTTGGCGACGTCAGCTATTCGGTTTATGTTTATCATCAAGTCGTTATTTGGTTTACGATCCCATGGATTAGATCGTTTAATCTGGATAACGTTCGCTCTTTAATTATAGGCGGTATATTCGTTCTAACAGTTACGTTGATCGTTTCGCACTATTCGCATAAATACATTGAAAAGCCCGCGTATAAATGGTTTAAAGGAAAGATTGCTAGAGCGCAGAAGCAAGATCGCGTTAACTGCGTCATGAAAATTTTACCTTAAAAGCGACGGCGCTATTTTCTTATTTAAAGTTTTTGTGTTTTTTAATAGATCCAGCGCCGTCTTTACCTCTTCTAAAATCTTGCGATCGTTTGCCATATCAAACCAACTAAACGACGCGCCGCTTTGCGCGATTCCTTCTAATAGATCGCCCGAGTTGCGATTTTTTAGATCAAGCTCCGCGACCTCAAAGCCGTCGTTTGTTTGCGCTATCTCTCTTAAACGGCGGTTTTGCGGATAATTTGTATAAAAAAAACACCACGCCTCCTGCCCCATTCTTCCAACTCTGCCACGTAGCTGATGAAGCGTGGCAAGTCCTAAACGTTCCGCTCCCGCGACGACGATCGTCGTTAATCTAGGAAGCGAAATACCGACTTCGATTACAGTCGTAGCGAGCAAAATAGCGCCGTTTTGTCTAAACTCTAAAAGCGCGGACTCTTTTTCTTTATCTCTGCCGTGCGTAACATAGACGCGATCAAAACGGCTCTCCCAATAACCTCGCGCCTCTTCCAAACTCTGATATTCGTTAGTTTCGCTCGCCTCGATCAACGGATAAACGATTAACGTTTGATTATTCTGCGCTATCTGCTCTTTTATATGCGCTAAGAGCCGCGCAAAAAACGAGCGATCGATAACCTCCGTTTTTGTCTTTTTTTTGAACGGGTTTGTTTTGATTTCTGATATGCTTAAAAGCGAACTTTGTATCATAGCTAATGTGCGCGGAATAGGCGTGGCGGAGAATTGAAAAAAATGCGGTTTTTTGCCGTTTCCCGCCGTAAGATCGCTTAGCGCTTTGCGCTGATTAGCGCCGAATCTATGCTGCTCGTCGATCATCAAACACGCTACGTTGGGCGGTTTTCGATATAACAAAGCCTGCGTGCCGATAATCAGATCGGCTTTTGGCGTATCAAAGAGGTTTTCTCCGCTAGTAGTATCTTCTTTTTGCGTAACAAAACCGATCGTTAAAAAACCGCTTAAATACTTTTTTGCCTCTTCGTAAAGTTGATTTGCAAGCAAGGTTGTAGGCGCCATAATAATCGATCGCTCCTTGCCTACCATATATGCGATCGCAAGCATAACCATCGTCTTGCCGCAACCAACGTCGCCTACGATCAATCTTTTCGCTTGAATCTCTTTAGCCAGATCGGCTCTTGCCGCTTCGATCGCGCTTAATTGATCTTGCGTAAGAGCAAAGGGCAAGCTTTTAATAAACGGCGCAGGATCGGCTACGATCGCCATTTTTGCGCTTAACGCCGAGCGCTTATTTTTAAGCCGTTTCATAAACGAAAAAATCTCGGCGTATTTTAAGGCTCTAAGCGTTTCGCGGTTTGTCAGACTTGGCATAGTTTTTGGAAAGTGCAATTCGATAATTTTCTTGGCGATTGCGACGGGCAGTCCTTCGGCTATTAAACTCTGTTCGTTAAGCGTTTGTTTGATAGCTTCTCTATGCGCTTTATTTTTATAGATCGGCTCGATAGCGCCAGTATATTTAACCGCAATTGGTTGCACCATCTCATAACCGCTATGCCCAATAACGATTTTGCCGTAAAGATTTAGTATTTTGCCGCTCGCAAATTGGGCTTTTTGCCAACTTTTTGCGTGAAAATAAACGACGCTTAACTCTTTACGCCAATTTTGAGAATAGACGCGAACTAAAAAAAGCTTGGGCTTTTTCTGAACGTCGATCGTTTGCGCGACGCACAAAGAGTTTTCGCCGATCTTAGGCGACGACGCGATCCTTAGATCGCGCCAATCGCTTGGTATATGCAGGGCTAATTCGATAGCGCCGTTTGGCATTATAGGCGGATTAGTCCGCTTGCCGCGTTTGGGTTACGATAAAAAAACTTAACCGCAAAATCTCCGGGTGAGCGGCGATAAACTCGTTTAACTCTTTTAACGTGAGTTTTTCGATCTTTTTTAACTGCTCTTTTTGCCAACCGATCGGTTTTTTACGATAAAAATCGCCGTAGGTGCGGTGAAGTCTTTGGCTCATTGTTTCATTGCGTAGCGGCTCGCTTCCTAATATAAACTTTCTAGCCTCGTCAAGCTCTTTTTGCGTCGCGCCGTTTTTAACAAATCCAGAGATTACCTCTTTAACAAGTTTTATCGCCTCTTCTTGCGATTCGATCTTCGTTTGTAAATGTCCCGAAAATCCAGAGCTTGCGAGCGAAAGATTAACGTAGGAGTAAGCGCCGTATGCAAGACCGCGTTTAACGCGAATCTCCTCCATAAGCCGACTGCCAAAACCTGACGCTCCGAGAATAAACGAGGCGGCTGTGGCTTTGTAGCCCTCTTCGTCGTCGTAACGCAGATTAAACGGCGCTCCAAAGTAGATATAAGCCTGTTCGGTTTCGCGCTCGATCGTTTGCGTTTGTTCGTCGCCTTGCGCTTCGTAGAAATCAAGCGCTATTGTTTTGCCGTTAGGCAGCGCGTTTAGTATTTTTTTGCTCCATTTTTTTGCCTCTTGATCGCTTAGATCGCCGCCGAAAAGAAGCGTTACGCGCTCTTTAACAAGCGCCGTTTTGATATGTGCGCCGATTGTGTTAAGCGAGATTTTTTCTACGCTTTTTGGATCGCTCATAACCGGACGCATAAGCGGCGTGTTTTTGAATAAAATTTCGTTCAATCCGCGATCGGCTACATAATCGAAATTATTTTCAAGAGAGCCAAACTCGCCTTGCGCAATAATTTTGATCTTTTTTAGCGCGTCTTTGGTTAGATTTGGATCTTGCAAGACGGCGATTAAAAGATCTACGCCGTCGTCAAACTGCTCTTTAAGAGAGCTAATAGAGATCGAAAAGTTCTCTTTTCCGGCGTGAAAATCAAGGTTGATCGCCTTTTCTTCCAACGCGCGCGCAAAGGCTACGGAACCTAGCTTTTTAGAACCTTCGCGTAGAAGCGCGCTTGTTAGATAAGCGGCGCCTAGATTATTGCCGTCGCTAATCGAACCCGATCCCGAAAAGACGATCTGTAAACTAACGATTGGCAACTTATGATCCTCTTCATACAGAAGCGGAACGTTTTCGATATACTCGATATTCATAGCCAAAGCAAATCCTTGCAATAAAAGTAAAACGGCGCAAAAGCGAACCATCGCAACCTCCCAAAAAGATATGGTAGCAAAAAGCCGCAACGGCAGGAAAATATCGCTACGATTGCGTATTTTAATTTAGTAAAGGTTAAAGCGCGATGAACCAACAGGCGATCGAGCGGGTTGTAAAGGCGATTGATACGATCAAAGCGGGCAAAATGGTCATTTTAATCGACGACGAGGATCGCGAAAACGAGGGCGATCTGATGTATGCGGGCGCTCTTTCCACACCTGAATTGATGAACTTTATGATCAAAGAGGCGAGGGGGCTTGTCTGCGCCGCGCTCGACAAAACGATTGCGGAACGTTTGGAGCTAGAGCCTATGGTCAAAAAAAACACGTCGGCGCACGAAACGGCTTTTACGGTTAGCGTTGATGCAAAAAGCGCCAGCACGGGGATTTCCGCCTACGAGCGGCACGATACGATCGCCCTGCTATCGAGCGCCCTAAGTAAGCCCGATGATTTTGTTCGACCGGGTCATATTTTTCCGCTGATCGCCAAAGACGGCGGCGTGTTGGTAAGAACGGGGCAGACTGAAGGCGCGGTCGATCTCTGCCGTTTAGCCGGACTTACGCCCTGCGGCGTAATCTGCGAAATTTTAACGTCCGACGGAACGATGGCAAGACGACCGGAACTCGATAGGTTTTCGGACGAGAAAAACATTCCGATCGTGTATATAGCCGATCTAATCGAGTATCGGCTTGAACGCGAATCGTTAGTAAGCCGCCGCCAGATCGAAACAAGCGAACTTTTTGGAGTCGCCGTAACGATAAGCGAATGGCTCGATCATCTGGGGCGCGTTCATAACGCCGTGGTTTTTGGCGAAATTGGCGAAGAGAGCGCCGTCAAATTTCATATCGTAGGAAGCGACGCGAAACTGCTTTTAGACGATAGGCGTTTTTGCGGCTTGCTACAAGCGATCGAATATTTGAAGAAAAACGGCGGCGTTCTGCTACTTATAGAAGAGGGCGCGCAAGGCTCAAAAAAAGAGTTTGGAATAGGAGCGCAAATCTTAACTCGGCTTGGAATAAAAAAACTGACGGTTTTAGCCACGAAAGAGATAGGCGAATTTACGGCGCTTTCCGGTTTTGGACTGGAATTAAAAGAAACGCTACTTTTATGATTGCGGGATATTTTTACTATGAAAAAGCTATTTATCGTTTTTGTAATAGCGTTGGCGTTTTTCGGGTGCGGATCGGATAAAGAAACGCAAAGCGGGTTAAGATTTCAATCAAATCTGCCAATACGCGGAGTTTGGTGGTGGCATAGCGATCTGATTAGCGACGATCGTTACTTAGAGTTTGCGGCAAACAACGATATTAACGAGATTTATCTATCCACGAATAATTTTGGCGAAGTTACGGGGGATTTTATAGAAAAGGCGCGATCTAAGGGTATAAAGGTATTTTTATTAGAGGGCGATTATACGTATATAGAAAACGACGATGAGATTCTAAGAATTATCGATAATTTTTTAGACTATCAATATACCGCGTCGGACGCTAGACGATTTGCGGGGATTCATTTGGATATAGAGCCGCATCAATATCCGGATTTTGGCGATAGAAGAGCGGAAATTTTGGTGGATTATTTGGATTTAATTATTCGGCTTTCGGATAAACTTCCGATTGATATCGATATACCGTTTTGGTTTGACGACGAAATTAACTATAGCGGCGAAAACGTCCCGCTCTATTACGCATTAATCGATCGGGTCGATCGAACCTTTATTATGTCATACCGCGATAGCGCGTTAGAAATGTATAATGAATCAAAAGACGAAATTGAAGCGGCAAAAGCGCTTAACAAAACAATAATTCTAGGCGCGGAAACCTATTCGCAAGAGGGCGATAAGGTTTCTTATATGGAGGAGGGCAAGCGCTATATGTACGACGAGCTAAACAAATTAAAAGATTATATCTCTTATCCGTCGATCGGCGTATCTATTCATCAGATCAAAACGTGGTATGATTTGCAAGAGTAGCTATATTTTTTGCCGTTTCTTGGATTTTGCGTAGATATTTAGGGATTCCACCGTCAGCGCAAACGCCATAGAGAAATAGATGTAACCTTTTGGTATATGCATTCCTAATCCTTCGCCCATTAAAGCCACTCCCACAAGTATTAAAAACGCCAACGCCATCATCTTTAACGTTGGGTGTTTTTCTATAAAATCGCTAATGGTTTTTGAGGCTAACATCATAATTAGCGCCGCTATTACGACGGCTAATATCATAATCTCTACTTGACTTACCATACCGACTGCTGTAATAACCGAATCGAGAGAAAAAATGATGTCCAAAAAAGCAATCTGTATTAAAACGCCGCCAAAACTTTTTGCCGCGTTCGCGTTCGTTTTGTCTTTCTCCTCTTGCGGATCGATACTATGATGAATCTCCAGCGTCGCTTTTGCCATCAGAAATAGTCCGCCAAAGAGCAATATCAGATCGCGTCCCGAGAAGTTGTGATCGAAGAGCGAAAAAAGCGGCGTCGTAAGTTTCATAATCCAAAAGAGCGAAAGTAGCAAAACGACCCTTGTTCCCATAGCCAAAGATAGCCCCAGTATACTAGCTTTTCGTCTTTTTTCCTCCGGAAGTCTGCTTACTAAAATTGCGATAAAAATGATATTATCTACGCCAAGAACAATCTCAAGCCCCGCCAAAGTTACCAACGCAATCCACGCCTGCGGATCGCTTATCAAAGCCATAATGCCGTCCATAATTTCCCCCCCCCTAAAAATAGCGCAAGTATATCTAAAATATATCTAAAGTGCGCGCGCGAAGCGATTTTGCGCGAGCGCGTCCGCGCTACGCCCGCGAGGAAAACGGCGCTTAATAAAATAGCGGCGACGTAGGTTTTGGTCGATCGGGTTATGCTTTGATCTGATATGATTGCTTGCGTATATTAAGAATTAAGGAAGCGTAGCTTGTCTTTCGTCAATACAAAAAGATCGTTTGTCGCCCCCGCGCGGCGCGAAAAGCGTTCTAAAGCGGCGGCGTATTTAGCGCTTGTTTTTGGCGCGGTTTATATTCATCAGCTTTTGCCGCTCGAATATATCTTTAAGATCGCCGCGCTTGTTTCAAGCGTTATTGGCGTAGCGGCGTATAACTTGCTTTTTTTTGCGCCGAAACGCGCCGATCTTTTGCTTGGAATCAAGTTACAAAATAAAACGTCAAAAGCGCTAAAGATCGTCGTTTATATTGCGCAAGCGATAATTACGCTTTTCGCTATTTTAATTTCCGCCGCGTTTTTATCTTTAGCGCCAATCATACTGACGGTTTTTGCCGATCTTGAAGGCGCGGAAGTTTGGCGCGATTTTTTACTATTTTCCGCGTTTGGCGTTTGTTTTGGATCGGCTATATTTGTATGCGCGATCTACGCTTTTCAAAAACCGCTCGATCAAGATTTGATAAGAGAAAAGAGATGAACGCTTACTCTTTTATCGCGGCGCTATTTTACGGTTTTGCAATTGGTTTTGTCTGTTGGAAAGGCTCGTTTCTTTTAGTTAAGCCGATCGCCTCAAAACTGTGCGATTTAGAACGCTTAGAGCCGATCGCGGTTAAATGCGTTTATGCGATCGTCTTTGTTTTTTTAGCGGTTTTAACCGCGATGCTTTTAACGATTCTTCCGATCGGGGTTTTCGTATTTAACGGCGCGAAACTAGCGGAGCTTTATCTGCTTTCGTTTATCTCGTTTAGCGGATCGTTTTTTGGTTATTTGTTTTTGTTGTATCTGCGTTGGATTAGCGGATATTTAATTAGGTTAAACGCGAAAATTGAAAAACGTCGTTTAGCGTTAAAAACCGGTCGTAAAAAAGGATAGAAATTGAAGATTAGAGTTTATTATGAAGACACCGATTCTTTAGGCGTTGTATATCACGCAAACTACTTAAAGTATATAGAACGAGCGCGAAGCGAAGCGTTTTTTGCGATCGGCTATAAACCAGAAAGCGCGGAGCGTTATTTTCTTGTCCGATCGATGGAGATTAGATTTGTTAAGTCCGCAAAACTAGGCGATCTATTAGAGGCGAGGACAAAACTAATTGAGATTCGCGCCGCCTCCCTTTGGCTTTTGCAGGAGCTTTGGCTCGATCAAACGCTTATATTTGTCGCGAAAGTCGAAATCGCTTCGCTTCGCGGCGGCAGGGTCGCCAAGATCGACGGCGAAACCAAAAACCTTCTTAATAAGACCTTCTCGAACCGCCCGCAACCGTCCCGTTAGCCTCGCTAGGAACGGGCGGCAAGGTTTCGTTCAGGGGGCGTTCCGGCGGAGGAGGCGCTAAAACAAAACGCGAATTTTTTATTTGATAGATTTTAATCGGATATTGAACCTGATTGTTGGACATCTCAAGCCCAAATAAACCGACGCGAGGAGAGTAATCGCCTTTGTTTCTTTGGCTGATCATATCCGTTAATGCGCTTGCCGCGTAAGCCGTCCATTCAAAACGTAAATCGTCGTTGCGTAAAAGCAGATTCAGATCGCGTAGGGTCATATCGGTTCGTCCGATCGCGCTGGCGATATAAAGATTCTTTACGTCGTCGCTTTGAGGCAGGGTAAGCAAAAGCGGTTTATAGTTGATCTGCGTACTTAACGCCGACGCTATGCGAACGTCGTTAAAAGTAAGCTGCGAAAGCACCATACTAGTACGATCGGGAACGGTGTTAAGAAGTATCGACATACCGCCGCCGATCTTTTCGGTTTTAAAAAGTTGCGCGTAATTAACGCGGGGATTAGTAAGCGTGATATGCGAAGGAGGCAAAGGTAAAATCGCGTCCGCCGCCGCCGTAATCCGCTGATTCAAAGCAAACGGCTGATCGAAAATCGCTATGCGAAAACGATTGGCGTAATGGCTGAGCGCCTCTAACTGTTTTGCGTAATCGATACCGCCAAAAAAGAAGTTATTGGGCGCGCTATATAACTCGTTGCGATTGACGGTCGGAATATAAAGTTCGATATTAGGTTCTAAATTGGCGGCGTTTTTCACGCCGTCCGCAGTCAAAACCGCTAAAGCGCGAACGTAGCCCGCCGACTCAATCTCTTGAATAGCGCGTTCCAAGTTGTCCTGCGACTCGTCGAAAGAGTCAAAAACCCGTATTTCAAAAGGTTTGCCTTTACTTAATAGATAGGCGCCGACGCTATTGACGACCACGACCGCATAACGCCCGACTTTGTTTGAAGCCAAGACGGCGATGCGCTCCCCGTCGATTCGCGGCATTGCAAGGTTGAGAAAGGTTGCCCAACGTTGATAATCCGCGTCGAAACGTTCGGTTTCCGGACTTTTTTTGTAACGCGCCAAAAATGAGAAAATCTTGTCTTCTTTTAGCAATCGCTCCAAGCAAGCGGCGTTGCAAGGCGCGGGCGATATATCAATCGCTTCGCTAATCGCTGGTCCAATAGGCGAGAAAAGTCTTGGCTGACTAGGCGGCGCGGCAAAAAGCGCCGACGAAATAAAGGCGAATAACCATAGTTTTTTCATAGACGCGATTATAACCAAAAGGCGGTTTGGCAAACTTTGATACACTTGTAGCGATGCTAGAAACGACGGTTTTATTTGACGCGCTTGAAAATGGCGGCGATAAGCAAGCCGCGATCGCTATGAGCGCGTATATGCGTAACCAATTCGCCTTTTTGGGTATAGCGACGCCCAAAAGAAAGGCGCTATGCCGCGATTTCTTAAAAAGCGCTAAAAAAGAACCGAACGCCAATTGGGATTTTATTAACTTATGTTGGCAAAAGCCGTATAGAGAGTTTCAATATATCGCCGTCGATTATCTATCGCTTTTTAAGGAAAAACTAAACGCAGAAGATATGCGGAAAATCAAAAATATAGCCGTTGATAAATCGTGGTGGGATACGATCGATGGATTGGATAGAGTAGCGGGCGCTATCGCGTTAAGAGATCCTACGGCAAACGATATTTTATTAACGTGGAGCATAGATGATAACTTTTGGCTAAGACGCATAGCGATCGATCATCAGCTCGACAGAAAAGATAAAACAAACGTTAGGTTATTAGAGCAAATCATCATCAATAATTTTTGGCAAAAAGAGTTCTTTATCAATAAAGCGATCGGTTGGAGTTTAAGAGAGTATAGTAAAACCAACCCGACTTGGGTTCGCGCTTTTATTAAAAAACACGGCGATAAAATGTCTAATCTAAGCGTTCGCGAAGCAAGCAAATATATCTAAAGGCCGACGGTGAAAAACGCGCTAAAGTTTCTAAGCGATCTGGAAAAACATAACGATCGCGATTGGTTTCATTCCAACAAAACCCGCTATCAAGAAACGAGAGCCGTTTTTGAGCGCTTTATAGAGGAGCTAATATGCGCGATTAGCGCGTTTGACGACGCGCTAGCGCCATTAACGCCTAAACGCTCGATATTCAGGCTTGAGCGCGATATTCGTTTTACCCGCGATAAAACGCCTTATAACCCTAGCTTTAGAGCTTGTCTTTCGATCGGAGGAAAAGCGCCGATCCCAACCGGTTATTACATATCGATCGCTCCTAATAACCGCTCGTTTTTAGGCGGCGGGCTATACGCCTCGACGTTTAAGGAGGCAAGCGACGCGATCAGAAATAAGATTGCCGATCGCGGCGAAGAGTTTGAAAAAATTATAAACGCTAAAGAGTTCGCAAAAGTTTTTAAGGTTCAAGGAGAGAAACTAAAAAACGCGCCTATAGGTTTTGATAAAAACGCTCCGCAAATCGAATATATCAAACATAAGAGTTGGTATTTGCAATATAGCGTTTCAGACGAGGAGGCAAAAGCGGATAATTTCGTAGAAAAAGCCGCGCGAATATACAAGGTTGTGAAACCTTTTAACGACTACTTAAACGCAGCTCTAAAAGAGATAAAAACGCCTCAGAAATTAAAGAAGGAGAGAAATTACGCGAGGCTATAATTATATTCGCGGTCGCGTTCGTTTTCTTACGAGCGGAGGGAGCAAAGTTTAGCGACTATCAAATGCCGATCTACGGCGGCAAAATAACGCAAAACAAAGAGATAAAAGAGGCAAAGATAAACTTTACGGGCAAATACCATATCAACGCGGAAAATTGTTTGTGCGAGCGTTCGGAAAAAGGCATTTTTGGCTGTTACGATTTGGCGATCTTTAACTTGTAAAGCGACGCGAAAATTGACGGCGCGGCTTCGCAAATTACAAAGAGCGATTTTTTGATTGTTTGATCCTAGCCGACGGCGTTTTAATTTTAGTGCTAATAGCTCGCTCTTAATCGCTTCGCTATACGAGAAAAATGCCTCGAAACCTTACCGATTGGCGACGAATAACCGTATGACGACGAGCGCGTTAAAGAGATCGCAAAAGCTATGAAACCGCGCGACAAGCTTTACGAAAACCTTTCGTCGTTAATCAAAAATATAAAGACGACAAAAGCGTCAAACGCGTTAGCGGCATTACAAGAGCGGTTTAGAATATCGTTTGGTTTGTGAAGCTTGTAGCGCCTCTTCCCAGATGACTGCGGCGCTCGACCTTGAAAGTCGGGCTGCTCGGTTCCCCGCCTGATCCGTTCTCTCGCAAGATCGTCGCGCAGGTCTAAGAAGAAGCGGGCAATTATACCAATTTATATTTTATTCGCGCCGTAGTTCGCACAGTCTTTGGAGTCGCAAACGTCGCAATCCTACGGAATAAAGCCTCGCAAGACTAAAAATAGATCAACCCCGAAGCGCCGGAGGACGCTATGCGAAGCAAAAATCCATTCCAAAAGATTTTTGACTTGGCTACTACAAGAACCGAGCTTGAAATAAATGCCGTATTACTTTGACGCTCCATTGGATAATTTGGGGAATAGGCGTTAGACGACTTTTTATTGATAATTTGTTCAATTGTTATATTTAATCTACTTTCCGCGTCCTTATTCATCTTTCCAATTTTTATTTCAATGCCTTTGAGCTTCTTTAATTTTAGGACGGCGGCAGGGACGGCTTAAACTGGTTTTTTGGTCGCGTTACGCTAGTTGTTAGGATCGATCGCTTTATTTGCTACCCATAATCTTCTGCCGTCGCTTAACGAGATCCGCGCTAGATTATCGTCGCGTTTTAATAGATACGCATTTCCGCCCGCCATCACAAAACATCGCTCCATTTTCAGGTAGCTTTTTAAGCTTGCCGGATCGTTTCGCGCAAAAAAACCTAGCGTATCTTTTAACCATATTTCCCGTTCGCAAGCAATATGTCCTCTTTGTACATTGACAACGGGAGCGACGGCGTAAGAAATAGCGCATAGCGCGGCGATTAAAAACGACTTTTTCATAACTTATCCTTTGCGTAATTTTTGGAGAGCGCTTCAAGCCGTTCGCGCAATATCGGCGTATCTGGCATACGCAAAAGTTTGCGTCTTGCGCTCTCGCCCGAAGCGATGATTATATCTCGTTTCGCGATCTTAAACGTTTTTGCCATAAAGGCGATCAAGGCGGCGTTGGCTCTGCCTTTTTCCGGCGCGGCGTTGATCTTTATTATAAGCTCGTCGTTGGCGACGTTTGCGATCGAATCTCTTTGCGCGTTTGGCGAAACTTTGATTTTAAGCGCGATCGCGCCGTTTGCGCTAGACCACACTTAAAACCGCCCTTTCGAAAGCCGTTCTATTGACGGCGCCTTTAAGTTGAGCTTTCGGCGCTTTTAGCGCTTGTTTTAGCGATTCTACAAGCCGTTCGCTAGAAGAAAAAATTACGCCGCTAATTTCGGCGAAAAGCGCCTTTTGATGAAAGATATTTTCGCCCGAAATAATTTTACAGCCAAACGTAGCGGGTTCTATAGGGTTATGCCCGCCTCTAGGGGCGAACGCGCCGCCCAAAACGACAATATCGGCGATCTCGTAAAGGGCGATCAAAAGCCCCATAGAATCGATCAGCGTTACGTCGGCGTTACCCAAAGTCTGCGCGTCGCCAAGCCTAGCCGCGCTAAGTCGGTTTTTCCCCGCGATCGCCGAAATCTCTTGCCAGACCGCGTTAAAACGCTCGGCGTGGCGCGGGACGATAAAGAGCCTACCTCCTACGCCGCTTTTGATCCAAGCGTTCAAAACTAACGATTCTTCGTCCTCGTGAGAACTTGCGACGACGATCGCCAATCCGACGGGCTTATCAAAATGACGGATTGTTTGCGGGACGATCAGCCGCTTGATATTGCCTAGCGCGATAACGTTTTTAGCGCCCAGCGAGATAAACCGCGCGCGATCCTCTTCGCTTTGGGCGCAAATCTGATCGATCGCGCCGAAAATACGCCGAAAAAGCGGTTTTAGAAGTTTGTATCTGCCGAATTTTGTCGCTGGGATTCTGGCGCTAAAAAGCGACGTGATCGCGCCGCGTTTTCTGGCGCAAAAAAATAGCGCGAGCCAAAATTCCGCTTCAAAAACAATCAGCGTTTTTTGCGTTCTGACCCAAAACGGCAGGAAGTTTTCAAAGGGCAAAACGCTAATCGACGCGCTTGGATAGAGTCTTATCGCCTCCTCGTAGCCCGAAGCGGTCGTAACCGATATGCAAAGCGGTTTTTTTTCGCGCAAGACAATATCTACAATTGGCTTAATGCCCCGCGCTTCGCCAAAACTAGCGCAGTGTATCCACACCCCCTTTTTAGTAAAAGGCGCGCTCTGTTCGCCAAAAGGAAGCATACGCAGAAACAAAAACGATCGCGCTTTGGCTGAGAAAATCGCCGCGATCGCCAAAAACGGCGTGGCTACCAACCAAAGCGCCCACGCCGCCAAAAGATAAAAAAAGATAAACATCTTTCGTTTCGCGCCTTTAAGCGGCTTTTTCTTCCTCTTTGACGTAAAGAATACAACCGCAACTAGGGCAGGTAACGATCTCCTGCGAAGCGATCACCTCGCTATAAACGCGATCACTGATCTTCATAAAGCACCCGTAACACGCCTGTTTTTTTACGGGGACGACAGCGCGAACGCCCGCCCAACGGCGGATTCTCCCATAAAAATTAAAGACCTTTTGCGGGATTTCCGCGATCAGTTTTTCTTTTTGCAGGATCACTTCGTCGCGCCTTTGGTTAAGGGCGTTAAGCGCGTCGGCGCTCTGCTCTTTTGCCTCGCCGATTAGAGATTCGATCTCTAAAATGCGCGTTTTACACGCGTCGATTTTCGCCTTCTGATCGCTTTCGCTCTTTTGTAGCCTCGCGATCTCCTCATTGATAAAGGTTACCTGCTCGCGAACGATATCCTCTTCTAACGAAAGCGCTTTGATTTCGCGCTCCGTTTTAAGATCGCCGCTTTTTCGCGTATGTTGCGCGAGTTTTATGGACTGCTCCGATAGAAGCGCCTCGTTTTTGAGTATCTTGTTGCGGTTTTCGACCAGTGAAGCCTCTAACTCGTCGATCTGCTTTCTAGCGCGGTTTTGCTCCTCCAAAAGGGCGTTTAACGCGCCGTTGATCTTTTCCTCTTCGGGCAGAAAATCGCCGATTGTTCTGTCCAATTCGCTAAGTTCTATCAGCTGTTTTAAGTGTTTGTTCATCGTGTCCCGTCGGAAAATGGAT
This sequence comes from Helicobacteraceae bacterium, assembly GCA_031275395.1. Classification (GTDB taxonomy): domain Bacteria; phylum Campylobacterota; class Campylobacteria; order Campylobacterales; family SZUA-545; genus JAIRNH01. Next base: position 857 of record JAISOU010000079.1, on the reverse strand, counting down.
TTTGCGAATGCGCGATTATAGCGTTTATCCCCTTTTCTTTTAAAAGCGGCGCTAAAACTTCGCCAAAAAACCGCTCAGTTTCGTAGTGTCCAGCGTCGATAACGCCGATCCCTAACGCTTTGGCTCTGATCGCGTCATGATACTTCAGATCGCCCGTGATCAAAATGTCGCAATCAATTTCGCCGATCATAGAACCGCCGCTTCCGCAACATAGCGCGACGCGGTAACTTTCGCGCTTTTTGGGAGGCGTTAGCGCTTTAACCGCGCCAAAGGCTTTTTTGACGAGATCGACGATTTTTTCAAAATCAAATTGCGTCTGATGATAGCAGACAAGATCGTCGCTTTCAAACTCGCGCCAGCCCAAGATCTCTTTTGCTACATAGCGGTTAAGATGCGATTTATCAAAGTTTGTATGCATAGCGATCAGATTTATATTTTTGCAAACTAGCTCGCGGATTAAAAGCGCGGGATACTCGGCAAAATTAAGCGTTTTGAGCGGCGAGAAAATTAACGGGTGATGAACGATCAGCGCCGCGCCGCTTGGCAAAGCGTCTATCGCGTTTTTGTCCGCTTCCAGCGAAACGACGATTTGTGAAATTTCGGCGCTAAGATTGCCAATTATCAAGCCGCTGTTGTCCCAGCTTTCCTGCGTTTCAAACGGACTTATTTGATCGCACATATTTAAAAGTTCTCGCAGAGTCATTATTCGCCTTTTTTATTGGAATATAGCCGACGTCTTCGATCAGCGCCTGTCCTTGCTCGCTTAAAAACCAATCGATCAGTTTCTGCGAATTTTCGCTTATATCGTTTTTTCTAGCGATAATATAAAATTCCATGATTAGCGGATACGATCCGTT
>JAISOU010000003.1 GCA_031275395.1 Helicobacteraceae bacterium | reverse complement strand
AGCTTAAATCCATTCACAATTTCCCCGCCTTCTTTTGAATAACCTGCGGGAGTATCCTCTCCAGCGTTAGACGCGGATTTATCGCCGTCTAATTTCTGTTCGCAACCCGCAATAGCCAGCGCCAACGCGCAAACCAACGATAAACCAATAAACCTTTTCATAGCAGTTCCCCTTTTCATAACGATCTCCTTTACTGCGCCCGCAAGCAAGACAATCCGATCAGTCCCCTTTATCCTCGTCTTGCCCCGCTAGAGTTGCAACAAGACAATCATACTAACTTAACCTTAACCCTTATCAACAATTCGAGCGTTTTCTTGTTTTCGTCTTGTAGCTCATAGCAGATCGTATCCTCGCTTGCGTAAGGCGGATCAAGAGAGATAATCTCGTTTCCGAAAGGGCTTTTGGCTTTAACGTAGTCAAACTTGCCGTATTCTGTCCGCCGATCTATCGGATAGATTTTGCCGCTGTGAGCTTTGTAAAACGGATAAACCAATATCTTGTCCATATATTTGCTTTGTTTAAGGTAGTTTTCGGAATATGCGATTTGAATTAAAAGGCGAGTTTGTTATACGCCGTTTTTATTAGGGCTTTTCGTGGACGACTATTTTTTCTGGTTGAAAGATTTCGATCGCCTTTTGGATTTGCGGATCGTTTTGGATCGCCTCTTTTGCCGATACCGAATCTTTGGGCGCGTCGGTCTTAACGTCCGTTTCGCTCTCTTTAGGCGGTTGCGAAGCGGTTTCGACGTTTTTGGTTTCAGGCGCGACTTTGACGATTTTCGTATCCGCGCCAAAAACTTCGCGCAAGATCGTAGAAAAGATTTTGTAATCTATCCTTAAACGCTCGATCGCCTCTCCGCTTTCGGCAAAAACTGCGCGAAACTCGCCGTTTTCAAAAGCGATAAACTTAACCGCTTCGTTATACGCCGCTCCCAATTCGGCGCTACGATCGTATAAGCGGCGTAGCAACTCTTTGATCAGCGCGTTTCCTGAAAGCGGCGTTTTTTTCGTATCTTTTGGCGGCGGCGCGGGCGCGATCGCAATTGCGGGAGCGATCGGCGGCTCTTGCGCCAACTCGTTTTCGATCCGCTCGATCGATTCCGCTACGGCTTCGGGGCGCAACGCCTCGATCATCTTTAACGCCATTAAACCAAGCGCAAAACCGCCGTCTGCGCCATAATGCAAAAGCGATCTGGTTTCCGCCGCGATCTTAAAAAACCGCTCGATCACGTTCGCGTTAAAATGCCCTTGCGGTTTGAACAGTTTTTCTTTCAAAAATCCGATCAGCTCGCTAACGACCATTTCGCAATCGCCCGATTCGCTTTCTTTCACAAAGGCGATCGCGCCGTCGTTATCGCGCTCGAAAATCCGCGCGAAAAACGCCTCGATTCGTTCGGGGTCTAAAACGCCCAACATCTCTACCGTCGCGTTTAACTCTAGCCGCCCTTTGCCGTAGGCGATCGCCTGTTCCATCAGCGTTAGCGTGTCGCGCATACTGCCGCCGCCGCTACGCGCTACGATCTCCAAAGCGCGCTCGTCGTCGCAAGGGATTCCCTCCTGCGCCGCAATATGTTTGATATGCGCCAAAACCGCGTCGTAAGCGATCTTTTTGAAACGAAAATGCTGCGATCGCGATAGAATCGTCGCGGGAACTTTCATCGGATCGGTCGTGGCGAGCATAAACTTGATATAGCTAGGCGGTTCTTCAAGCGTTTTCAAAAAGGCGTTGAACGCGCCTTTGGAGAGCATATGAACTTCGTCGATAATAAATATCTTAAATCGCCCGATCGACGGCGCGTATTTTGTCTGTTCGATGAGATCGCGCACGTCGTCCACGCCCGTGTTGCTTGCCGCGTCCATCTCTATAATATCGATATGCCGCCCTTCGTTCGCCTGAATACAAGCGTCGCAAAGATCGCACGGCGAAGAGCTTACGCCCTTTTCGCATAAGAGGGATTTAGCGAAAATCCTAGCGCTAGAAGTTTTGCCGCTTCCGCGCAAACCCGAAAAAAGATAGGCGTGGCTTAACTTGCCGCTATCGAGGGCAAGCGAAAGCGTCTGACTTACCGCCTCTTGCCCGATTAACTCTTTGAAGGAGCGGGGGCGGTATTTTAGGGCAAGGACTTGATGTTCGCTCATTTTACGGCTCGCTTTTTTCGGACGATCTTAGCATTAAATCGTAAAATACGCGGGGCGCCGAAAAAATCACACTAATTTTGTCTGATTTAGTGTATTATTTCATTTTTATTGCAAGGAACGCTATGTTAAGAGTCTATCTGGACAATAACGCGACGACAATGGTCGATCCAAAGGTCAAAGAGGCGATGGAGCCGTATTGGACTGAAAAATACGGCAATCCCAACAGCCTTCATCAATTTGGAATGGAGCTTAGGGCTACGTTAAAACGCGCTTTAGATCGGCTTTACGCCGGTATTAACGCGGGCGATCAGGACGATATAATCGTCAATAGTTGCGCCAGCGAGGGAAACAACACCGTTTTGCAGGGAATCTACAACGAGGTTATACGCCACAGCGCGAAAGATCGCATTGTAACGACGAGCGTGGAACACCCATCTATGCGCGCGCCCTGCCATTTTTTAGAATCGCTTGGCGTTAAAGTAACCTATTTGAGCGTTAACGATCAGGGCGTGGTCGATTTAGAACAGATTAAAGAAGCGGTAAGCGACAAAACCGCTCTAATCAGCGCGATGTGGGCGAACAACGAAACGGGTATGCTTTTTCCAATTAAAGAGATCGCCGAAATCGCGCATTCAAAAGGCGCGCTTTTTCACACAGACGCGGCGCAGGCGATCGGCAAAGTTAAGGTAGACGTTAGAGAAGTCGGCGCGGATTATCTGACCTTTAGCGGGCATAAGTTCCACGCTCCGAAAGGAATCGGCGCTCTTTATATCAGATCGGGCGCGCCGAAATTGCGTCTGATCTACGGCGGCGAGCAGATGGGCGGGCTTCGCGCGGGGACGCTTAACGCGCCGCTTATGATCGGAATGGGCGAGGCGATAGAGCTTGCGAACGCGGCGCTCGATTACGAGTTAAGCGAGGTGCGACGCTTAAAAGACAAACTAGAAGACGCGCTTTTAAAGATCAAAGACGTTTTTGTCGTAGGCGATCGCGATCGGCGCGTTCCAAATACAATTTTGGCGTCCATTCGCGGCGTGGAGGGCGAATCGATGATATGGGATTTGAATAAAAACGGGGTAGCGGCAAGCACGGGAAGCGCCTGTGCCAGCGAAGATTTGGAAGCCAATCCGATCCTGACGGCAATCGGCGCGGATAAAGAGCTTGCGCATACGGCGCTTCGCCTTAGCCTGTCGAGATTTACGACCGAAAAGGAGATCGACTACGCGATCGAAACGATACAAAACGCGATCGAACGTTTAAGAGCGATCTCTATAACCTACGACAAATAAAGGATAGATAATGTCAAAAGATAGTTTAATTGGCGGAGCGTTGTGGGAGGAGTATTCCAACAAGGTTGCGCAAAGAATGGACGCGCCGATTCATCGCGGCGAGATTACAGAAGAGGAAGCGAAAAAACTTGGCGCGAAACTAATCGTAGCCGATTTTGGCGCCGAAAGTTGCGGCGACGCGGTACGACTCTACTGGGCGGTAAGCCCCGAGGGCGTGATCAAAGAGGCAAAGTTCAAAAGTTTCGGCTGTGGGACGGCGATCGCCTCTAGCGATATGATGGCGGAGCTCTGCTTGGGCAAAACCGTAAGCGAGGCGGTTAAGATCACCAATATCGACGTCGAGTTTGCCATGCGCGACGCGCCCGACGTTCCCGCCGTCCCGCCGCAAAAGATGCACTGCTCCGTAATGGCTTACGACGTGATCAAACGCGCCGCCGCGATCTATAACGGCGTTGATATGAGCCAATACGAAGATACGGATATGGTTTGCGAATGCGCCCGCGTTACGCTTTCGACGATCAAAGAGGTGATCCGCTTAAACGGCTTGACGAGCGTAGAGGAGATTACCGCCTACACAAAAGCGGGCGCGTTTTGCAAAAGTTGCGTCCGATCGGGCGGACACGAGTCGCGCCATTTTTACCTTGTCGATATTCTGCGCGAAACGCTTGCGGAAATTGAGCGCGAACGGATTTTGGACGCTAACTCGGCTAAAGATTTCGCGTCGATGAGCTTGGTTCAAAAGATCAGAGCGGTGGAAAACGCGCTTGATCGCAACATTCGCCCGATGCTGATGATGGACGGCGGCAATCTTGAACTCTTGGACATTAAAGAGGACGGCGAGCATATAGATATATATATTCGCTATCTTGGCGCGTGTTCTGGTTGCGCGACGGGATCGACGGGAACGCTCTACGCGATCGACGGCGTTTTGAAGGAAAAGCTAGACCCCCGCGTTCGGGTTTTGCCCGTTTGATCCTTTTTGACCTTTTGCGATCGGCGTTTTGGCTTTCGGGCGATCGGGCGGCGATCAGGGCGATTTTGTTAAGATAAGCCAAATTTGACAAAGGGGGGGGGCGCAATGCAAAGCAAAAGCGCGATCATTTTAGGCGTTTCATTCGCGATCGGAATGGCGATCTACGGAGTTATATTGAATCTGAGTAGTTGGTTTGCTAGCGAACTCGTCGATTCGCGTTACTCTAGTTTATCCGTTTCAGTCTCAAAAAAAGTCGATCTTGCCGTCGGCGAGAGCGTTAAACCGGAAATTATCGCGGAGTTATACGCCCAAGCGCAAGAGCAAGCCGAAGCGTTCGCTATGGCTTCGGGGGTAACGCTTGACGGGATCGACAACGCTTACGTTAGTAGACCGGATTATTATGATTCTGGAGAAGAGGAAGCGGCGACAAAAAAAACCCGTATCGAATTTAGCGTTTCTTATAGGTTAAAATAGCTCGTTCAAGAAAAAGCGGCGACAATCAAGATCGCCGCCTACTTACTTCAAAAAAACTTAATTCCAAAAATGCCGTTTTCAAAGCGATTATAACGGATTGGCTATAATTGCGCGATTTTTTCGCCTCTCAAATCCGAGCGATTATCAAAAGGGAAACAAAGTGAATATCCGAAATATCGCCGTGATCGCGCATGTCGATCACGGCAAAACTACAATGGTCGACGGGCTTTTGCGCCAGTCTGGAACTTTCGGCGCGCACGAGCAGGTTGAAACCTGCGCGATGGACTCAAACGCGCAAGAAAAAGAAAGAGGCATTACGATTCTTTCCAAAAACACCGCGATTCGCTATAAAGATCACAAGATCAACATTATCGACACGCCCGGACACGCCGATTTTGGCGGCGAGGTGGAGCGCGTATTGAAGATGGTCGATGGCGTGCTACTGTTAGTCGACGCGCAAGAGGGCGTTATGCCGCAAACGCGTTTTGTCGTTAAAAAGGCGATCGGCTTTGGTTTGCGTCCGATTGTGATCGTAAATAAAATCGATAAACCGGCAGCCGAACCTGATCGGGTTGTAAACGAGGTTTTCGATTTGCTTGTGCAAATGGACGCAAGCGAACGACAATTAGACTTTCCGATCATTTACGCTTCCGGAGTTAATGGTTTTGCTAAAACAAAACTTAGCGACGAAAATAAAGATCTTTCGCCGCTTTTTGAAGCGATTTTATGCGAAGTTCCCGCGCCAAGCGGCGACGAATCAAACCATATACAAGCGCAGGTTTTTACGCTAGATTACGATAACTATGTAGGCAAGATCGGAGTGGCTCGCATTTTTAATGGAAAACTTCGCAAAAATCAAACGCTAACGCTAGTAAAAAGCGACGGCGAAAAGATAAGCGGGCGCATAACAAAACTGATCGGATTTCACGGGCTAACTAGAATGGAGATCGACGAAGCGGGGGCGGGCGATATTGTAGCGATTGCAGGTTTTGAAACGATCGACGTGGGCGATAGTCTTGTTGATCCCGCCAACCCTATGCCGCTTGATCCGCTACACATAGAAGAGCCGACTTTATCTGTGCTTTTCTCCGTTAATGATTCGCCGCTTGCGGGTACTGAAGGAAAGCACGTAACTTCAAATAAAATCCGCGATCGTTTAGAAAAAGAGATGCAGACAAATATCGCTATGAAAATGCAAGAGGAAGGGGAGGGCAAGTTTAAAGTTTCAGGACGCGGAGAGCTACAGATCACAGTTTTGGCGGAGAGTATGCGGCGCGAAGGGTTTGAGTTTTCGATTGGCAGACCAGAGGTGATCGTCAAAGAAGAAGAGGGCAAAAAATTAGAGCCGTTCGAGCATTTAGTAATCGACGTTCCCGAAACTTTTTCAGGCGTAGTTATAGAAAAACTTGGCAAACGTAAAGCGGAGATGAAAGCGATGATCCCGATGGGTTCAGGATATACGCGAATAGAGTTTGAGATCCCCGCGCGAGGGCTAATAGGATTAAGAACCCAATTTTTAACCGACACGAAAGGGGAGGGCGTTTTGAATCACTCGTTTTTGGATTATCGCCCTATTACCGGAGCGGTTGAAAGTAGGGGAAACGGCGCGTTAATTTCTATGGAAAAGGGCGAAGCGGTAGCCTATAGTATTTTTAATCTGCAAGATCGCGGAGTTATATTTATCAAACCGCAGGATAAAGTCTATGTGGGAATGATCATAGGAGAACATTCGCGCTCCAACGATTTAGACGTTAATCCTATTAAGGGTAAGCAATTAACAAATATGCGCGCTTCCGGTTCGGACGACTCGATTAAACTGATCCCGCCAAAAGAACATACGCTTGAAAGCGCTTTAGAGTGGATCGACGACGACGAGATCGTAGAAATTACGCCGAAAAATATACGAATTCGTAAAAAATATCTCGATCCGAACGCTCGCAAACGAGTTGGAAAATAATGCGTAAAATTGCAACCAATAAACGGTTTTGGACGCGAAAAATGGGGTTGTAAAGAAGGAGTTGATTTGTCGTTTTCCTGTTTGCATTATCGAAACGAAAAGTGCGAGTTGCTGAAAAAACCTTGCGATCCCGGAACTAAAGGTTGCGTTTTATACGGACGCTTCGTTTTCTCCGATCCAGCGTCGCCGTCAAACGAGGCGCTCAAACGACGCGAACGCTCCGATCGTAGCAATGAACAACCAAGCTTAAAATCCGAACGCTTCAAGACCGCCAACGATCGTAGCAATGAATCGAGCCATTCTTAAAATTAACGTTGCTGTTGCGCCCTTCCGCCGCCCGACTGATTTTCAAGAGAATTGTCCAACCCAATCATTTCGTTGACGCTTTTATCAAAGCCATACGTTAATCGTATATCAGAGTCATACATTGATCGTATTCAAAGCGATATGAGGCGATACGTTAGTATCGTCAAGATAAAAGCGTTAATCTAAAAAGAAAACGATAAAAGACTGATCTCTTTGATCAATCTAAAACAAAATCAAGGATTGATTTGATCAATCTAAAAGAAAGGATTGATTAGAGCTAAAGGTTTCAATCGATACGAGATTTACGAAGCTTTGCTTCCTAAGTCTATCCTCGATCTGCAATCTCTTTGCTCGCTCACTAAAGAGAAAAGAAACAAGCGATTGATAATCAAGAAGAGAGCCGGAGAGCTTGGACATTTCGATTGTTATTATTTACCCTTGCTTTCCCTGCCAGTGCGCTTGCAGATATCTCGCTTGGACATTTCGATTGTTATTATTTACCTAAAGGTATCCGTAAGAGGAGAACGGGAGAATAAGCGTCTATACCTTGCAGGAGGTATAGACGGCTGTTCAAGATTAGCTTGGATAGAGGATATTACCTCTTTATCGGTTATGTTTGGAGCTATGGGTATTATGAGACTGCTCCAGTCAAGATACGAGGTTAGGTTTGAAACCGTAACGACGGATAACGGAAGCGAGTTTAAGTCAAACAATACTATGACGCACCCTTTTGAAAGACTGCTCTATCAATTAGAGATCAGGCATATCTATACTAAACCCTGTAAGCCTCAAGCCAACGGTAAGATAGAGAGGTTATGGAAAACGGTATATGAAGAGGTTCTTGAAGAGACTGCCTTTAATAGCGTAGAGGAGCTTCAGAGGTATATGATCTACTATAATGAGATAAGAGGAAATGAATTGCCCTTTCAATCCTATAACAGTATCGTATATGATCTACTATAATGAGATAAGAGGATATCAGGCGTTTATCAATTGGTATAAACGCCATGCGGTTGCGATCTATTATGATAAAAGGGTGTTAGGCGAGCGCGAGCGTATCTTATAACGACATGATCTACTATAATGAAACTATTGACATCAGGCGTTAGGCAGCCTAACGCCTATGAAGTTTAGAGAAGGAGTAAAGTAAAGCAAAAGCGTCAACGAAATGGTTGACTTGCACAGGAATGACGGGAGAGAATGCGGGAATAACGAATAGGGCGGATAGGATTGCCTATACGCTATACGATTTAGCTACTCTTGCCAATAGAGGTAAGGATAGCCGTTGTTTTTTGCGGCGATCTTTACTAGGGCGCGACTGTCTGCCAATATAACGTGGGATAAGGATAACCGCTAAAAGCTCCCCAAACCC
>JAISOU010000016.1 GCA_031275395.1 Helicobacteraceae bacterium | reverse complement strand
AGGGCGGTTTAGAACGCGGTAAATATAATCAAATTGCCAATTATGTTTACATGCAATCGGAGATAAATATCAAAATTGGCAATCGTTCGCCTAAAAATTATTTTGAATTGATACAAAATCCAGATTCTAAAATAAGCGGTATTTCAACTAAGTCGGAACTATTGGAAAATCTAAAGATGAATTGCGTTCCAGCCGAGATAATGGAAATGGACTTAAAAGATTATCAAGAATTTCTGGCGATAAGAAGAAAGTTAATAGCCGCTAAAATTAAAGAATATTATCTTGAACTGTAAAAACTCGCGTCATATATTGTGTGAATAGTCGAGCAAACGCATTTGATTATTTTTAGCGCTTAGCGGAAATTTTTGTCGCGTAAATCGACTAAAAACCGCGATCGCGACGCTAATCAAACGCGATTAGATACAATAACGCAAAAAAGGGTGGCTATGAATTCGATTTTCTTATGCGCGATCAGTAATATCGCGAGCGGCAGTTGCAACGAAGATTGCGGCTTTTGCGCTCAATCGGCAAGGTATCAGACGAAAATAGAGCGGTTTAGATCAAAGCCCGTCGATCGTATTAAAAACGAGGCGATTGCGGCGGCAAAAGCGGGCGCGGTGGGCTTTTGTCTGGTTACGGCGGGGCGATCTATTACGGACGAAACGCTTGAATACGTTTCAAGGGCGGCAAAAGCGGTCAAGGCGCTCAATTTGGATCTGAAAATTATCGCCTGTAACGGAACGGGGACGAAAGATCGCTTTACGGAACTCAAAAAAAACGGCGTCGATCTTTACAACCACAACCTTGAAACAAGCGAGCGGTTTTTTCCAAATATCTGCTCGACGCACGGTTGGCGCGAAAGATACGAAACCAACGAAGCCGCCGCAAGCGCGGGATTGGGGCTGGTGTTGGGCGGTATTTTGGGCATGGGCGAAAGCGACGAGGATCGCGTCGATCTGCTAAAGACGATCGCCGCTTTTAAGCCGATGAGCTCCCCTATGAACTTCTATATCGCGCGTCCTGAATTGCCGATTAAACAGCCCGTGATGAACGCCGACGAAGCGCTTAAATGGGTAAGGAAAGCCCGCGAGATTTTGGGTCCTATGCCGCGCATTATGCTTGCGGGCGGTAAAGAGCAGGCGTTTGGCGATCGGCTGATGGAGGCGATCGAAGCGGGCGCTAACGCGATGGTTGTCGGCAACTATCTCACGACCGAAGGTATGGACAGCTCTCGTCTTAAAGAAACGATCGAGGGCGCGGGCTACAAAGTCGCTACTTCCGCCGAATGCAAAGCCGCGTTTGCGGCGATGGGCGCTTCGTAAGTTATGCCTCTACTATAAGGCGTTAGAGAACCGAACGCCTGTGAAACTCAAAGAAATGTTGAATTAAAGAAAAAGCGCCAACGAAACGATTGACTTGTGCAGGAATGATGGGAGAGAAGCCCGATTTTATTGATTTTTGCGGCGTTTGGCGGGGATTTGTTGGGATTGGTTAAAGATTGATATAATCCGCTTTTAGTTTGAACTTGAAATTTGACAAGGAGTTAGGTTATGAGTATGCAAGCAAATGTTTCGCAAAGCGTTATTGAAGCCGAAGGCTTCAGTTCTCTCTCTCTCTCTCTCTCTCTCTCTCTGGTCGGCGCTCTGCAAACAAAGTAACGCCCAAGATCGTCTAAAAATCCGCTTCTTGTTCCGTCGATATAAAGAACGCGGCGATAATTTATAGCGTAAAATATACAAATAGCTATTTGGCAAAGAATATCGTTTAGCCCGCCGCGCGGTCGGCAGAAAATATATTTTTTCGGCTCTTTCGCGGAGGCTTGCCGAGCGCTAAAAGTCGCAAAAATATATTGATATATCGTTAAATATAAATGCCCCCGCTTGGCTTCAAAGCGATCGATAAGCTCTTGCCGCCGTTTTTGTTTAATAAAATAACAACGTTTAATAATGGAGCATAATATTCGAAAAAATCGACGAACCAAATACCAAACCGTATAGGCGATAAATCCGCGCATAAACCTCCTTTGATCGGGCGAAATTATACGCGAAATTAGATTTAATAGCGTTTAATCTTTGCGCGATTGACAATAGCCTGTTATAATCACCCGTAAAAACGGCGATCAATAAGGAGCGATAATGCGTTTATATCCCACTCGCGGCGCGGCGCAATCAGGACGGCAAAGCGTTTCTTTTAGCGAAGCGGTTTTGAACCCCGCGGCGGATTTTGGCGGGCTTTACGCGCCTAAAACGACGCCGAAACTTGGCGATCTAAGCGCCCTTAAAGAGCTAAGCTATCGCAATCTAAGCAAAACGATTTTAAAACTTTTCGAGGTCGATCTGGACGAAAAAACGATCGACGAAGCGCTATCTACATACGATCGTTTCGACGATCCGAGCAATCCCGCGCCGCTCGTTTGCGTTAGCGAGCGTTTATTTGTTATGGAGTTGTGGCGCGGTCCCACTCGCGCTTTTAAGGATATGGCTTTGCAACCTTTCGGCGCGATCCTTTCAAGCCTAGCCGCAAAACGGGGCGAAAAATATCTAATTCTAGCCGCCACCAGCGGCGATACGGGTCCCGCCACGCTGGAAACTTTCGCAAACCGCGCCGATACGGAGGTCGTTTGTATCTATCCCGACGGCGGCACAAGCGAAACGCAAAAACTTCAAATGATCTCTCAAGAGGCGACAAACCTAAAAGTTATAGCGATCAAGGGCGACTTTGACGACGCGCAATCCGCGCTTAAAACGTTGCTTTCAAGCGAAAGTTTCAACGAAAAAATCAAGGCGAGCGCAAGAAAACTCAGCGCCGCTAATTCGGTTAATTTCGGACGAATATTATTTCAAATTATCTATCATATTCGCGGCTATTTAGAGCTATTAAAACGCGGAGAAATTAAAGAGGGCGAGGCGATTGATATTATCGTTCCGTCGGGCAATTTTGGCAACGCTTTGGGCGCTTATTACGCGCGAAAAATGGGCGTTAATATCGCAAAAATTATTATCGCCAGCAACGACAATAATATCTTAACCGATCTGATCGCTACGGGGCGCTACGATCTAACAAAGCGCAAACTGATCGCCACAAGCTCTCCCGCTATGGATATATTAAAATCCTCCAACGTCGAACGGATTTTATTTGATCTGTTCGGCGAGCAAAGAACGCGATCGCTTATGGAAGATCTCGCGCAAAAAGGCGCGTTTAGGCTTGAAGCGGCGGAGCTTGATCTATTGCAAAACGTTTTTGAAGCGGCTTGGTCGAACGAAAAAGAGGTTTTTTCGGCGATCGCGCAAAACGCGCAAAGCGGCTATATGATCGATCCGCATACCGCAACCTGCTTGAAAGCGGCGCGGTTGGGAGAATCTCGCGTAAAAGTTATCTGCTCCACCGCCGAATGGACAAAGTTTGCCCCTACGATATTAAACGCGATCGAACGAAAAATATACGGCGATAAAGAGGCTCTTTTGGAGCTTTCTAAACGTTTTGATATAGCGATTTACCCGTCGATCTTAAACCTATTTGCCAAAAAACCGATCGCTCCAAAACCGATCGCTCCAAACGAGATCGAAGGCGAAATTATATCGTGGCTTGCAAAACGCTAACGCTTAAGTTAGCGCGGCGATTTGACGTACGCCGTTTTACGAAAACCGTTTTAGGCGGTTATTCCCCCGCTCAACGCCAAAACCCCCAAAAAACCCTTAAACTTTCATAAAAACTTCTCAAAATCCAGCGGATTTTAAGGTTGTCGCGCTACAATGATCGCAGTTAAGCGGCTT
>JAISOU010000072.1 GCA_031275395.1 Helicobacteraceae bacterium | reverse complement strand
GAGTTTGAGCGCTTCGTCTGCGGAAGCGCGATCGGTTTCGTTGCTTTCGCGGTTTATGGTTGAAACGCTTGATTGCGTTTGATCGGCGATCGGGGTTTGATCGGTTGTCGTTTGAAGGGTTGATCCTTCATCTTGAGCCTGAATAGGCAGAGTTAAAGCCATAGCAAGAAGCAAGGCTTTGGTAGAGGTTGAAATCATTGAAGCTCCTTTGCAGTCGTAGGACTGATATTTAATATCGAAGTCGAATGTTACACAACTAACCTTAAAAGTTCTTTACGTATAAGCGCTTAATTTTTCATCATTTTGAATTTTTTTTGAAATCGCCCTATGTTTTGTTGAAGAAACTCTTTTGATCGCGCTTCTTTTCCGTTATTCTTGCGGCTTTAGCGTAACCCCGCCTTCTTTGCAATAACGCCGCCATTCGACGGATTTTGCGTCGCGAGTATCTCAAAACCTATGAACGCTCGAGGTTTTATCCCATTTTTTCTAAAATGTTTTATGGCTTTAATTAAACGCGCCGGATTTTGGGCTAGATTTACCGCGTCGATCGTCGATATTTTTATGATCGTCATTCCGCTTACCTTTGTTATCCACCAAACGATCGGCTTTGAAGAAAAGCCGCTTATCGCGTGGCTTACGCTCGCGGCGGCTTACGGCGCGATCGTCCTTTGGTTCTGGACGCGCAAAGGCTACACGCCGGGGAAGAAATATATGCGCCTGATCGTTTTGGGCGAAAAAACAAATAAAACGATCTATTTTCCGCAAGCCTGCCTGCGTTTTATTTGCGAATGCGTTAGTTTTTTAAGCGTAATCGGCGTTTTGCTTCCCGCCTTTCGCAAGGATAAAAAAACGCTCCACGATCTGCTTAGCGCCTCTTACGTCGCCCGCTTGTAGGCTTAGCCCCGCCCTTTTGCGACGTAGTTTAGACGCGGTTTTGCTCCATAAGCGCCCGCGCAAACCGCGACTTGTCTTACGCCTAAGTCGCGGCGATCCGATTTAGAAATATGTCGGCGCGGTTTTGCGCCCGGCTTTTCTTTAGAATATAAAAAGGAACGTTTAAGCGCCTTCAAAGCGGCTTTTGCCTAAAATCCGCGCGATAGAAAACCTTAAAGGTCTGCATTGAAACCGCTTTTGATTGAAATTGGGTTTGAGGAGCTACCCGCCGCGCCGCTTTTGCGCGAGCTTGGCGCGATAGAAACAAAGTATAAAAACGCGCTAAAAGAGTTTGGTTTTGATTCGCCGTTTAGCTTTGATTTTACGCCGCGCCGTTTCGTTTTTTTTCATAAGGCGTTTCCTTGCGCGCAGGATAGTTTTACGGAAACGTTGTTTGGGCCTCCCGTTTCAAGCGGTTTGGAATCGAGCGCCGCGATCGGCTTTGCTAAAAAATGCGGGGCGACGAGCGCCGATCTGATCCGATCGATTCAAAAAGGGCGCGAGGTTTTCGCCTATGAAAAGCGCGTCGAGGGCAAGCCGCTGGAAAAGGTTTTGGGCGCTATGCTAGAGGGCTTTTTGAAAAGCCTGAACGTCGGCAAAACGATGAGATGGGGCGCGTTTTCTTACGAGTTTGCCCGCCCCGTTCGCTGGCTGATCGCGCGCTATGGCGATCAAACGATTGACTGCGAGCTTTTCGGCGTTAAATCGGGCGGCTTTACTTTCGCGCACCGATCGCACAGCTTTGAGCCGCAAAAGATCGAAAAAGCCGAAAATTACAAAACCTTTTTAGCCGATCGCGGCGTGATTTTGGGCGCGCAAAAACGGCGCGAAACGATTCTAAAGCAGTTTGAGCAAATCGAAAAAAATAGCGGGCTTAAAATAGAGATCGACGAGGATCTCTTGGACGAGGTTATAGCGATTACCGAATATCCGACCGCGCTTTTAGGCGATTTCGACAAACGGTTTTTGGAGCTTCCCAGCGAGATTATCGTCGCGTCTATGAAGACCAACCAACGCTATTTTGCCGTCTTTGAAAACGGCGAATTAACCAATCGATTCGTCGTAGTCGCCAACGCTTTAACCGACGATTTTTCAGCGGTAATAGCGGGCAACGAAAAGGTGTTGCGCCCGCGCTTAAGCGACGCGCTGTTTTTCTGGCAAAACGACCTTAAAAACGGCTTGCAAGACGAGCCGCTAAAACAGATTAGTTACGCGCAGGGCTTGGGAACGATCTGGGATAAACAGGAGCGCGAACGCGAGATCGTCAAACGTTTGCAAAGTTTTTTCGGAATCAAAGACGAGTTTATCGATCGCGCCGCCGCTTTGAGCAAGCGCGATCTGGCGACGCAAATAGTGTATGAATTCGCCGAATTGCAAGGCGTTATGGGTATGCGTTACGCTTTGAAGCTCGGCGAAAATGAAACGGTAGCGCGAGCGATCTACGAACAATATCTGCCGCTTGGCGAGGAAGGAGCGCCGCCAAAAACGCAAACGGGCGCGCTTCTTGCGATCGCGACTAAGATCGACGCGCTTATGTCGCTCTTTTCGATCGGACTGATCCCAAGCGGCAGTAAAGATCCGCTTGCGCTTCGCCGCGCCGCCGCCTCGATCGCAAAAATCGCCGTCGATCGCAATCTGGCTTTGCCGATCGGCGCGTTTATAAGATCGCTTAAAGATCTCTACAAGCCTTTTGATTACGCGCTTCTCGAGGGATTTTTCAAAGAGCGGCTCTACTTTGTTTTAGGCGCGACGCAGCCGATCTTAAAGGCGGTTTTGGCTACGGGCGACGACGACGTTTTAACGATCGCGCAAAAAACGAGAGCGCTAGAGCAAATATCCAAAAACGACGGTTTCAAAGAGAACGTTTCGCTTTTCAAGCGGGTGGCGAATATTCTAAAAGATCAGGAGTTGAGCGCTTTAGGAGGCGCAGATCCGTCGCTGTTTGAAACCAAAGAGGAGCGCGAGCTATACGAGGCGTTTGGCTCGATCGACGCGCAGGGCGTATCGGCTCTATTGGGGGCGCTTTTTGCGTTAAAAGAGCCGCTTGATCGCTTCTTTAACGCCGTGATGGTTAATGTCGAAAATCCCGCTATCCGCGCCAATCGTTTGAGCTTGCTCGCCGCGATATACAGGCGGTTTTTGACGATCGCGGATATTAAAGAAATTGGTTTCTAAGCGGCGCTTGGATATGCTAAGCGTTAATTTTTAGGCCAAAAAGGGGTAGCCTTATGGAAGAGAGAGTTTTTACGTTTAGCGGGTGGCTTAATCATCTGCTTGGGTTAGCGGAGCATAGCGACAAGAACTTTTTTGTTTATCAAATGCTAGAGCATAGCGCGTTGGTCATTCTGATCGTCGCGGTTTTGGCGCTTTTGGCGACGCGCAACCTTAAAAGCGTGCCGAGCGGTCTGCAAAACGCGATCGAGTGGTTTGTGGAGGGGACGCTAAAACTTGGCGCGGATATGATGGGCGAAGCTAGAGCGCGAAAATACCTTCCGCTGATCGGAACTTTGGGCTTGTTTATCTTTGTTTCAAATATGCTCGGCATTATCCCGGGCTTTGAGTCGCCTACGGCAAACATCAATATCACGCTGGTTATGGCGTTGATCGTCTTTTTATACTACAACTTCGAGGGTATCCGCGCAAACGGCTTTTTCCATTATTTCGCGCACTTTGCGGGGCCGGTTAAATGGCTTTCTCCGCTGATGTTTCCCGTAGAGATCGTTTCGCACCTTTCGCGGATTATTTCGCTTTCGTTCCGACTTTTTGGCAACGTCAAGGGCGACGATATGTTCCTGCTTGTTATGCTTCTTTTAGTTCCGCCGCTTCTGCCGTTGCCGGCGTTTTTTATGCTCTTTTTCTTTGGGCTTTTGCAGACGTTTATTTTTATGATACTGACCTACGTTTATATCAGCGGCGCGGTCGTCCTAGAGGAAGAAAGCCATTAACAATTACGCCTTTGAGTGGTTTGTCGGTTTTGCGGTTGGCGCGGCTTGGGTCGGGGCGATCGGCGGGGCGTATTTGGCGTTTCAATACGCTCTGCCTTTAGGCGCGTTTAGCGCGGTTTGCGCGGCGGTTTTGGGGCTAGTCCCGGGTTTGATCGTCGTCGTGATCTTAGAGGGCGCGAAAAAATTAAGCGAGATCGCGACGCAATCAAAAAAACAAACCGCCCTCTTAGAGGCGATCTTAAAAAGCCTAAAGCGCGATTAGCTCGCTTTGGCGATCCGCAATGAAAAAATATATGATCGCCGATCCTAACTACTATCCGCTACGCGATTTTTCAAACCTTTTGGCTAGAGCCTATCGCCTACGCCCCGATTTTATCTGCCTGCGCGATAAAAAAACGCGAAACTATCCCGCGCTTGCGCGGCGGTTTTTGTTTCAGGCGAGGCGGTATAAGGCGCGTTTGGTTTTGCATAACGACTATCTTTTGGCAAAAGCGTATAGATGCGGCGTTCATTTAAGCGCGAATCGCCGCTATGAGATCAAAGCGGCGGCGCGATCGCTTCCGCTTACGATCGCAAGTTGCCATAGCGCGAACGAGGCGAAACGCGCTTTGAAAAACGGCGCGGATTTTGTAACGCTTTCGCCGATTTTCGCTACGCCGAACAAAGGCGAACCAAAAGGCGCGACGTTTCTTAACGCGCTAGAGCCTACAATACGCAAGAAAACGATCGCTCTTGGCGGAATTATAGACGATCGCGAGATTGCGGCGGTCGCCGAAACGGGCGTTTTTGCCTTTGCGTCGATCAGATATTTTTTAGGAGTTAAAGATGGAGTTTGAAACGGTGATTGGACTAGAAGTTCATGTCCAGCTAAATACCAAAAGCAAGATGTTTTGTTCGTGCGCCACAAGTTTTGGCGACGCGCCCAACACGCATACTTGTCCCGTCTGTTTGGCTCTGCCCGGCGCGTTGCCCGTTCCTAACCGCGAGGCGTTTGTCAAGGCGGCAAAGCTAGGAAACGCGATCAAAGCGACCGTGCATAAACGAAGCGTTTTTGACCGCAAAAACTACTTCTATCCCGATCTGCCCAAAGGCTATCAGATCAGCCAATTTACGCACCCGATCGTAGAAAACGGATATTTGATGATCGACTACGACGACGGGACGCAAAAGCGCGTGGGCATTACGCGGGCGCACTTAGAGGAGGACGCGGGCAAAAATATACATAGCGGCGCATATTCGCTTGTCGATCTAAACCGCGCCGGTACGCCGCTTCTTGAGATTGTAAGCGAACCCGATATGCGAAGCGCCGACGAAGCGACAAGGTTTCTTAAAAAGCTCCACGCGATCGCGCGCTATCTGGGCATTAGCGACGCCAATATGCAGGAAGGTTCGTTTCGCTGCGACGCGAACGTGTCGATCAGACCAAAAGGCGATCCAAAGCTCTATCCACGCGTGGAGATAAAAAACCTGAACAGCTTTAAGTTTATTCAAAAGGCTATCGATTACGAGGTTGCGCGGCAGATTGAAGCGTGGGAAGACGGAGATTACGCAAATAAAGTTTGGCAGGAAACGCGGCTTTACGACAGCGCGAAAAACGAAACGCGATCGATGCGCGGCAAAGAGGAGTCCGCCGACTACCGCTATTTTCCCGATCCCGATTTGTTGCCCGTGTCGCTAGACGAGGCGACGTTGGAGGAGGCGAAAAAACTGCCCGAACTGCCCGACGAAAAACGAAAACGCTATGTGGAGGCGTTTGGTTTAAGCGCTTACGATGCGGGGGTTATTACTGGCGATCTGGTTTTGGTAGGTTTTTTTGAAGCGCTGATGGAACATAATCTCGCGCCCAAAAACGCCGTTTCATGGCTTACTACCGAGCTTTTGGGCAGATTGAACAAATCGCAAAAGACGATCGAAAATAGCCCCGTTAGCCCGCAGACGCTGGCAAAACTGATCGAGCGGATCGAAGATTCTACGATCAGCGCCAAAGCGGGCAAAGAGGCGTTGGATTATCTTTTTGAAAACGGCGGCGAGGTCGATACGGCGATCGAACGACTAGGATTAAAGCAGGTAAGCGACGATAGCGCGATCGAATCGGCGCTGGATAGCGTGTTGAGCGCGAACGCCGCGAACGTCGAAAGATACAAAAATGGCGAAACGAAACTTTTCGGTTTTTTTGTGGGGCAGATTATGAAGGAGAGCGGCGGCAAGGCAAATCCGGCTAAAGTAAACGAAGCGCTAAGAAAAAGAATTGGGTAAACTTGCAAAAGTATAAAGGGGGTTGAAATGTGGCGATTGTTATTGGTTTTTTGCGCGGCGCTGGTTACGTTAAACGCGGGCGTTCTTATCGGAGCGCGATATGGTATAGCGGATCAAAAGGGAAGCTATAAGGGCGTAGGAACCGAGAAAGACGATAAACGACCCTGGGGCGCAGGTTTGGCGCTAGGATATATGGCGGATAATTTTCGCGTGATTGGAACGTACGACGAATTTGATAAGAGCAAAAAAGCGTCGCTGACTACGATCGGCGCTCATCTGATCGACCCTTCCGACGAGTTTATTCACGGGTTTTTAGGCATAGACGCAGGATCGCTTAACTACCGCCATAAAGAGGCGCCAAAAGCGGAAGATATTACCTTTGGCGGCTTGTCGATTGGCATTATTTTATTAGACAATCGTTTTCCAAATATGCAGATGGAGATTGCCTATCGCTACCTGAAACGTTTTGGCTCCGAGCCTAGCGATCTTAGCGTGAAAGATATACAACATCTATATCTTGGTTTATCGTTTAATATAGGCGATTTTTAATGATCGCTAGAAACGGCGCGATTTATTGAAACCGATTAAGGAGAAAAAATGAAAATCGTATCCACAAAAGACGCCCCTGCGGCGATCGGGCCTTACTCTCAAGCGATTACGCATAACAATCTTGTATACGCGAGCGGACAGATCGCTCTTAAACCGGACGGATCGTTTGTCGGTAGCGGCGTAGCTAATCAGGCGAAGCGGGTTTTTGAAAACCTAAAAGCGGTTTTGGAGGCTTCTGGAAGCGGAATCGATAAGGTGTTGAAAACGACTCTTTTTTTAACGGATATTAACGATTTTACGTTGGTTAATTCGCTCTACGCGGAGTTTTTTGGCAAACATAAACCGGCAAGAAGCACGATTGTCGTTAAACAACTGCCCAAAAACGCGCTAGTAGAATTAGAAGCGATCGCGGCGATCGATTAGAACGCTATTGTTTTTACGCTTGCGGCGTTAAGCTATACGTTAGATTATCGAGCGCGATCCAATGTTTTGGACTTGACATTTCGCCCCAACTTTTTTCTTGCCGATTGTGATAGCGAGGATATAAGACGATTTTATCCGCGCGATCGGTTAGCCAAACAATCCAATGCGAAAAAGAGCTACTAGCGATAACCGCGCGTTTGCATTTTGAGATCATATAAGAATCTACTATGGGCGCGTCGCTATGCGATATAAACTCTGCGTTTGGTAGATAATCAAAATGTTCTTTACAATAAGCTATATCGATCGGAAAAAAGAAAAAATACGGCTTATTTTCGCCGATTTTTTCTTGCGTAATTTTAATCCCGTTTTTCTAGCCAAACAGGCGCCTTGATTCTCCGCGTTATGAATAACGCGGATACGGCTATCTAGCAAAGCTAATTCGTCGCAAATAGCTCCGCTGTTATCGGGAGATTTAT
>JAISOU010000038.1 GCA_031275395.1 Helicobacteraceae bacterium | reverse complement strand
AGGATTTTAGCTTTACGACGATAAACTACGTTATGACTATGAAAAAGATAATTGCGGAAACGGCGGCGCATATACCGCTATGCGTTCTTGATAAGCCTCGATCGACGTTGGTTTTGGGGGAGGTTGTGGAAGAAGCTTTGTTGAGCGAAATAGCCAGACACAAGACGGCGATTACGATCTGCTCGCTTCGCGGCGCGGATTTTGACTACGACGAAAACGCGATCGTATGGAAAAGCGGTTCTATAACGACCAACGCGGAATCGCTAAACGAAAAATACGACGCGATCGTCGATCTAAGAGGGCAAAAGCCAAACAACGACGAAGCGAAAGCGCTTTTAATGAAGCTATCCGAAGGCGGCGTTTTGCTAAAAGCGTTTGGCGCGCTAGATAGCGAGCGCCTTAAAGCCTACCAATCGTGCCGTTTCGTAATACCTTGCGCTTTAAGCGCGTTCGCTCCGCTAGACGGCGCTATAAACGGCTATATTTTCGCCTCCAAAAAGCCGCACCCAACCGCCGATCTAAAGCTCCAAAAGGCGGATATGCTAGACGATCTGGATTACTATTCTGCCGAAACGCATAATGCCGCGTTCGCTATTCCGCCTTTTATTTTCGCGCAATTTGGCGAGCTGATCAAAAATTAAAAGAGAGTAGAAGCGATTTCGCCTTTCAACCCGCCGATGATAGAATTAGCTATGCAAACGATCCTTGCGCGCTTTAGCGTCTTCGTAAAACTTTAATGCGTTTTGTTTTAGAAAAGAACGACGACGCGGCTCGCGCTACGAGAATGGAGCTTGAAAACGGCGCGATCGAAACGCCGGTTTTTATGCCCGTCGGAACCGCCGGCGCGGTGAAGTCGCTAGACGCGATCGACCTAAACGAGATATTAAAACCGCAAATTATCCTCGCCAACACCTATCACCTCTATTTGCGACCGAGCGCGGAAACGGTGGAACGTTTTGGCAAATTGCGCGGCTGGACGGGATTTAACGGCTTGTTTCTTACCGACAGCGGCGGTTTTCAGGCTTTTAGTCTAAAAAGCGCGAAAGTCGGCGACGAAGGGGTGAAGTTTCAAAGCCATATAGACGGATCGCCGCATTTTTTTACTCCGCAAAAGGCGATCGAAACGCAACGCAAATTAGGAAGCGATATTATGATGGTTTTAGACGACGTGCCAGCCCTGCCCGCAAAACCTAAACGGCTAAGGGAGTCTGTCGAGCGCACAAGCGCGTGGGCGCGAAACAGCCTTGAATATCTCGTCCAGACGCGCGAAAAAGGCGAGGCGTTAAACCAAAACCTATTCGCGATCGTTCAGGGCGGTACCGATAAAGGCTTTCGCGCTCAAAGCGCGGCGGAGCTTACGGCGATCGAGTATAACGGCTTTGGCTTCGACGGCTACGCGATTGGCGGGCTTAGCGTGGGAGAAAGCGCGGACGAGATGTATCAAACGATCGACTTTGTCGCGCCGCTTTTACCCGCCGATAAACCGCGCTATCTGATGGGGGTCGGAACGCCCGAAAACCTGATTGAAGGGATCGATCGCGGAATAGATATGTTCGATTGCGTTATGCCCACGCGCAACGCCCGAAACGGAACGCTTTTCACGAGTTTTGGCAAGATCAACGTCAAACAATCCCGCTACGCGCTTGAAAACGCGCCGATCGACCCGCGCTGCGACTGTTATACCTGCAAAAACTACTCGCTAGGCTATCTAAATCATCTCTTTCGATCGGGCGAACTGACCTACTACCGCCTAGCCACGCTCCACAACCTCCGATACTATCTAACGCTAACGCGATTGGCTCGATCGGCTATATTAAACGGCGAATGGCAAGCGTTCAAAAACGACTTTTACGCTAAGAGGGCGCAATAAATCGGGATTTGCCTTGTTAAAAGGCGGGTTTAGAAACGCGACGATTTTCGCGGATTTCTGCCGCGTGGCTTCGCGCTCGATCGATCGTAGGAGCTTTTCATAAACAAGAATTATGCGCTTACGCGCTTTTGACGGCCAAAGCTAATTTTTGCTGTTTAATTATCTTAAGTATATCAATCGAGTTTATTTAGTTTATTGTATTATTCCGCCGCAGGACTAAAACGGAGGCAAAGTATGTCGCAAATTACGCGAAGAGAGTTTTTGAAGGTTACGGGAACGGTCGGCGCGTTAGCCTATCTTTCGCCGTTAGAAGCGCTAGCGGCTAAAAATATAGCCGCGACGCTTGCGATCGCTTCGACCAATTACAGTTGGGCTGTCGCGTTTGTCGCTAATGCCGGCGGCTATTTTGAAAAGAACGGCGTAGAGGTTACGGAGCGCGATTTTACCAACGGTCGCGACGCGATGCAGGCGATGCTCGCGGATTCCGCCACTTTTTCCACGACGACGGATACGCCGCTAGTCTTTTCGCTGTTGCGCGGCATTTCGCTTCACGCGGTTTTAGATTTCACGCGTCATACGCGGGATATGGTAATCGCGTCGATAGAGGGGCGCGGCGTTAGCGCGAACGATCCGCAATCGCTTAAAGGCAAAAAGATCGGAACGCCTACGGGCACAAGCGGGCAGTATCTCGTTTCCAGATACCTTAAATACGCGGGTTTGAAAGATAGCGACGTAACGCTTATCAATATCGCTCCGTCCGATCTGGTCAATACTCTTGTGCGCGGCGATATAGACGCGTTTTCGTGGTCGCTTATGTCGGCAAAAGCGGCGATCGATAAAAGCGGCGGTAAAGCGTTTTTGCTTACGCAAGAGGGGTTTGAAAAGTTCTTTGTTTCCCACCACTTGCTACTTACCAACGATCAGACGATCGCCAAACGCGGCGAGCTACTAGAACGAACGGTTAAAGCGTTCTTGGACGCCGATAAACGGATAAAAGAAGATACAAAATGGGCCGATTTAATAAGCGCTCGGATTCGTATGCCCGCGGAAGAGATTCAAAAATCCGCTAAACATCTCGATTTTAGCGTTAATTTTAACGAATCGCTGATCGACGATCTTGTTATTGAAGCGCAGTGGGCGATCGAGTCGGGGCTTTCGCCCGAACCGAAAGGCGATCTTCGTAAGATTTTGCGCGGCGTAATCTACGAACTACCGCTTAAAAAGATCGCCGCCGATCGCGTTAATCTTTCGTAGAACGAGGGGCGCGCCAAAGGAATCGGCGCGCTTGACGCGGTTTAGATCTTTAGGTTGAAAACCTTTGCGGCCGTTCGCCACTCTATATTTTCGCGCTCTTCTGGAGTAGCGTTTGCCTGATCTAGTAGGTTTAGGCAACGCTGATAGCAATCGGCGGGTTCTCTTACCCAGCGAGTTATGCAACACCAGTCGCTACCGAACATAATTCGATCGGAACCGATCGCGTCTATAGCGCGGCGCAGATGGTTGGCGTTGGTATCCACAATATCAAAATATACGTTGGCGTTGCGCATAGCGACCATAAGAGCGTTATCAAAAAGCGATTCAAAACCGCGTCCCATTTTCGTCAAAATAATCGGAACTCGCGGATATTCCCCCGCGATTTCATCTACCCATAGCGGATCGCCGTAAAAGAGATTATGGGGAAACTGCGTCCAAGCTGTCTGTATCTGAATGGGCGCTTTGTATTCGTTAAGCGCGTTGAAGATCGGGCGGAAATCCTCCAGAATGTTGTCCGGATTGACCTCGCTAGTAAATACCCGCGCGAAAAACTCGCCTACCCCGACTAAACCTAAATCCTCTATGCCGCGCCTGATCTCTTTAACCGCAAACTCTCTGTAAGCCGGCGCCTCCTCTCGCGTAGGCATTCGATTGATAAAATCGGTATAACGTTGCATTTTGACTAGACCGAAGAAGCGATCGGGACGTTTGGCTACTTGCGCGGCTACCATATCGTTATCGCCTCTGCCGTAATCTTGCTGGATAATCGCGTGGGTTACGCCGCTATTATCCATATCGGCAAGCAGCGCGTCGCAAAGATCGATCGGCGCTAGCTTGATACGTTGCGCGTATAGATCGGGATATCTTGTGCGAAACGCGATCTTATCCGATAGCGTTCGTACCTTGTCGCCAAGATTTTCGCTTATCGGCGACGCTCCGATAAGATGACAGTGGGTTTCAATCAGTTTTCTAGCCAACGTTAATCCTTCTAAATGTAAAGTAAATCGCTTAATTTTATCAAGATAATGCTAAAATCCAAGCGAGGGCAGATAAAAATCGCGGATTTTAGGGTAGTAGATGATTGAGTTTCGATCAGTCAGCCGCTGTTTCGAGGGCAAAAACGAACCGTTTTTAGCGCTGGATAACGTTAGTTTTAATATCGATAGCGGCGAGTTTGTCTGCTTACTGGGTCATTCCGGTTGCGGCAAAACTACGTTACTTCATATATTGGCGGGATTTATAACGCCTAGCGCGGGCGAAGCGCTAATTGACGGCGAGCGGGTAGAAAAGCCCGCGCCAGATCGTTCGATCGTGTTTCAGGAGTATGCGCTATTTCCTTGGATGAGCGCGATTCAAAACGTTTCTTTTGGACTGCGATCTTTAGGTATCGGTAAAACGGAGCGAACCGATCGCGCTATAGAGGCGTTAAAAATGGTGCGGCTAGAGGAGTGCGCGCGGCGTTATCCCCACGAGCTTAGCGGCGGACAGCGGCAGCGGGTGGCGGTGGCGCGATCGCTCGTAACGCATCCGGCGGTTTTATTGATGGACGAACCTTTCGCGGCGGTCGACGCGCTTACTCGCGGCGAATTACAAGGCGATCTATTGCGGCTTTGGAAAGATATAGGCGTAACGATTCTATTCGTAACGCACAGCATAGACGAAGCGATCTTTTTGGCGCAACGCGCGATGGTAATGCGGCGAGGCGCGATCGCGGGAAGCAGAACGATCGCCGCGCCTTATCCGCGTTTGCGCGGATCGCGGGAGTTTGCTTTAGAGTATCGAGCGATCGAAGAGGCACTCTACGGCAATCAATACGGAGGAGCTATTTAGAAAAATGACGGAACTTCAAGAAGAATTCAAACGTTTGGCGCAACGCAAAAAACGAGCGCGGCGGTTCAAACGAATAACGCTGAATCTATTGGGCGCGATCATATTTTTAGGGTTATGGGAGCTTACCCCGACGATCATATCGCGGTTAAATCCCGCGCTGTTTCCGCCGCCGTCTAAAGTGGCGCAGAGCCTAGCGCCTTTGATTGCTTCCGGCGAATTATGGACTCATATAGTCGCCAGTTTAGAGCGGGCGATCGTGGGCTTTGCGATCGGCGCGACGCTGGGCGTGATTGTCGGCGTAGCTTCCGCGCGGGTCGAATGGTTTAGCGGCGTTACCGAACCGATCTTTCACGGTTTTCGCGCCGTGCCGGTATTGGCGATCGTGCCGATCGTGGTGTTGTGGTTTGGGATTGGAGAGTCGCCAAAAATTATACTGATCGCTTGGGGCGCGTTTTTTCCGGTTTGGATTACGACTTTAATCGGCGCGCGCGACGTCAATACGATCTACCTAAAAAGCGCCGCGAGTTTAGGCGCAAGCCGCTTTGATACGCTCTTTTTGGTCGTTTTGCCCGCCGCTTTGCCGTTTATTCTTACGGGGATTCGCCAAGCCATCGCGCTATCTCTCGTGGTACTTGTGGCGGCTGAATTAAGCGGTAGCCTGAACGGTATCGCGTATATGATGTCGCTTGGCAATCAGCTTTTTTACGTGGAGTGGATGTTTATAGGCATAGGCGTATTGGGCGCGTTGGGTTTTACAGCCGATCGGCTTTTTACCCTTGTTACGCGCCGTTTGTTTCCTTGGTATTCTTCGCAAAACTGATCCTTGAGCCGCGCCGCGCAAAACAAATGCGCTTATTTGGTATATTTGCGCGTTTTAACGAAGCGTAAAAGCGCGGCGAACGCGGCTAACTAAAGGCAAAAATGCGGAACATTCGTAATTTTTCGATTATCGCCCATATCGATCACGGCAAAAGCACGCTTGCCGATCGGATTATTCAGGAAACGCGATCGGTCAGCGCGAGGCAGATGCGCGATCAACTGCTTGACGGTATGGAAATAGAGCGCGAACGCGGCATCACGATCAAAGCGCAAAGCGTGCGGTTAAACTACCAAAAAGGCGGCGAAAACTACGTCCTAAATCTGATCGACACGCCCGGACACGTCGATTTTTCGCACGAGGTAAGCAAGTCGCTGATTAGCTCCGAAGGCGCGTTACTTGTCGTCGACGCGACGCAGGGCGTTCAGGCGCAGACGATCGCAAACTGTTATATGGCGATCGAAAACGGCGTAGAGATTCTGCCCGTGATCAATAAGATCGATCTGCCAAGCGCGGACGTTCGCCGCGTAAAAGCTGAGATTGAAAACATTATAGGAATCGACTGTTCAAGCGCGAATCTCGTTTCGGCAAAAAGCGGACTTGGGATCGCCGATTTATTAGATACGATCGTAGAAAAAGTCCCGCCGCCGACAGGCGATCCTAAAGCGCCCGTTAAAGCGCTGATATACGATAGCTGGTTCGACAATTATTTGGGCGCTTTGGCGTTAGTTCGCGTCTTTGACGGAGCGCTGAAAAAAGGGCGAAAAGTTTTGATGATGGCAAGTCAAAAGCTATATGAAATAAACGAGCTTTACTATCCGCACCCAATAGAGCATATCGTAGCCGCCGAATTGAAAACGGGAGAGATAGGCGTTGTGGTTTTGGGCGTGAAAACCGTAGGAGAAACCCGCGTGGGCGATACGATCACAGACGCGATCGGAGGCGCCGAAAATCCCGTAACGAGCTATCACGAGGCAAAAGCCTATGTTTTTGCGGGGATTTATCCGATTGAAACCGAGCAGTTTGAACCTCTGCACGACGCTTTGGAAAAGCTCAAGATGAACGACTCCAGCATCTCTTATCAGCCCGAAACTTCAGTCGCGCTCGGCTTTGGTTTTCGCGTGGGATTTTTGGGATTGTTGCATATGGACGTGATTAAGGAACGTTTAAGTAGAGAGTTTGATCTTGACCTGATCGTTACCGCGCCCGGCGTTACCTACGAGGTTTTGACGACTAAGGGCGAAAAAACGTTCGTTTCAAACCCTTCCGCGCTTCCCGACGCGGGGCAGATCGACAAGATTTTCGAGCCTTACGCTAGGGGAACGATCATCGCGCCTAACGAGTTTGTGGGCGCTATGATCGCTCTTTTGAACTCCAAGCGCGGCGTTCAAGAAAAAATGGAGTATGCGGGCGAAAATCGCGTTATGCTCGTATATGCAATCCCTCTCAACGAAGTGATAAGCGATTTTTACGATAAACTTAAAAGCCTATCAAAAGGATACGCAAGTTTTGATTACGAGCCGATCGAATACCGCGAGGGAAATCTAGTCAAACTTGATATTCGCGTGGCGGGCGAAACGGTCGACGCGCTTAGCTTGATTATCGATCGTTCCAAAGCCGAAGCGAGAGGTCGAGAGCTGATCGGCAAGATGAAAGAGCTAATCGATCGGCAGTTATTTGAAGTGGCGATCCAAGCGAGTATCGGCGCGAAAGTGATCGCCAGAGAAACGATAAAATCGGTTGGAAAAAACGTAACGGCAAAATGCTACGGCGGCGATATTACCCGCAAACGAAAGCTACTTGAAAAACAAAAAGAGGGCAAAAAACGAATGAAGGCGATCGGTAAAGTAGCAATCCCGCAAGAGGCGTTTTTAGCCGTTTTGAAAATCGACTCTTAAACGCCTATTCGCGCTATTTGCGGAGCGCTAAATCTTACGCATTTACCAACAAAACCGCCGCGCTCGGTCATTCCCGCGACGGAGCGATAGGCGCTCTCCAACCATCAATCGCGAAGGAAGCGCCGCTTCATAACAAAGCGGAGGAGCGCAAGGCGGGAAGGGAAGCGGGAATAACGGCGTAGGCGGTTTGTGGCGTAAACGAAGTTTTAGGTTATTCGATGATGCGAAAGCCGTTTAGTTTTTCGGCGTTAGTATCATAGTAGAAGGAGTAGCGAAAGTTTTTTTTACCGACGGCGTAATTGATATTGCACAGAAGCGACGAGTTAAAGCCAAACGTTAAAGAAAAATCGTTAATAGTTTGGTTCGCGTCGATATAACGGCGGGTTAAATCCTCTTGGCTAACTCTTTCGTCGTTAAAGCGATCGCACGCGCCGTTCATATTATGAAAAACAAGCTTGCAAGCCTCTCTGTCCATATTGTTAAAATCGATTAAATCATTTGGCGATTCGTAGCTAAACAAAGTTTCCCAAGGGATACTCAAAACCGATTCGTCCTGAGTTAAGATCGCATAATCCTGCGCGATCGCGTATAGCTGGCGAGGAGAGCCGATCCGTCCGCGCTCTATATTTGGTTTGGCGACGTTTAGCCGCTTGTCGTTTTTTAGATAGGCGTTTTTCTCGCCGCTCGTATCAAAGGTAAAATCCAAAAGCTCAAAAAACTGCCACGAAGCGTAAAGACGGTAACGATCGCGCAGAAACTGTTCCGTTCGATCGCGCCGTCTGAAAGCTATATGATCGCGATCTTGTTCGCTAACTCCGTCCGGAATCTTTAACAGATTGATATTAGGTTTTGTTCCCGAAGGAGAGCAACGAATATTTACGTAATTTTTGCCGATCTGAAACGCTAACGGCAGCGAATAAAAAATATCGTAAATCTCGATCATAACCTTTTCTTGGCAGGATTTTTTATTCTCGGCAATCGCGCAGATCGCGACCGCTTGGCGTTTCGCGGTTTTGACAAGCTCTTTTATCGCCGAGTGCGCCAGATAATAGAGCAAAGCGTTGATTTCAAGCGTAGATTCGCTTGCGACAACGCGCTCAACGGCGCGATTTGTCCGCGTAAAAAAAAGCGCCGCAAACCCAAGCGCGGCGGCAATAAAAACCAGCGTGATCAGAAGCGCTACGGCGCGGCGTTTCATTGAATCGCAACCGTTGAAATCCAGTCGGGTTTCGCGTAGCGAACGTTTGTTTCGTTCGCGCCGATTTGCGCGGCAAGATTTAGATCGTCTATGTCGCTCGCGTTTTCAAAAACCCACGTATAAAACATCCGGCTGATTCTTTTGGGATTTGTTAAATGATAGCGTTCGCTAAACTCTTCGATATTAGGTTCGCTTTCAAAGCTGACGACAAGCTTGCCCGTAGATACTCTTTCAAGATTCGGATCGCCAAAAAGATAATATCTGTTCGGTTTTTTAGTTTGCGTTTTATCGCTTAGAGTTTGCTGCGACAGGTTTGGCGCGATCGTATAGTAATTTACGCGATCGGGCGACTCTTTGATAGTAATAGTTTGCGCGTCGGCGCAAGCCGCAACCGCAAAGATTAAAATGATAAAGATATTTTTCATTTCAGTTTCTCCCTCTTATGCGAATTTTCCACCAGTCGATACCTAAACCGTTCGGACACGACGGGGTTAAATAATCAAGCGTTAAACTCCAAATTCCCTTGTCGCTTTCGTCTAAAAATCTAGGCGTGGCAAAATGATAGTCGCCGCCGCTAACGATATTATAACTACGATCGTTTTTCATAAATACCGCGTCGGTCGCGCCGTCGCGTTTTAGCGTTAAATTAAATCCGCACTTATCGTCGTAGCTTTTATTTAATTTAACGTTAATATCGACATACTCGATCTTGGCGATCCGAGTATCTGAAATGTTAATCGGGTTGGCGTTGAAAGCGGAGGCGTTGCGTTCCAATAGCGCCCCGAAAGAGATGAAAGATCGCGCCGTTTGAACGGCGTTATACGCGTCGATCGCGCCAAAGCCGTAATTGTGGTTGATATTCCAGCCCGCGCCGTTTTGTTTCCAATCGGAATCGCTCGGATCGTTTTTCCTTGCCGTCGTCGCCAGAATATAGCGAACCTCGCGTTGCGTTAAGTTATGGTTCGTCTCCAACATTAGCGCGACCGCGCCAGCCGCCATCGGAGTCGCCGCGCTAGAGCCGTTCATCAGCGTCGTAAAGCCGCCGTAACGATTCTCTTTATGTTGCATAAAACGATCCGCGTTAAATCCCGTATTGCAACCGACAATATCGGTCGTTAAAATACCGGGTCTATCTCCGCCGTAACCGCCATACGCGCTAACCAGCAGATTTGCGCCCGAATTGGAGTAAATGGCGTATTTGTCCTGCGCGTCTAGCGCGGCGATCGGCAAAACTTCAAAAAGATTTAAGAGGGGGCTATGATCCGATCGCTCATTTAGGTAGCGGTAGTTGCCCGCCGCAAAGATATAGATCGAACCCTTACCGTTTCGTCCGTAAGCCGCCCCTTCGGTAATCGCCTCTACTGTTTCGGACGCGACGTAGCACGGGTTTGCGGTAGGATGACAGCCCCACGAATTAGAAAAAATATCGATCGGCAGATTGTTCCCTCTGCTTGTCCTCGCGACGGAAAGAGCGTCCGCGATTTCGCTATTGGAAGCGTTAGCGTTCTCGCAAAACCCGATATTTAACGCCGCAATCGTAGCGTCGGGCGCAACGCCGATCGCGCCGCCGTTGCCGCCTTTTGCCGCCGCGATTCCCGCCGTCGCCGTTCCGTGCGCGCAAGCTACCGTCGTATTATAAGGATAGGGATCTTGTTGATTTTTAACGTAGTTCCAACTTAAAGCCGCGTTGTAATTTGGCTTGAGATCGGGGTGAGAGGCGTCCATTCCCGTATCGATCACCGCGATTATTACGCCGTTTCCCGTCGCGTAGTTCCACGCCGATTCGACTCTAAGATCGGCTCCAGAGCTAATCGCCTTTGATGAATAGTCGTTAGTTCCCGCGCCCGTTTTTTGCGCAAAGTTTTTCAAATGCCACTGATAAGCCGAAAGCGCGTCGAGGGAGGAGACTCTTTGCCCTTCGTAATCTTTTATATCAAAAAGACGAACGTTTGTCGTCGTTCTGCTACAGATTAGATCTCTATTAGGGTCTTCCTCGCCGCCGTTTCTCGATCCGTAACAGCCCAACAATAAAAAAACAATCGCGCCCGCAAAATAAAACCTCATACAAAATCCTAACTCAAAGTCGTAAGATTATTATAGCCGCGGCGCGAATCGTTTCAAATAGCAAGCGTCTATTAAACGCTTGCTAAATCGATTACTTCATTTCGATATGCGCTATAAAGTCCGGTTTGGCGAAGCGAATATCGCTTTCGCTTTGCCCGATCTTACTTGAAAGCGTTAGATCGTCGTCGCTTGAAGGGTTGTCGAAAACCCATGTGTTAAACATAACGCTAATTTGGCGCGGATTGGATAGATTCCACTTCGCGGCGAAGTTGTTGATCGCCTCCGCGTCCTTTGCGTCGGCAAAACTCACGATCAGGGCGTTTGTAGAGACATACTCCTGCGAGGGATCGCCGTATCTGTAAAAGCGGTTAGGCTTAACGGCGTTATCGGAAGAGATCCGCTTTTTAAGATCGCCGCTCCTATAAAAGCGGGCGGGCGTTTGCGCCGCGCTTTCGTTACCCGAGCTTTGCGCCGCGCTTTCCTGCGGGGCTGGCGCGATCGTATAGTAGCCGTTTCTATTCGGCGACTCTTTGATAACTAGCGTCTGCGCGCATAACGTAACCGCGCCGAGAAGCGCTAAAAGGCAGAGTTTCATTAGTTGCTCCTTCCGTAGATTTTGATTTTCCAGCTTCTAAATTCGCGATCTTCGTTAGGCCCGCCGCTAATCGTTAGCTCCCAATCTCCGTTGGCGCTCTCGTCCAAATACCGCGCCGAGCCAAAACGCTTGCCGCCGTTAAAGAATCCCTTAGGCCAATTAACCGCGCTACTTCCGCTTCCAGAGTTGATAAAGTCGTTATAGGCAAGCTCCGAAACGGTTCCCGAAGGCGACTTTAGCGTGATATTTAACTTTGTCGCCGAGCTTGCGTCGTTTATATCTACCCAAACGTCGACATGTTCGATCTTGCCTATTCCGCTCTCCGAAATATTGATCTTTTTTGTTTGAGACGACGAAAAATTGTGGTTAGAGCCAATCGTTTGGATTTTCTCTGTTTTGAGCAAAGCTCCAAGCGAAGTAAAGGTTCGCGCCTTTTCGACCGCGGCTTTAGCGTTAACCGCGCCAAAGCCGTAATTGTGGTTGATATTCCGGTTCGCGCCGTTTTGTTTCCAATCGGAATCGTTCGAATCGTTTTTCCTTGCCGTCGTCGCCAGAATATAGCGAACCTCGCGTTGCGTTAAGTTATGGTTCGCCTCCAATATTAGCGCGACCACGCCCGAAACCATCGGCGCGGCGGCGCTTGTGCCGTTCATATACGCCGAATACTGCCCGCGATTGTTTGAGCGGTGGATCGCCGACTCTCCTCGATAACTATCGCCTTTCGCGCAACCGTAAATATCTGTGGTAAATATCCACGCGTCGTTTGCGGTGTTACCGGAGGCTGTAGAGGTTTGAGCGCCTCCGTAAGCGCTGACCAGTAGATTAGCGCCCTTATTGGAGTATGCCGTATATTTTCCGTCGGAGGCAAGCGCGGCTACGCTAATCGACTCAAACAGGCTTTGGGCGGAGTCGTAGTTGCCGTTAGCGTTATGCCTCCGATCGTTGCCGGCCGCAAACACATAGATCGTTCCTTTGCCGCCGCGCCCGGACTTCGCGCCTTCGATTATGGCGTTTTCTAATAGAACGCTATCCGGCGTGGGACCGACAGAACCCCACGAATTAGAGGAAACGTCGATAGCGCGGGAAGCCGAGTAGAGCGCGTCTGATATACCCGCGCCGCCAAGCGAAAAACCGCAACCAAGCCCTATATTCAATCCCGCCAGATTTGCTTGCGGCGCGACTCCCATAACGCCGCCGTTAGAACCTCTAGCGCCCGCTATGCCCGCCGTCATTGTGCCGTGAGGGCAACTACCCAACATGGAAACGGGGTAAGGATTATTTGAGCGGCTATAGTAGTTGTAGCTAAGCTCCTTTTTATAGGCGGGTTTAAGATCGGGGTTTGTAAAGTCGGTTCCCGAATCGACTATACCGATCGTTACGTTGCGTCCCTTCTTATTGTACGTTGTCCAAACGTCTTCAACGTTTATATCCTCGCCGATTTTGTTCGCGGGGTAATAGGAGCCGCTTTTTTGTCCAAAGTTTTTCAAATACCATTGATAAACGGCAAGCGGATCGCCTTGGGCAAACCGCACGTTTGGGTCGTGCGCGTAATCGCTACCGTGGAAGTAAGTAGTATTAGTGGCTACCGTGCAATCAGGCTCGGGACCGACAATGCCGCCGGTAACAAAAACGCTCCAATTGACGATCCCATTGCCACCTATTCTGTAATACTCGACGTTATAGTAGAGGTCGCCGTCAGTTTTACGACAATTGGTTACGCCGCTATTAGTAGCGCACGTAAAACCAGCGCTTATAAGGGCGTTCTTATACGAGTCTACCGCGCTTAGAAAAGCGGCGTTATAGGTTATCCACAGTAGGCGTTCCGTATAATAACGATCTCCGGGGACAGAACCAAATAAGCCGTTAAAGTCCGAATCGGTAACCGCGCCGCCAGTTTTCATCACCTTGACGTCAAAATCGCCGTCCTCGTATATTTCGGCGCACGCTAAAACGTTGCCGTCAATCTTATTGAAGTCGTCAGAATTATCGCACAATCCCACGCCCGAACTAAAGCCCCGTTGCCGCAACGAGGTCGCAAAATCGTTAACCGCCTTCGTAGCCGTGCTTGAGGAGTAGTAGTAATACTTTGTCGCATCCCCCTGCTCAATCGTTAAGCCGCTTTCGTTAAAGCTCGGAAAGGACTTGTACGCGTCGCCTATATCGCTAGCGCCGCCGCCCCCTCCTCCGCTACTGCCGCCGCCGCCGCAACTTAGCGTCAAAAAGGCGAACAAGCCCGTGACTATTAGCCTTTTCATTTGAGCGCTAGGCAGGGGCAACCCCCCCCCCCCCCCATTTCGACCCGATTGGATACAAAAACGCTTCGCATTTTTTCTCCTTAATGAAAAAAGTGAAATATCATAACATACGCTATATTATTTTAATTAGGAAAAAAAATGACGCAAAACATAACCAATTTTGTTAAAAGTATCCTAGACGAAGATATTGGGCGCGGCGATCTTTTTGCGCGTATTCAAAGCCCAAAGAGCGCAAAAGCGATCGTCGGCGCGAAAAGCGCGGGCGTTTTCGCGGGGCAAATCTACGCGATCGAGCTGGCTAAAGAGGCGCGTTTGGAGCTGGATTTTTTCGTTTGCGACGGCGATCTAATCGATCGCGGCGCGAAACTATTGGAGGTTAGAGGCGACGATATAGCGATTTTGCAAGCCGAACGAAGCCTTTTGAACCTGTTGCAGCACGCAAGCGGAATCGCCACTCAAACGCGAAGATACGCCGATCGGCTAAAAGATTGCCCTATCGCGCTTTTGGACACGCGCAAAACGCGCCCGCTTTTGCGGCGGTTTGAAAAATACGCGGCGCGAATCGGAGGCGCGGTCAATCACCGATTCGGATTAGACGACTGCCTGATGATCAAAGACACCCATCTTGCGACGATCGGCGATCTAAAAGCGTTTATACAAAAGGCGCGGAAAAATATCCCTTGGACGGCTACGATCGAGGTCGAATGCGAAACGATCGAAACGGCGCAAGCGGCGTTTGAGGCGAAAGCGGATATTGCGATGTGCGATAATATGGACGTAGAAACGATCAAAACCGTCGTCGCCCTGCGCGACAAACTTTCGCCCTCCACCAAGATCGAGGCGAGCGGCGATATTACGTTAGAAAATATAGATCGTTATAAAACTACCAGAATCGACGCCGTTAGCGTCGGCGCGATTGTTCATCGGGCGGTTTGGCTTAATTTTTCGATGAAAATGTTAAATGGCTGACGAAACCGGCGGCGAAAAGACCGAAGAGGCTACCCCCAAACGCATAGAGGACGCTAAAAAAGAGGGCAACGTCCCAAAAAGCGTCGATATGGCGGGCTTTATCGCTCTGTGCGCGGCTACGCTAGGGTTTGCGGCGCTGTTTGGTTTTATCGTTAGCGGTTTGACGGCGTTTTTTCGCTACTGCCTTTCATATTCGGGCAGGGAGCTGAATATGAGCTTATTATCCGGCGCGGGGCTAACGAGCGTCCTAGAAACGCTTAAACTCGCCCTTCCTCTAGCGATTCTTGTCGCTATATTCGGCGCGATCGGCTACGTAGCGCAGTTTGGATTTATCTTTTCGCTAAAACCTTTGCAACCCGATTTTAAGAAACTCGATCCGATCAAGGGCTTTAAGAACCTCTTTTCAAAACAGAAGTTTCTGGACGGATTTAAGATTACGGCTAAAGTTTGTATCGCTATGCTAGTCGCGGCGAAGTTTCTGTGGGACTATACCGCCGAGCTGCCGCATATTCAAACCCTGCCGTTAGGAGCGCAGATAGAGTGGCTCGCGCAAAAGGCGCTCTATGTCGCGCTGATTATGCTGTCTGTTTTTTTTGTATTCGCGATCGTCGATCTATGCACGGTGCGCTATTTTCATTTCAAACGTTTAAGAATGAGCAAACAGGAGGTGCGCGACGAGTTCAAAAACATAGAGGGAAACCCCGAAATCAGAGCGCGAATCCGCCGTATTCAAATACAGATGAGCCGTCAAAGAATGATGTCGGATATTCCCAGCGCGGAGGTCGTGGTTACAAACCCTACGCATTTTGCCGTCGCGCTTCGCTACCAAAAAGACAAGGATCGATCGCCTGTCGTCGTCGCAAAAGGCGCGGATCTCATCGCAATTCGGATCAAAGAGATCGCCAGAGAACATAACATTCCGATCAGAGAGGATCCGCCTTTGGCGCGAGAACTTTATAAACTTGTCGATATAGGAGAAGCGATCCCCGAAAAGCTCTACGCGGCTGTGGCGGAGGTGTTGGCGTTTGCGTATCGCCTAAAAGGAAAAACTCTATAAGGTAAAAAGTGGATTTTTTGGAGGAGGACGAATCGGAGCAAAACCAAGCGCCCAAAGAGGACAAGCGCGGCGCTTGGCTGTATGAAATCCCCGAAAAACTAGAGCCGATCGAGGCGGCGCAATATTACAACGCCTATAAAGATCGCCGCGACGAAATCTATTCGATCTATTTTGCCCGCCTTACCCGTATGAAGGAGTGGCTTGAGATCTACTGCGTCGCGCAAGAAAAAACGCCCGCTAAAGAGCTTGCCTTCGCCAAACTCTCCGCGCTCGATTTAGACCTCTACGGCTGGGCGGCGCTTTACGAGGCGCGTTTTGACGATAAGCGGATAATCGATTTATGCGAAAGGCAAATCGCCCTGATCGCGGCGGATAACTTTTCAAAGTGGAAAGAAACTTACGATCTCGCGCCCTACGGCTCTAACCTGCAAAAACAGACTATGCGCCAAATGCGCGCTTTGGCAAAAAGTTACGAAGAGTTGCAAGATATTTATGATCGTAGCGAGATCGGATCGCCCGAACAGATCGCCGCCGTTCAAGATATGGCGCTGCTTGATCGTCCTAACGGTATTGAAAGAAACGACTCGATCGCCGACGAAAAAGAGATGATCAAACGCGCCGTCCAACGAACGGTCAAAGAGTGGCGCGCCGAATACGAAAAATACGATCTCTACGATCCGCGCAACGAAATGGCGGCGATCAATATCTATCTTTCGGCTAACTCCCGCAACGGCGATAGAAAAACCGCCGCGTAAAGCTCGAAACGGCGTTTGCAACGCGATAAATGAGGCAAATCAACGTTAAGAAAAGCTGCGTTAGTATTAGTCTTTATTTTATATAAGGAAGCGTTCAATGCGTAAAATTAACGCGCCGTCTTCGTCTCCTGCGGGGGGGGGGGGGGGGGGGGTAGCGCTTCGATTTAAAAAATAAAAATGCTGGGATATATTATAGCGAGCAAACCCACCCAT
>JAISOU010000010.1 GCA_031275395.1 Helicobacteraceae bacterium | reverse complement strand
GCGCTTATTTTAGCAATCGGCTTGAACGCTGGTATTTACGATGAGAATGAGAAGTTGTATTATTACGACGCATTTTTTAAGGCTATGCGTTTAAGCAGTACCGCTCCGCTTATTGAAGCGGAATTACAATGCAAAAAGAGCGGAGGGAATTTTGTATTTAACCCGCACGATAAGCATTATAACGATAGATTCGACGCAGACATTCAACGACTTAAAGAAAGTGGTATTTCATAGGATATGCCATTTCCTATCCAATTTTCGAACGGCAAAAGAAGGAGGATAAAACCATTATTAAAGATGCGGGCATTCTACATATAGATACGCCTTCTCGCTTTCATTTTTCGTTTGCAAACGATCCGCGAATAATCAATATAGAACTAACAGATACTAAGATGAAACCGATCGAATTATTGAGGGGGGCGGACAAGAGACCAAAGAATAGCAAAGTAGATGATGATAAGGAAGGTTATTCCATCGATGTATACATATTCGATTATGTTCGCCTTTGGGAAAACAACGCCGCAGATCAAAAGATGACGTGCGATATATATATGAACTTTTCCAATTAAAGCGTCATAATCGCAAAGAAAAGAAAAAAGGAGAGTAACCTATGAGACGGTTATTTATTGGCGCTTTGGCGCTTATTGCGATCTGCTCGCAGATCGTTTGCGCGGACGACAAGGACTATGCCAACGCTTACAATAATCGCGCCTTCGCTTACGCAGAACAAGGAAACTACAAACAAGCGACGCAAGACGCAAGAAAAGCGCGCGAATTAGGCAATGGCGAAGCGTTGCAATATTTAAGCGAGAATAAGCTAATTCAAGATTAGAAATTGGGTTGTAATTCGTTGTTTTGTTGGTAGGTAAATCCGCCGTATTCAGAAATCTTACGCATTTTCAGTAAATCCTACAAGCGCCGTTATTTCTGTGAAGAGCTCGCCGAGAAGCGGAGCGGGCGCTCGCGAGAATAACGGGATTTGTTGGTTTTGCCTCGTTAAAGACGGGTTTAAGAATACGCCCGTCTTGGTAATATGGCGGGCGTTATCCGATTATGCTGGCTAGATGGCGTTCTAGGTATTTGGTGTCGAACTTGTTGGCGACAAAGTCGGGGTTTTCAAGCATTTTCGCGTGAAACTCCGCGGTCGTTTTTACGCCCGTGATTTTCGTTTCGCGCAACGCCTCTTTCATTTTGGCGATCGCCTTTTGGCGTGTAGAGGCATAGACGATCAGCTTAGCGATTAGCGAATCGTAATACGGAGGAATGATATAGCCGGCGTAGCAATGGCTATCTACGCGCACGTTTCGTCCGCCCGGGACTATCCAATCCTTGATCTTACCCGGACAAGGCAGAAAACGAACGGGGTCTTCGGCGGTTATTCGACATTCGATCGCATGCCCCGAAAAGCGAATATCTTTTTGATCGGGCAGTTTTTCGCCTTCGGCTACGGCGATCATAAGCTCGATAATATCCAAACCGCTGATCGCCTCGCTGACGGGGTGTTCTACCTGTAGGCGGGTATTCATCTCCATAAAGTAGAAGTTTTGATCGCTATCGACCAAAAACTCTAGCGTTCCCGCATTTTCATATTTGAGCGCTTTTACCGCTTTCACGGCGGTTTCAAGGAGTTTTTCGCGGGTTTCTGGTTTTAAGAATATCGCGGGAGCTTCTTCGATCACCTTTTGATGACGGCGTTGCAAAGAGCAGTCGCGCTCGCCGATATGAATCGCGTTTCCGTATTTGTCGCCTATGATCTGAACTTCGATATGGCGAGGCTCTTTGATAAACTTTTCCATATAGATCGATCCGTCGCCAAAGGCGTTTTCGGCTTCGGCGCGAGCGGCTAAAAAGGCGTTTTCAATGTAGCTTTCGTCCTCCACGACGCGCATTCCGCGCCCGCCGCCGCCCGCCGCGGCTTTCAAAATCACGGGATAGCCGACGGATTTAGCTTTTTTCTTTGCGTCTTCGGCGTTTTTTAACGTGCCTTCTACGCCGGGTATCGTGGGGATTCCCGCCTGTCGCATTACCTCTTTCGCTTTTGCTTTATCCGCCATAAGCGACATAACCTCTGGTCCGGGACCGATAAAGTTGAGCTTGTGGCGCGAACAAACCTCTACAAAATGCTCGTTTTCGCTTAAAAAGCCGTAACCGGGGAAGACGGCGTCGCATTCGGTAATTTCAGCCGTCGTGATGATCGCGGGGATATTAAGATAGCTTTCGGAGCTTTTAGGCGCGCCGATACAGACCGCCGCGTCCGCATACTCTAAATAACTCGCGTCTCGATCGGCGGTAGAATATACGCAAACGACCTCTTTGCCCATCTCCTTAAACGTTCGTAAAGCGCGAAGGGCAATCTCGCCGCGATTGGCGATCAAAACTCGTTTGATTCGAGCCATTTTAACTCCGTTTCACTCTAAAGAGCGGCGTATCGTATTCCACGACCTGCCCATCTTCAACCAAAACTTCAAGAATGGAACATTCGTATTCGGCTTCGATCTCGTTAAAGATCTTCATCGCCTCCAAAACGCAAAGCGGTTTGCCTTTGGCGATATGATCGCCCACATTTACAAATGGCGGCGAATCGGGGCTTGGGGAGCGGTAAAAAGCGCCGACCATAGGACTTGCGATCACCTCGCCCTCTTTAGACAGCGCGGCGCAAACCGCGTTTGGCGCGGCGATCTGAGAAACGTTCTGCGCCGGAATATGGCTGGCGAAAACGGGGGAAGCTACGGCGATATTGCGTTCTAGGGTTATGCTAAAGTCTTCTCGTTTGATCCTGATTTTTGAAAGCGAACTTTTCTCTAGGTATTCTGCGAGCGACTTAATTTCGTCAAGGTTTAGCAAGGCTCTTCCTTTAATTGCGCGAGTGTAATTTCGGCATAATAGCGAAAACGCAGTTAAACGGAGCGCTTATGGGGTTAAAAGCGGATAGCTGGATACGGGAAAAGTCGCTAAAGGACGGAATGATCTCGCCCTTTATCGATCGGATGGAAGGCGAAGGAATCATTAGTTACGGGCTGTCGAGTTACGGCTACGACATTCGCGTAAGCGACGAGTTTAAGATTTTTACCAACATCAACGCGACGGTCGTCGATCCAAAGCGTTTCGACGTCGCCAACGTTGTCGATTTTAAGGGCGACGTTTGCATCGTTCCGCCCAACTCGTTCGCGTTGGCGCGAACGATCGAATACTTCAAAATGCCCCGCGACGCGCTGGCGATCTGTTTGGGCAAAAGCACCTACGCAAGGTGCGGAATTATCGTCAATGTTACGCCTTTTGAACCCGAATTTGAGGGGCATATTACGATCGAAATCTCCAATACTACGCCTCTGCCCGCGAAAATCTACGCCAACGAAGGGATCGCGCAGGTGATCTTTTTGCAAGGCGACAATCTGTGCGAAACGACCTATAAAGATCGCAAGGGCAAATACCAATCGCAAACGGGAATCACTCTGCCGCGAATCCTTAAAACGTAAGTTTTAGCGCGATCGAGCTTACATTTTGCCGATCGCGCTATTAACCGCCGATCGATTTGCAACGGCGACGTATAAACGCGACCTTTTGCCGACAAACCCACTCTCATACTAGCCCCGCCGCTATCTATTAAAAATCTCGTTCTTCGCGCCCCTTTTTATCCAACAACGTTCGCATATTGTTCTCTCGTTTTTTAATCGCGCAATAGTTTTTCTTGCCCGAGATACTGCAATACTTTACAATCGCCTAATTCGCGCGCTTTTCTTGCGTCTTGCGTCGCTTGTTTGTAGTTTCCTTGTTCTGCGTAAGCAAAGGCGCGATTATTGTAAGCGTCCGTATCGTCTGGATCGATTTTGATCGTTTGCGCGAAATCCGCGATCGCTTTGGAGTAATCGCCTAAATTATGATAAACGATCCTGCGATTGAAGTAAGCGCTCGCATAGTCTGGATCGATCTCGATCGCTTGATTGTAATCGGCAATCGCTTTCTGGTATCGCCCAAATTGTCGTAAGCAAGTCCGCGGTTATTGTAAGCGTTGGCATAGTCTGGATCGATCTCGATCGCTTGCGTATAATCGGCGAGCGCTTTAGAGTAATCGCCTAAATTATCGTAAGCGATCCCTCGATTGAAGTAAGCGTCGGCGTCGTTTGGATCGATCTTAATCGCTTGATTAAAATCCGCGATCGCTTTGCCTGTATCGCCTAATTTTTCATAAGCGTTTGCGCGGTTATTGTAAGCGTAGGCATCGTTTGGATCGATTTTGATCGTTTGCGCGAAATCCGCGATCGCTTTGGAGTAATCGCCTAAATGATGATAAACGATCCTGCGATTGAAGTAAGCGCTCGCATAGTCTGGATCGATCTCTAGCGCTTGATTGTAATCTTCGATCGCTTTGCCAGTATCGCCTAATTTTAAGTAAGCGAGTCCGCGATTGTAGTAGGCGCTCGCATAGTTTGGATCGAGTTTAAGCGCTTCACCGTAAGCCTTATGGCTTCTTGATAATTTTCATTATCCAAAGCTATTTTTGCGCGATCTAATATCTCGCTTACATTTGGCTGATTATAGTTTGGCATAACCTAGCTCCTTGTCTAATTTCAAGTTCAGGCTAAATGCGGATTATATCAACCCTTAAATTAAATA
Source organism: Helicobacteraceae bacterium (assembly GCA_031275395.1). Classification (GTDB taxonomy): domain Bacteria; phylum Campylobacterota; class Campylobacteria; order Campylobacterales; family SZUA-545; genus JAIRNH01. The sequence goes on along the minus strand of JAISOU010000010.1, from coordinate 23,729 downwards.
CCAATCCATTTTTTAACCAATCCCAATAAATCCTTGCCTATCGCCTTCGCAAACGAGTGGCGCCGCCAATACGAAAACGCGCTAATTCAACCAGCGCGCGAAGTTTTGGACGTCGCGGCGGGCAAAGGTTAATTTCAATTTGCGGTTTCCAAAAAAAGCGTTTCCGATCGTTTCTCTTTATTTTTCGCGTTCAACAGAAGAAAACGACCAGGTTTGGCGAAGGGCAAAAACTTTTACAATCATTTTACGGAGGTCAGATTTTCACGGAGGCTTCACAGATTATTTTTGATAATCTTTCGCCTAAATAAGGATCGATGAAATGATTAGGTTTTTTGCGTTTTTGGTTCTTACTCTCGCGCCGCTTTTTGCCGCAGAGGCGGCGGCGCCCGTCGTAACCGCGTCGGTTATCAATGGCGCAATCCGTCCCAGCGAAACGTATGTGGGCAGTTTGCGCTACGCCACGTTGGCAAAATTATCCGCTCAAAGCGCGGCGGTTCTTGAAACGATCGCCGTAGATACGGGCGATCGCGTCAAAGCGGGCGACGTTTTAGCCACGCAGGACATAGCGATATTATCCGCCAATATCGCCGCTAAAGCCGCCGAACTCAAAAAGTCAAAAGCGAGCGACGAACAGGCGTCAAGGGACGCCAAACGCTACAAAACCCTGCTCGATCAAAATAGCGTCAGCGAGCAAACTTACGAACAATTCCGATTAAAAGCTCAAGAGTTAGCCGCGCAAAGCGAAACCTTAGCCGCGCAGTTAAAAGCGCTAGAGATCGAGAGGCAAAAGCGCTCCATTCGCGCCCCCTTCGACGGCGTAGTGGTGGAAAAACACGTTAGCGTGGGCGATTATGTTAGCGCGGGATCAAGCGTGATCAGTTTAGCCAAAACCGATAGCATCGAGCTTGCCGTCTATCTGCCCGCTACGACAATCGATCGTATCGGCGTAGGAACAAAGGTCGGCGTGAACGTTTTGGGCAAAGATTACGACGCCAAAATCGCGGGCGTATCGCCAAGAGGCGATCCAAGCTCGCGCCTGTTTTTGACCCGCGTCGCCTTTGAAAAGCCGAGCGAGAAACTTTTAGAGGGTATGGAGGCGACGCTGAAAATCGCGGCGCGGGCAAATGAAAACGCCCTTCTGATCAACCGCGACGCGGTGATCAACCGCTTTGGCGGCGACATCGTCTTTTATATAGAAAACGGCGTGGCGCAGATGGCAAACGTGGAGATTTTGGGCTACGACGGACAAAACGCGGCTTTGCGATCGGCGACGCTTAAAGCGGGAATGCAGGCGATCGTCAAAGGCAACGAACGGATTATGCCCAACCAACCCGTGAAACCGCTCTGATGGATATTGTCAAGTTTGCCATTTCAAAACCCGTAGCGATCACGGTAGGACTGATTCTTATCGTGCTTTTCGGCGTAATAAGCCTAACGCGCCTACCCTATCAACTTACGCCCGACGTTAGCCGTCCCGAAATATCCGTTATTACGCGCTGGAGCGGCGCTACGCCCTACGAGATTGAAAGCGAGGTCGTAGAGCCGCAGGAAAAAGTCTTGAAAAATATAGAAAACCTAGAGGAGTATGAAAGCTCTTCAAGCACGGGAAGCGGGCGCATTACGCTTCGCTTCAAACTCGGAACAAATCTGCAAAAAGCTTTGCTGGATACTTCAAATAAACTAAGCGAGGTGCGAAACTACCCCGACAACGTGGATAAGCCCGTGCTTCGCGCTACGGGCGAAACCGTCCCCGTAGTGATCTGGATGATGGTTCAAACGTTAGAGGGAAACGATCGCGACATTGCGACCTATCAGACTTTTTTAGAAGATAAGATCACCGAGCAATTCGAGCGCATACAGGGCGTTAGCGAGCTGACGACTAGGGGCGGGATCAACGACGAGATTCATATCACGATCGACCCTATGCGCCTTGCGGCGATGGGACTGACGATCGATAGCGTAATTAACGCCATTGGCGGCGAAAATATCGACGTATCCGCAGGGACGCTAGATCTGGGCAGGCGATCTTATCGCGTTCGCACCGCCGCGAAATATCAAACGCCCGAAAGCGCGGGCGAAACGATTCTGCTTTCCGACGGGCGCAAGCGCGTTTTGCTAAAAGACGTGGCGACGATCGAGCTTGGAAACGCAAAAAAGACGGGCGGAGCGATATTTATGGGCAAATCGGGCTTGGCGATCGGCGTTAGACCCGAAGCGGGAACGAACGTTGTCGAAATGACCAATAAAGTCGAAGAAACGGTTGAAAGATTAAATAAAACGATTTTGAAAGACAACGGCATAGAGATCGTGTGGAATTACGATCAGCGCCCGTATATTTTGGGCGCGATCGATCTTGTTAAACAAAACATCATTTTTGGCGCCGTATTGGCGGTGATAGTGCTGTTGATTTTCTTAAGATCGATCACGCCGACGCTAGTCGTTTCGATCGCTATTCCTTTAAGCGTGATCGGAACTTTTATTATCCTAAACGCTACGGGGCGATCGTTAAACATTATCTCTCTAGCCGGCATTAGTTTTGCGGTGGGTATGCTAGTGGATAGCGCGATTGTCGTGCTAGAAAATATCGATCGTCATAAGCGTATGGGCAAACCGTTTCTTGCCGCCGCGTACGACGGGACTTTAGAGGTTTGGGGCGCTTTAATTATCTCCGCTTTAACTACGATCGCGGTTTTTGCTCCGATTATCTTTTTGGAAGATGAAGCGGGACAACTATTTAAGGATATTGCGATCGCCGTTACCGCCGCGATAGCCTTTTCTTTAGCTATATCGGTGTTGGCGATCCCTATGCTCTGGCGGCAGATGATGAGAATGACAAAAGTTAAAGAACATAACCCTTTGGGAATCGCGGCAAAGATAGGCGTTTTGGGAACGTTTTTGCGCGATTTTTTTATGGGCTTGCTTGGGTTCGTTATGAAAAATCATCTTACCCGTTTTGGGACGATCGGCCTTCTTACTTTTATCGTCGTCGTTTTTACTTGGGTTACGTTTCCTAAAATGGAATATCTACCCGAAGGAAACCAAAATCTTGTGCAAAATATGTTTGTTCTGCCGCCCGGTTTATCTTATGCGGAATCAAGGCATATCGGAGACGCGATCTTTGAAAAAATTATGCCCTATACAAAAGAGGAGAAAGAGGGCTATCCGCAGATAGCCAGAGCGTTTTTTAACCACGGCGGATCGTGGATGTTTATGGGCGTAAGCGCCGTGCAAATCGACCGCGCAAGCGAGCTAATACCCCTTTTGCGCCCGATCGTCAATAGCTTTCCGGGCGTTAGGGCGATTACAAAGCAGGCAGGCGTTTTTGAGCGCGGTATGGGATCGAGCCGCTCGGTGAACGTCGACGTAACCGCCGAAACGTTAGACGAGATCGCCGACTACGCCGAACGGCTAATGAACGCGATTAGCGACGGCATGAGCGGATCGCAGGTTCGCCCCGTGCCGGCGATCGAGCTAATATATCCCGAAGTTACAATCGCGCCGCGAAGCGATCGCCTAAAAGCCGTCGGAATGGACGCCAGATCGCTTGGAATCGCCGCCGACGTGTTGCTAGACGGGCGAAAAGTAAGCGAATATCAAGGAAGCGGCATAAAAAAGATCGATCTGATCTTGCGCGCTAAAGAGAGCGCGATCGCCGCGCCCGAAGATTTGGGTAAATCGCCGATCGCCACGCCAAAAGGGCAGATTGTGCCTCTTAGCGAGCTTGGAGAGGTCAAACTCGGGCAGGGGATCACCGAGATTCGCCACTTTCAGGGCAGACGCACAATCACGCTTCAGGTTTCGCCGCCGCGCGACATTACGATCCAAGAGGCTATGGAACAGATCGACGAAATTACGCCGCGCGTATTGGCGGGCAACGACAAGATCGAGGTTCGGTTAAGCGGGACGGCGGATAAACTGATCGCGACTGTCGACGCGCTGAAATGGAACTTTATTTTGGCGGTTTTTATCACCTACTTATTGATGAGCGCGTTGTTTGGAAACTTTATCTATCCGTTAATTATACTTTTCACAGTTCCTCTCGCTACCGCCGGCGGCTTTTTTGGATTAAAAATGACAAATTGGTTTATCGCCCCGCAGCCGTTTGATATTCTTACAATGCTAGGCTTTATTATTCTGGTTGGGATCGTGGTTAATAACGCGATTTTGATCGTTCATCAAAGCCTTAATTTTATCCGCAACGACGCAATGGGGCATATTGAAGCGATTAAAGAATCTGTGCGAACGAGATTGCGCCCGATCTATATGAGCGCTTTAACGTCGGTTTGCGGTATGTCGCCTCTCGTTTTAGCGCCCGGGCCGGGTAGCGAAATGTATCGCGGACTTGGAAGCGTGATCACGGGCGGCTTAATGGTATCTACGATCTTTACCGTCTTTGCTATACCCGCGCTTTTAATCTATGTAATCAAATGGGAAAAACCGCGAAAGTTCGAAGAGTGAGCGCAAAACATCTATCCTTTGCCGCCAAAACTAATTTAGGTAGTTTTTATACGCCAAAACGCATAGCAAAAAAGCTATACGAAACGCTTGCGAAGGTTGTCGCGCCCGATCAGATCGACGTTTTATTAGAGCCAAATTGCGGCTATGGCGCGCTTTTAGAGGGCGAATATGTTAAGCGAATAAAGAAGGTTATCGGAGCGGATATAGACGAAAGCGCGACGGCGATCGCTAAAAACGCGTTTTCTTTTGTTTGTTTTAAGAACGCCAACGCGCTTAAAAACGTTTCGCGATCCAATTACGGCATAAACGAAAACGATCGCCTTCTGATCGTGGCAAATCCGCCGTATAACGATCTGACCTCCCAAATAAAAAACGGCGTTAAGAAAATGGCGTACGAGATCGACCGCGATCTATTAACTCGCGATCTCGGATTATCCTCTTTACTCGGATTTAACCGCCTGCGCCCCGATTTTATCGCCGTTTTGCACCCTCTTTCGTATCTGATCAAAAAAACCAATTTTAACGCGCTAAAACCGTTTATGAAAAATTACGCGCTAAAAGAGGCTTTGATATTTAATAGTCAAGAGTTTTGCGACGCGTCAAAATTAAACGGATTTCCCGTGCTGATCGCAATATATCAAAAAAGCGAACGCGGGACGAGTTACGACGATATTTATCATTGGCGTTTTAACGCGATAGAAGGAGAAAGTTTTACTATGGCGCAATTTGATTATATCGGCGCGTATCTGGATAAATATCCCAATAAGAAAAAGAAAAATAGCAAATATCTTTTCTACACGATGCGCGATATTAACGCGTTAAAACGATCGCGCACTTTTATTAAAGAGGAGATCGCAAACGCCGTTCATATTTGCGAAGAAAAGTTGGACTATTACTGCTATGTGGATATTTTCAAAGATTACGCCGATCGCCTTCCCTATTATATGGGTAATTTAGACGTTCCGATCGACCGCGAGCGTTTCGAGCTTTTGCGCGAATCGTTTAGAGCGCTTAGCGTCGCCAAACACCGCAAGATCTTTGGTAATAAAATTGAACCGCCTACGCTTGATATTTTGCGCCGCGCCAAAGCCGATGTACAAATATATTTTAACGAATTGCTCAATAGGAAAAGAAATGCAAATTGATGCTCATAGCCAAAAATTACACGTAGAATTACCGCTTACAAGCTCAACTGGTAAAGTCAGAATTAAGCGACGCAATATGCTGTATGAATATGGTTTGCCAATCAAAACAAAGAGCGAACCTTTCATGATGACCGATTATGTTGAATGGCAAATTGGCTACGACGCGGTTGTAAATGATCAGGATAAAATAGAGCTTACATCGTTGAGAGGCTGTATATTTACGGGCGCAAACGGTAAAGTAAAAGCCCTATATGAGCTATCGGAATATATATATTATCTCGCAAAATGGAATATAATATCAAAACCAGATATAATATCTATTGAAGACGATATTAACTCTATCGATAATGACAATCTGCTAGAAAATAAACTTAAAATAAAACGAAGCAATCCCACGTTGGAAAACATAAATAATATATTATTTGAAAAATCTACGGTTGAATATCCTTTGCTTATCCATAAATTTAGCGATTGTGAAATTACGGTCGAAATTATTACAAAAGAAAAGCAGTCCGCCGTTGGGGTTATGTCTATGCTATATCTTTGTTTTCCTATTACTAAATTGCAAAGCGAAGTCCCGCTATTGGGAAGAACCGCCAAAACAAAAGAGAGCGCCTTTTTTATTATTGACGAAAACAACGCGATAGTTTTTATACGCATGATAAAGTTATTTGGCATGCTTTCGCGGGCGCATAAACACGACATATTAGCGATTTTGAAAACAATAAAGGTTCGTATATGAAAGCGATTTTTACGGCGTTATTTTTTGTTATTACGTTAAGCGCGCTTACGCTAGACGAAGCGATCGATTTAGCGCTGCAAAATCACGCGAAGATCGCGCAGGCGCAGGCTTCGTTTCAGGCGGCGGACGAGAGAGAAAGCGGCGCGATAGCAAACTTTTTTCCGACGATCGGCGCGTCGCAAACCCGCTACGATCGCGATATAAAAACCTCCGGCGCGAGCCAAACGACGCGGCTTTACGCAAATCTAAATCTCTTTAAGGGGCTTGGCGATTACGCCGATTTAAGAGCGGCAAACTGGACGAAAGAGGCTAGGCGTTTCGAGTTTGACGCGGCTAAAGCGGACGTCGTTTTGGAGATAAAATACGCCTTTTACGGCTATTTGAAAGCCAAAGACACGTTGGCGGCGGCGCAGGAGAGTTGGCGGGCGGCGCAAAAACAGGCTAAAGACGCGCAGGCGTTTTACGATCAAGGGCTAATCGGCGATTACGAACGCCATACGATCGCGCTAGAAGCGCTACAAAACGAGCAAACGGCGTTAGAGGCGCAAAGCGCGCTAGAGGTTGCGAGATTGACGCTTCAAAACGCGATCGCGCAGCCGCTTTTAGGCGAACCAATCGCGCCGAAACCGCCGATTCGCGCCGCGTTTGATCGCGCAAAACTAAGCGCTATTATGCAAAAAAACCGTAGCGAACTGAAGAGTTTAACGGCGCAAATTAACGCGCAAAAAGAACAAAAAACTAAAGCTATAAGCCCCGCCTTGCCCTATGCGGATCTGCAATTTTCAAAAGAAAAATATAAATACGACGACGGTTTTAGCGGAATGGACGATCAAACGGTAACGACATTAACGCTGACGTGGCAACTGCCGGGCGTAATAAAGCCCTATTTCGATCGGGAAGCGGCGCTATACGAGCAAAGGGCGCTTGAAAGCCGTATGATCGACCTAAAACGAACGTTAGAACTGCAATTAGCCTCCGCCGACGAGCGGTTTTTGCTCGCTGAAAAAGCCTTCGAGGTCGCCAAAGCGAGTTTGCGCCTTGCCGAAGAAAACTTGCGGATCGCGCAAAACCGCTTCAACGAGCGGATCGCAAGCGCAAGCGAGCTGATCGACGCGGACGCGGCGCTATGGAGAGCAAAAGAACGCTACACGCTCTACTATTACGATAAACTTCTAGCCATAGCCGATCTTGAGCGCGTAATAGAATCCGATCTAACAGGTTTAAAAAAATAAAGCGATAAAAGGCGATGAAAGAGATTAGACCTTTGCGATCTAAGCCCTTTCAACGATAAGTTAAACGCCAGCTAAAGCGTTGCTCGCTTGGACGATCAACAAACCTCAATTAGCGGTTTTCCCAATAGAGATACGGATAGCTTACGCTCTCGTCGATCTTCCAAGGGTTATCCTTGTCGTTTTCAAACTTCCAACCTAAACCGCTCTCATAAGTCGATTGCGATTTAAACTCGTCGATTGATTTAGACGTTCCGTGATTAGCGAGAACGCCCGCGTTTTCAAAACCGCCGCCGAGATTTGCGATCATAGTATCTAGTGCGAAATTGTTTATAACCGTTCCGCCATTAAAGCCAACCATACGCTTCTAAAGCGAGAGTTAGCGTTGCTAGTAGAGTTGCTTCCGATTGGCGCCCAACCAGAATAAGCGTCAAAACCCCTCCCCCCGTAGCTAGCGTTATATCGTTTAGTAGAATATAGTTGTAGCGCCAGCGCCGATATTGGCTAAATCCGCTTGAACGGCTATCTCTTGAACGTTTGGTAAAGCGTAGAAATTAACGTCTCTATCATATGCGCTAAAGGAAGTTACCGGTTCGGATTCGCCTTTAAGATACCAAGCGCTAACGCCGTGTTTGGTAGCGTATAAATCTAGATCGATACGATAACCAGTTGATAAGCTATCGAGACTTTCTAACAAATCAAGATTGCTATCGTAGAAAGCAATCGTTACGCTCGTCATAGTCGTCGATACGTCTATTCTAGCTACGGCGCTTGTTGAGAAAGCGGTTTAATTGCCGCTTACGGCGCTGTTCGTATTGGTAACTACGACGTAGTAGTAGGTTGTTCCGGTCGTATTGGCGGAAAACGTATAAGATGCCGAAGTAGCGCTTGGTATAACCGTTCCGCCGCTATTTGAGTTTGAGGTATTAGAAGTTAAAACTCTGCCGTCGCTTACGTTTGCCGTTACGCTAAACGTTACATTAGCGCCTTTAACAACGGTCGCGCTTTGAAGGTGAAACGTAACGATTGGAGTAGCCGCGTTGGTAACTGGATCATTACCCGAACCTCCTCCTCCTCTACCTCCGCAACCAACTAAAAAGAGCGAAGCGAATAGGATCGCGAAAAGTTTGGTTGGCTTAGAGCAAAAAGCAAAGAGAGATTCGTTTCTTAAACGAAACGAAGTTTGTGCGGTAGTTAAACCAGATCGCTTGCTTGCAATCTCTTTAATTGTCGGCAATGGCGTTTTAGAGCTATAGTCGCAGACTAACGTATTCGGACTGGGTTAAACCCCTCTTTAGAGACAAAACTAACATTTCAACCCGCCATAATAAGCGCATTGTAACCGGTCCTGACTTAAATATTGATTTTTTTGAAATTACGGCAAAGAGGTTTTGGTTCTTGCGACGAAATAAGCAAATGAATCAACGATTGTTGGAAGTTAATGCAAACGCGCTTTGTTTTCGTTTCTGTTAGCTTGTCGTTCCCGCGCAATGTCCGCTTTCGTCTCCTGTCGTTCCTGTGCAAGTCAACGAAATGGTTGACTTGTGCGTTGATCTTGGTTTGGATTACCGCCTTCCTCCGCGATTATGCCTCGCTTGCGAAAAGCCGCGCATTTACGCGCGGATACGCGCTTTTCGCAAGCGGGCGTTATTGCAAAAAATGCGGGGCTACGCTAAAGTCGCGGGGCTTGTATAGGAATGACGGCGGTTGTAGGAGCGCGGCGATCCTTTCGTTTATTTGGCAAGCGGGTTTATTTATTGGGTTTGATACGATAAGCGGAGATTTTCTAGGGTTTGGGCGATTGATTTTATAGCGGCGTTATAGAACGAGGAAATATCCGATCGTTTAACGCAAAGAGCGGTTTTTAATAGCGCGTTTGCCAAGCGCCAAAAGCTGCCGCGCAAAAATGGCGCTCCAAAGGATAAGTTTTTTTCGATCGAGAACGAAACCAAATACGCCTCTCTAATCGCTGCAAAAAGCTCTTTTTTATTTTGCGGATTATGGCGTTCTAGCGCTGATATAAGCGCCGTTTTAGCCGCTTTTAACTCTTTTTTTATATTAACCTCCGCTAAAAGATCGTCGCTAACGATAAACGATTTTTTTATCGCTTTGATCGCGCTTTGTTTATCGCTTTTTTTTGCTATTAACGCCTCGTTTGATCTAAGCGGTTTTGTCCCCGCTATGAACGCTCCGTCCGATAGATTAAAAACCTTTGCTTGCGGACAAAGCGCGATCGCGTTTTCTAAAGAGGCGCGGCTATGCGCTAAAAGCGAATTTGTCCAAATATCGGCGCTAAAATTACCTCTTGTCGGAGTCTGCTCCGCGCTCGCGTCGTTTTTATCGTCGTAAAAAGATTTTGCCGCGTGAATCTTTCGATCGCGCCTAAAGCCTACGTCGATCCCGCATAGATAAATCTCGTCGGAAAAAAGCAGGGCTAAACTAAACGCGGCGTTGCCTACGATCGGGCTGGAAAAATCGACTTTTTTTTTGCTAAACGCAAGCGCCGCGGAGCTATCGCGCGAGAAAACAAAGCTCTCCTTTGCCGCAAGAAGCGTCGTCGGATCGACCAGATCGGCGGCGAGCAGAGGAATATCGCCAATCGGCGCGTCGCGCAAAATCTCGGCAAGATGTCCCATTCGCTCGATTTCAATATGAAAATCGGGTTTGATCCCAGCCGATAGCAGCGGTTTTAGCGCCGTCCCCGCGCAAAAGATAATCAGCCGTTTTTGATTTTCGCGTAGAAAACTAAAAAGCGTTTCAAGCGACGCGCCGTTTCCGACGATCGCGATCGGAAGCGCTATCTTTGCGGGCGCGCTTAAACGCGGATATTTGGCGTTTGCGATCGCGTTCTGAACGCCGATTAACTCGTCCTCGCTCGTCCCCCAACCGCGCAAAGCCTCTTTATGCGCTATTGAAACCTGCCTTTTGGCGTCCGCCGTTTCGTCGCCGTTAGCGAGCGCGAGCTCCAGCCTGACAAATCCGCGGCAGAAACGATCGGCGGCAAAAAACTGATAGGCAAGCTCGCCGCGCATTTTGCCGCCCACGATTAGCAAGTTAGCTTTGGCGGGGTCTAAAAACCGCGAATAGTCTAAAAAGTAGCAGGAGATCAAAAACCATTCGGGGTCGCTTTCGTAGATGATCGCGCCGTTTGAAAGTTGCTCGTTTTCGTCCAAAAGCGCGATATGCGCGCCCGTTTCGACTCCGTAAAAGACGATCGGCGGCAGAGGCGCGTATCGATCAAAATGCGCCTGATCCGGCGTAAAATCCGCGTCGTTTTGGGCAAGCTCCAAAATATGATTAACGCCGCTAGAGGTGATCGGCGTTCGCTCGCTTGGCTCTTTGGAAAAATCCTGAACGACGATCGGGACGTATCGCGGATTGATCAGCGGATTTGCCGCAAGCTCTTGGGCGCGATCGAGCGCTCCGTTTTCAAAGAGCGTCCGATCGCCCTCGCGGACGTTGACGCCGCCTGACGAAAAGTGAAGCTTTAGTCGCTCGTTTTGCCGCGCCAAAATCGCGCCGATCTCGCTTTGAGCGAAAAAGGCTTCGTTTTTGGCGAAGCGTTTTAGTAAGCGGTTTTGCTCCGCGCATAGATCAAAGCTCAAGCAAACTCCATAAAACCGCCGCTTCCCTTATTAAGAGAGGGACGATTACTGTTTTAACTGCAACAACGTCGTTAAAAGCTGATCGCTCGTCGTGATCGTTTTGGAGCTTGCCTGATAGCCGCGCTGTATGATGATCAGGTTCGTCAGCGCTTTGGAGAGATCGACGTTGCTCATCTCAAGAGTACTTGGCGCGACGTCCCCGCGATTTGCCGTTCCCGCAACGCCGATCGTCGCCTGCCCGCTGTTTGGCGCTTCTAGGAATAGATTGCCGCCATACGCTTTTAAGCCTTCCTCGTTTACAAAAGTCGCGAGCGCCACGCGCCCCAAGTCAAACTGCCGCCCGTTGCTAAAATCGCCGATAAGCGTGCCGTCTTGCAATACGGATACGTCTTGCAAAAAGCCTCCCGCGTAGCCGTCCGCAGCCGTGCCTGTACGGGTCGAGGAGGTTTGGGCAAAGCTGGTAAGCCGATCGAACGCGCCGCTAGAGCCTAGATCTAAGCGAATAATCTGCCCGCTTGCCGATCCCGTATTTGGATTGACCGTGATTGATGGCGGCGAAAATGATTGCACCGATCCGTCAAGGTTGAAGCGCACTTCGCCAAAGGTGGGATATTCAAAAGTCGTCGGCTCCGCCGCGTCGATATACCACTTCCATACCGTTGGCTGGTTAGTACCTAAACTTGTCGCTTCTTTTCTAAAGTTCAAAACCAGCTGATGTTTCGCGCCGCTAGAGTCGTAAGCCTCCACGCCTATTCTGTAGGTCGCCGCGTAAAGCGTTCCGCTTGTGCTGGAAGTTGCCGCGGCAATCGTCGCGCTTCTTGCCATAGATTGCGTAAAGAGCTTATTGCCGCTACTCATACCTATCTGTTCTTCGCCTGATTTTGGAAAGGAGCTGTAACCCGTAACGTCAACGGTAATGCTCTCGTTCGCGCCGTTATTTTTGATGGCGATCTGTCCTAACTCGTTAATATACACCGTCGCGTCGAGCGGTATTTCAAAATTAAGCGGATCGCCCGCGTCGTCCAACGCGTCTTGATACAGATTGACAAGCTCCTGAATGTTGGTAAAGTAATAGACGTCGTTTTTCTTGATCGCGCCCGATGCGCTAGCCGTTCCGGCCGCGCCCGCCAAAGATCCTAAAATCGTTTGCAAACGCGCTTGCGGAGTGTTAGCCGCGGGAGCGCCAGTCCCGCCGACAAGGATATTTAAGCCCGTGATTGCGCCGCTTCCGTCGCTAAGAACGCCGTTGTCCGCGTCCCACGTCAGGCGCGAAACGCTATTTACGTTTTCAAAAACGGTATTAACCTGAGCGATCAGATCTTCGATCGTCTGAAAGCCCCCGCTTCCGCTTTTGCCGTAGGTAAGCGTTAAGGGCGCGATCGCAATAGGATTTCCCGCCGAATCCACCGCGCCGCCTAAGTCAAACGTGATCGTATCTCCAACGTTAAACCCCGCTTTATTGCCCAACGAATCGAGCGTCCAATGAAAACTTTGATCGGAGCCGGCTTTAGTTACGTCTAAGTTGTCTTGGAAGTTGTTGTTTAGATAGTCGTTGTTGTTGTCGGGATTTGGTTCGCGATAAACAAACTTCCTCGTTTCGCCCAAATTATTAGTAGAAAACGCCAAGCCGTCGCCCGTTTTGAGCAAAAACGCCTCGCCCGTTTCGCTGAACAACTCGCCTACGGAGTCCGCGCCGACAAAGGCGTTTACGCTACTTTTGAAACTGCGCGATTGAAAAGTTCCGTAAGGCAGGGGTTCTAAGATTTCGTTTAGCACGGCGTTTGTGCTCATACTATCCAAAACCGCCGTAATATGTTGCGCTCCGGCGATCTTGCCGTCGCCCGTTAAAAGAACCTTGTTATCATAAACGCCCGTAGAGTCTTTAATACGCTGGTTGATCTCGTCCAAAAGATCTTGCATAGTAACAAAGTAGCCGTCCGATTTCGTCTTCCCTTCGCCGTAGGTAAAAGTATGAACGCTGGAAGATTCCACCATCGTTCCGCCCGCGTCGAAACGGCGCGTTAATTGCAAAGTCAAAACGTCGATATTTTTCTTTAGCGCGATAGGTCGCCCGTCGTAGGAGTAGAGCGCGCCGATATCGTCGCTAAGGTTTAGCGTAGCCGCCGCCGCGCTTCTTTCGCTGGAGTTTATCGTAATCCCAGAGTTAAGATTGGCGCTGACTTTAACGACCGACGTGGCTTTTGCGGGTACGGTCATTCCGGGGTCGATCGTGATGTTTTTGATACCCATAGAGCTATCGACGTTAAACTGCTCGTCCGCGATCCACCCTTGAACGATTAAGCCGTTTGGATTGACAAAGTTGCCGTTCGCGTCAAACGTGAAGTTGCCCGCTCTTGTGTAGTAGTAGCTTTTGCCGCCGTCCGCGCTAACGATAAAATAGCCGTTGCCGTTGATCGCCATATCGGTATTAACGTCGGTCGATTGCGTAGGCCCTTGCAGATGAATACGCTGAACCGTAGCCACGCTAACGCCGCTTCCGATCTGTAAGGCGTTTTTGCCGCCCAACTCCCCTTGAGGCGCTGTGGAGGGACGCATTGTTTGCAGTAGGCTGTCCTGAAAATTTGTCCGCGAATACTTGAACCCTGCGGTATTGACGTTGGCAATGTTGTTGCCTTCGACGTCCATTGCGACTTGATGCGAGACTAAGCCCGCAACGCCGCTAAAGAGCGAGCGCATCATTTGGCAATCCTTATCTTTTTTTGGCTCAAAACTTAAAGCAAACTTTGTTCCTAATTAGCGTCTTTTAACCTAGCTTTTTTGTCTTTTTCCGATCTTTTGCGTCTTTTCGTATCCGTAGCCGTTTGCCTCGTTAAAGACGGTTTTCTTTTCGTTTATTTAACAAATCCGCCGCGCCATAAATCTCTATGCGAAGAATGGCGGCAAATAGATTAGCGTTTTAGACCGATGGCGTTTTTGATCAGCTCGTCGTTGGTCGTGATCGCTTTCGCCGCGCCCTCGTACGCTCTTTGATAGACGATCAGATCGCTTAGGGCGACGGCGGCTTGAACGTTGCTCGATTCCAGATAGGAGCCGACTACGACCGAGCGCTGTTCGCCGTTTGCGTCTATGTAGAAAAAAGGTTCGCCCGAGTTCTCGCTCTGCATAAATTGCGTTCCGCCGACGCGCATAAGCCCCTGATCGTTCGCGAAATGATAGATCGCAATCTGCGCGATCGCGCTCTGTCGTCCGTTATCGAACGTAGCGATAATCCGTCCGTATTCGTCGATCGTATAGTCGTCTAAGTTCCCCTCTATAACGCCGTCCGCGCTAATGTCGGAGCTTTCGGCAAGCGCGGCGTTCGCGCTTAGATCAAACCTAAAATTGATCGGCGTTCCGTTATTATCCAGCGTAACCGCGCCTCCGCTAATAACCGCGCCGTTTTTATCCAGCGCGACGATAGAGCTTTGCTCCGATATGGTTTTATACGCCTCCAACGCGCCGCCGCCCGTCGCGGAGTTTGCCGCGAGCGCCGCGTTTAAGGGCGCGAATAGCGTCTTTAGCGCATCGGGCGTATTATCGCCGCCATAAACGCCGCTCGCGATCGCCTGCGCGCCGCTTGTAACCGAGATTTTTGCGTTGTCGAGCGCCGCGCTTGCGCCTACCTGACTTGCGATTTGGTTAATCTCGCTGATATAATCGCCGATCGACTCTCCAGCCGAATACGCGACTCGCCCTAAACTCATCGGCGTAAAACTTGCGTTCGGAAGCGAGCTTTCTCCGCCCGAAAAGACAAGGCGATCGCCCTGCGGATAGATGATCAGATGCGTTCCGCTTGCGCTTGTTTCGTAGCCCGCCGCTTTTAAGATCGCCGTTATACCCGCCATAGTCGTCAAAACGTCGTCGCCGTCCGCGCCCGTATATTCGTAGCTTGCGCCGTCTAACGTAAAGCGGACAAACGGCGGCGTTCCGTCGGCTTGATCGCTTGCGAGCGACAGTCCGTAACCCAAACCGCGATCAGTCGTGGAGGGTAGTTTGCCAAAGCTAAACCAGAGATCTTCGCCGCCCTTTAACCCAAGCTCCGCGCCGCCTTGGACGATCGAACCTAGATCGCCGTTTGCGTCCGCCGCGCCTAGTCGCTTTAGCGTCGCTTTAGCTTCGTATGTCGCGCCGCTATCAAGATCGGCGCTTTTGACAAGTCGAACGGAGCTTGCGATCGTCAAGCGATCGCCGTTTGGCGCGATCGCCGTTTGTTCGGCGTTCCTAACCGATTGCTTAAAGATCGAGGAGTTTATCGCGGTTTTATCCGAACCGTCGAAACTCCCAAACGCTTGCAAAAGGGATTCGGGCGCGTTTCCTCCGTTTGCGATCAAGAGCGAGAAACTATCGGGGTTATTAACGGCGATCTTGCTGTCGTAACGAAGCAGGGTTTTTGCCTGCGGATAGACGCTTTGCGCCGTTTGCTGGATCGCGTTTTGTAGATCGGCTAACGTCGAAGCGCTCGCGGCAGTCCAGATCGCCGCGTTTAACGGCGCGAAAAAGCCGTTATTCGCGTCCGCGATCGAAAGCGCGTTTGGCGAAGAGATCGTTAAAGTCGCGCCGTTTCTCGTCGCGCTTGCCGCGCCGCTTAGATTGATAGCGTCCGCGATCGCCGCGCTAATCGCGTTTTCGTCCGCGCCCGTCGCCCACGTAGCGTTGATCGCCGCGCCGTTGATTGTCAGCGTCAGCGGCGAACTCATAGCGTCGTTAATCGTAATCGTTTTTTTGATCTCGCCGTCCGCTACAAAAAGATTCGCGTTGTCGCCCGCGGAGATCAGCAGGCTATTGCCTTCGCTCAAACCCATATAAACGCCGTTTTGATCGTATAGCGACGCGATCGGCGCGTTTTGCGCGGCGGCTTCGACGCGCGAAGCGGGGCTTGGCAGGTTGGCTTTCATCGTAGCGTTTTTGGTGGCGATCGCTGGATAGACGATATTATCGGGCGCAAAGATCGCGCTTTGCGTTCCTACCACTCCGATCACGCCCGCGCTTGCGTCCGGAACTATTTTCCAAACGCCGTTATCGTTGATCAGCGCGCCCCAGCTAGAGCCTAAAAGGTAGTTTCCGTTTTGCGTTACGAGGTTTCCGTTTGCGTCGCGGCTAAACGCGCCGTCGCGGGTATAAACGATCTTTTTCGCGTCGTAGATATTCGAGCCGACTACGCCAAACCAGCCGTCGTCCGTTATAGCGACGTCGAAAACGTTATCGGTTTGCCGATACGCGCCGCTTTTTACGTCGATCGAGGTCGCGCTGGTTCTTACGCCTACGCCGTCGTCGGAGGAGAGCGTTTGCGAATTGGTCGCCAAAGATCGGCTAAATAGCGAAGCAAACTCCATCATACTTGCGCGATAGCCCGTCGTATTGATATTGGCTATGTTATTAGCGGTCGTATCGATGGCGTTTTGATGAGTTTTCGCGCCCGTTAGAGCGCTCCAAAAACCGCCGTTCATTTTCTATCTTTAATCGCTACAATCTGATCTAACGTATAGTATGCGCCGCCTAGATACAGGCGCGGAGTCGATTGATCTAGCGAAACCGATTCGATCGGATAAACGCCGAGATCGCTTGTGTAGGTTTTGCCGCTCGCGCTTCCCGTATATTCGGCGCGAATCGAATAAACGCCGGGGGGGACGGCTTCGCCCGCGCTGTTTTTGCCGTCCCAGACAAACTCCTGCAAACCCGCGAAGCCGTAGCTGATCGTCGCCGCTCTGACCTGATCGCCGCTTGAATTGGTAATGATTAAAAGCCCGTTTTCAAAATCTTCTTCGTAGAAAAGAGAGTCTTTATATTCCACGCCGCTTTGCCCAAATTGGACGGCATTCAGCCCCGTATCCGCTAATTTGCCCACCGCGCCGATCAACTGATACGCGCTTGTGAGCTTAAACTGATCGACCATATTCTCCATCGCCTTTTGGATATTCGCCTGCGATTCGATCACCGCCATATCCGCCGTTTGCGATAGCATTTTGTCCGTGTCCATAGGACTTGTCGGGTCTTGATATTGAAGTTGAACGAGCAAAAGTTTTAGAAAAGAATCCTTATCCAAAACGCTGTTTGGATTGTAGGTTATCGTTGCGTTAGTCGTTCCGCCCATAAAATCGATTGCTTCCGTCGCCATATAAGCCCTCCTTGACGCGTAGCCGCGCCTGTTGTTGCCTATAAATAAGCAATTTTTATGCCGCTTTCGCAAAAGCGACAAGTATGTAAATCGCCACAATAAATCAAACGCCAACCGCTTGCTCCTACGCTTTGCAACGCGCCCCAAACCCGCCCAAGCGAATTCGTCTATGATATTATATATGATATAATCGCGTATGTGGTCGGTTGAATACTATGAAAAGGCAAACGGCGAATGTCCCGTCGCGGTTTCTTGCGCCGAAACTCGCGGCGAAGGCTTTACGCTTAATCGACCTGCTTGAAGCGCAAGGCGCGAGCTTGCGCGAACCGTTCGCAAACATATCGACGGCGCGATCTGGGAACTTCGCGTTCAATATGCAAGCGATATAGCGCGGATTTTTTACTTTGCGGCGGAGGCGAAAAAGTTGATTTTACTCTATGGCTTCGTCAAAAAGACGCAAAAAACGCCGGTTGGCGAAATGGAACGCGCCAAACGCTGCTACGACGATTATCAAAGGAGAAAGTAATGACTCATCAAGCGTATAAAGAACGCGCGTTTGCCGCAAATGAAACGCTTAAAGCCGAATACGACGCGCTCGAACCCGAATATCAAGTTATGAAAGCCGCGATCGACGCGAGATTAAAGCGCAATCTGACCCAACGCGAGCTTGCGCGACGAATCGGAACGTCGTAGGCAAATATCAGCAAATTGGAGCGCGGAGAATTAAATCCGTCGATCGCTTTTCTGAAAAGGCTGGCAAAAGCGTGCGATATGCGATTGACGATAACCGTTTCGCCTCAAACTTCGGCAACGGTTTAATCCAAAAGCGAAGAGGCGAACATTTTTTCCACGCCCGTTCCGTCTATCTCGACGCGCATATTGGTTCGCCTTAATCAAAACCCGATCGCGGGTTTTTTAACGACGAAAGCCGCCGCAATCTAAAAGGGATCGCGGCTAAACGCTATTTAAGCTCTTCGGCTTTGTTGCAAGCGTCGGAATCGCCCAAATCGCACGCTTTTTCGTAATATTTAGCGGCGGTCTTAGGGTCTTTTTTCACGCCCGTTCCGTCTTTGTAAAGATCGCCAAGGTTATAGCAGCCTAACGATTCGTCGCCTTCGCAAGATAGTATGAAAAGCGCTAGCGCTTTATCAAGATTTTTCTCGATTCCTTCGCCGATCTGATAAGAGTAGCCCAAATTATTGCAACCTAGCATATCGCCGCCGTCGCACGCTTTGTTATACAGCTCGTTTGCCTTAACGTGATCTTGCTTTACTCCAAGACCCTCGTCGTAGTTATAGCCCAAATCCGTGCATGCGCTCCAAAAGTCGCCTTCGCACGCTTTTTCGTACAACCTGTTGGCTCGCCTATGATTTTTCTGAATACCCTCGAAGCCCTCGTCGTATAAGTAGCCCAAATTATAACAAGCCTCGTAGTGGTTCGCGTCGCACGCTTTTTTATAGTAGTCGGCGGCCTTTTTGTAGTCCTCGTCATCCTCCGCATCGACTCCCGCCTCAAAGTTTTCTTCCGCTTGAAGCGGATCGCCCGCCGACTCTTCGGCGGCTCCGTCAGGCTTTTCGCCAACCTCTTTTAACGTTTGCTTAGCCGCCTGCGCTTGCGCCGTAACGGCGGATTGCGAATTAGGCTTCCACGCGAGAAAATAAGCCGCGACGCAACCCACCGCTAAAGCGGCGATTATGGCGATCAAAACGCCGTCTATCTTGCCCGATGATTTCATTTGCCCTCCAAAAGTTTTTTTAAGTTTTTACCCGATTCTTGCTTAATCGAATCCTGAATTTTGGCTTTTTCCGCCTTCAAGCGTTCGTGGATCGCTTTTTGCAACTCTTTTTTAAGCGCCTCTTCGGATAGAGTTTTGCCCGTTCGCTCTTCAAGCGCGGTTATTAAATCCGTTTCGCCCTTGATTACCTTCCCGATCGCGGCTATATCGGCTTCGCTCGCGCCTAATTTTTCAAGCTCTTTTTTGGCGATCGCCTCGATTTGCGCTTTTAATTCCGCCTCGTACAATTTTAGCCGTTTTTCTAAAGCCGCTTTGAAGCGTTTTTTGATCTGATCGTCTAAATCGCTTTCAAGCTTGCTATCCGGTTTAAGCGGTTTGCCCCAAAAACGTATTTTGATCGAAAAGCGATTTAATCCTTCCAGCGTGTCGGCAAGCAGTTTTTCTAACTCGGTTTTAGGTTTTTCTACGCCCAGCGCGGTTTCTCTAAAAAGAACGCCCAATTCGGTGTCTGATTTAACCAATAACCCCTCTTTAATCAGCCCCGCTAGATTCCAGTCCATCTTAGCGCTTTTCATAAAAAACTTGCCTTTACTAAAGCCCTTTTGATAAGCTCCTATCCACGCAAGACTGAAACGATCGTCGTTATTCTTGTAGCGATCTCGCGTCCAGCTAAAACTAAGCGAATCAAAATCTTTAACCCGCTCGCTTTTGATTAGAAGGTTCATTGGCGCTTTTACGATCTTTTGATTATCGGTCGCGCCCGTCAAAGAGGCTAGATACAGGTTGCCCTCTTGCGTCGTTAAATCGAACGCCGCTTTTTTAAGCAAGAAATCTGGTTTCGGATCGCGCTCTGCAAAGGTTACGATTCTGCTTTTTCCGCGTTCAGGCTTAGGCAGAGGTTCGCCTTTTACGGCGGTTTTAGCCTCTAACGCGTCGTCTAAATAGGGCTTTGCGATACCATAAAGCTCCTGCGCCCGATCGACGTAATCGCTAATCTCGATTCCTAAAAGCGTTTCGGCTAGATTGATCGATCCGTCTATATTAAAGCTGTATTTTTTACGAAGCGCTTCATAATCCTCTTTTGGCAGTTGCGCCAACCTCTTGATCAGCTCTTTTGCCTCGTCGCGCTCTTTTTCAAAACGTTTAACCAATTCGGCGTATTCTTCTTTACGATCTTTTAACGCTTTACGAAGCGCTTTGGCGTCCTCTACGACCGCTAAAAGTTCCTTTTCGTCTTTGATCTTTTTCGACCTTGCTATCAGATCATTATACGATTTTTCAAGATCGGAGAAAGCGCTTTTGTTAAACTTGGTTTTTGCCGTTTCGTTCCAAAAAACTTTTATTTCGTTCAAACGCGCTTCGATCTTTTTGCCCTCCGTTAGCGTTAAGAGCGATTCGTTTTTAAGGATCGTTTTGGGATCGGGCAGCTCTTTTGCCAACTCGTCGACGAACGACGGAGCGTTTTTGCTCGCCTCTAACTTTGCCTTTTCCTCCTCGATCTCCTCTTTGGTTTTTACTATATCCTTAGAGGGGCTTTTACGATCGCTATCTAAAACGACGCCCTGCGCGGAAAGTTCGTCGATCAAAACCTTTTTATGAAACAGATTTGCCACATCTAAATTAAACGCGATCCGTTCGATCTCTACGGCGTTTTTCATACTATTTTTACTGTGCGGAATCTGCGTATTTTCAATCGTAATCGCAAGCGGGCTGAACGAGGTTTCTAACCGCTCGATCGTAACCTCTTTTCCAATAGGTTTGCTTAACGCCGATTCAAGATAATTTTTCAAGATAGAATCAAGAAAAAGGAGGCAAAAAACCGCCGCGCCGCCAAACAAAACGACAAAAACGATCAGCCCAAGCCAGCGAATTAGCGCGGGTTTTTTCGGTTTTGGCTCTTCGAGCATAGCGCGCAGAACGGGGATTTTCGAGAGAATCAGCCGATAATTGCGCGTTAGGAGTTGAAAAAAGAAAAACGACGGGACGGCGCTAACTAGCGCAGCGGCAAAAGAGCCGATAACCATAGTGTGGTTGAAGTTTGTTAAACTCAGCCAAGCGTCGTTGTAAAGATACGTCCAGAACGCCTCCAAGCTAGGCAGCGTCAAAAGATAGTAGCCAAGAGCTTCGATCCAAGGATCGACGACGTAGCTAATCGCGGTAAAGATCCCGCAGCCGACGATAAAAATCCCGATATGCACGTTAAGGAAAAACGCCAGCAGGCAGATAACGATCAGGTGCGGCGCGAAAGAGGGCGCAAGCCCGACAAATAGGCTTAAAGTCAGCGCCAAAGAGAGTTGCCAAGAGCGATCCGCGCTGTTCATCGCCCTAATCGTCTTTATAAAAACCTCATACACAGCCGCCTCCTTTTATGGCGATCCAAATTAACGAGCGTAGCAAAGCGCTCCTTAGCAAATAAAAAAGCAAAAATAATATAAAGTTAAGAAATTAGTTTTATAATTTAATTTTTCAAAAGGAAGCGAGTTGTTAAAAGAGTTTTTGCTCCAAGACGCGCCCGAAGCGATCCAATCGATATTAACGGACGATTTTGACTTTACGGCGCAAGAATCCGTAGGCTATTTGGTTGCGAACAGAAGCGGCGCGGCGCAAATCTACGCGCGGGAGATCGACCTTTTTTTGGCGCGAAGCCGAAGCGATCCAAAAACGCAAGCTAAGATTTTACGGATTTTATACGAGGCGAGAGCGATCGCCTTTGATCGCGCCGATCTTGATCGTAAGATCGACTACGATCACAAGATTTGCCACTACCACGAAAAGGTCGGCGATAGTTGCGCTCTCTGCGCGCAAGCCTGTCCGGAAGGCGCGATCGTCAAGGACGAAGAAACGCATAGGCTTAAATACGCGGCGGATCTCTGCTCCTCTTGCGCAAAATGCGTCGGGGTTTGCCCTACGGGCGCGATCGAGCTTGGCGCGTTGGGATCGTTTGCGTTTGAAAAGATCGCGAGGCTTTACGAGGGGCTTATCCCGTTAATTGTCGATGAAAAAACGATTGAAAATCTTGAAGCCTGTAGTTTGCCTTCGGGCGTCGCGCCGTTTGTCGTTCCAAACGGCGATATGTTGAGCGAAACCGCGCTTTTAACCCTGTTACAAGAGAGCGGTTCGCAGATTGTCACCGCTTGCGAGATTAGCGCGCAAGCCCAGCGCGTTCTAAACGACGTTTGGGGCGCGATCTACGGCAAAAAAGCGATTTTGACGATCGGCGAGATCGACGCCGCGCAACCGATCGTCTCCAGCGATTACGCCGCCGATCTTAGCGGCTTAAACGCCCGCGCCGTTTTCGCGACAAGGCTTCGCAGGGCGGTTGGCGATCGCGATTTTGGCATCGTCGAAAGCGATCGTTTCGGCGCGATCGAGGTCGATTGGGACAGGTGTTCGCTCTGCGCCGCGTGCGCGCAAAACTGCGTAAGCGCCGCGCTTAGCGCCGACGAAACGGAGGGCGTTTTAAGAGCCTGCGACGCGCTCTGTTCGCTGTGCGGCGAATGCGGGGCGATCTGCCCGGAAAAGGCGATCGCTATCAAAGGCGGCGCGATCGCGTTAAATCCAAGCTGGTTTGCCCAGCGCGTAGTCGCTAAAGACGAAGCGTTTTTTTGCGTCGAGTGCGGCAAGCCTTTCGCGACAAGCAAATCGATCGCAAAGACAATCGCCGTAATCGCGCCGCTTTTCGCGGGCGACGAAGCGAAAATACGCTCTTTAAGCTGTTGCGCGGAGTGCAAACCAAAGGTGATGATCAAAGCTATGCTAGAGTATAAAAACGCTTAACAAATCAAATTAAAATCCCGCTAAAACGCAAAATATTTTTAGCGGTAGGAACGGAGTAAAAAATGTATGAATTAAACGCGGCGCGATCGGTTTTATACGGCGCGTTAAGTTTGCTTTTTGTCTATGGGGCGGCGCATAAAAAACCCGAAGATACGATCACGGCGCTAAAGGCGATCGAGGATAGCGATTTTGACAAAGAGGCTTGCCAAAACGTTAAACTCTTAAGAGAGGCGCTAGAAAAAGAGGGCGGTTTTGACGCGCTTGGCGAGGAGTTTTCCGCGCTGTTTTTGATCCCTTTTGGCGAGATTGTTCCAATGAACGCCTCAAGATATTACGACGAACAAGAGGCGGGCAAACCGCTTGCAATCGTAAGAGAGATATTAAAAAATCGCGCGTTAATAAAAGATTCGCAAAAGTTCAGCGAAAACGAGGATAATCTCGGCTTTATTTTCGCGTTAATGTCGCGCCTAAACCGTCAAAGCGCGCAAGGCGAAGAACAAAGCGCGATCGCCGCGCAAAAACTATACAAAGAGATCATAAACCCTTTCGCGCCCAATTTCGTAGCGCGTCTTAAAAAAAATCCGAATATCGCTCTTTACGGTTTTGCCGTCAATCTTTTAGATAGATTCCTGCTTTTTGAAGCGGAGTTTTACTCTTAAACTACGTTATTTACGTCCGCCAATACCTAACGATACGAAAGAATATCAAAGCGGCAAAGCAGACGCTCGTAATACGAAGCGCCGCTTAGCGCAAGCGCCAATCCCCCGCGCTTTACGCCGTTTTGCTCCGCTTTTCGGCGGGACTTTCGCGGACGTAACGGCGTTTATTGACTTATAAACCAGCGCTACAAAATACCTGTTTAATTCAGATCATAAAAGAATTATTTTGCAATTCTTAATAAAAAAATTAGTTAAAAGTTGACA
>JAISOU010000093.1 GCA_031275395.1 Helicobacteraceae bacterium | reverse complement strand
ATCAAATTATCGTAGGTTGCGTTGTCTGACGTTTCGGTAATTTTAGATTGCGAGTAGTCTGGTTTTGGAACAAATAAAACGAGCGCGAGCGCGATAAAAACTAACAGCGCCGCAATGATCGTCGCAATTTTACGCGACAACGTTTAACTCGCTTCCTTTGCCCCACATTTCGTAAGCGTCCGCCAAAATGCGTTCCGCAAGCGCGTGCGCGTCCGTTAGCAACTGTTTGTTGATCAGACCGCGTTTGTCGAAACCTTCCCTATAAACGTGTTCGCGCAAAATCTTAGCGTTGTTTTCAAATAGTTCGAGCCATTCGCCCCGCGATTTCCCTTTTTTTGCGACATATAACGGCAAAACGCTACCTAAAGAACGTTGGCTCGTTTTGCCATATATTTCGACGGCGGCTTCAAACTCTTCGCTTTTCACGAAATCGTCGCTTAATTGATAGAGATTTATAAAATTATTTTTAATTCTTTCTTTAGATACCTCCATGTACTCCTCTGGTTTATACCATGTATAATTCCAATAATAATCGATTCTGCCCATAGCCGTTACTTTTTCTTCAATTTTGGCGGCGGCTTTCATAAGTTTTTTGATTTCGTCGTTGCCTTCCGCTAAATCTTTTCTAAGCGCTTCCGCCTTGACTTTGTCGTTTTTGCGCTCTGCGGCTATCAGCTGTTGGAATATCTGACCTTGTATTTTTCCGATTTGTTCGTAGATCTTTGAAACGCGGATAAACTCTTGCCGACGCGCTTCGCTAAAGGGATTTTCATAGAATGGATCAAGCGTCATACTCGTATCAATCTGATAATTAAACCAATCTAGTCCTCCGCCGATATTTTTGTCCAATATATATAGCGCTTCTTGGTTTGTTTTCATCTGTTTCGCGTCGATTTCTATATATGGCTCAAGATCAAAATCCATTTTTGTCGTTATGCCTTCGTAGTAATCTCGCGCCTCAGATTCGGACAATTCGCCCGCGGCGGGCTTTTCAACCTCCTTGTTCGCCGCGCCGACATTGTTACTCAATCCCATAAAATGACCCGACGTCGCCAGATCTATATAGTAATTTGGCGGCAGATATGCGAGCGGATATAATTCGCTACTCATTTGCCGTTCCTTTGATAAAAGCAAAGGTTGTTGTGCAAAGTATCCCCGAATTATTCGCCGGAGTATATACCGAATTGGGGCAAGTAACTACTTTGACGCGTTTCGTTGAATTGCTCAAGTCGGGTATTGTGAAATAAACCTCCTTGTCGCCGTTTGCATAATTTACCTCGCCAAAATAGTTTGGATTCGTGTAAACATTTGTAAATCCGCTTTTGATTTCGCGTTCGTTTGCGCCATTTGCCAGCTCAACCAAATTAGCCTCTTGAACGCTATACCATTCACTGCTATTTGCGAAAACATATACGGAAATAATCGAACCTGTAAGGTTATATTCGCCCGGCTCTCGCATTACATAACTAATTGGATGTTGATAGACCGATCTGCCTACGAGCGCCGAAGTACTCGCTATATATCCCGACGAGGCATTTGGCGTGGAAACCGTCATCATTTCATTGCTATAAGGCAATTCCTCTAGGAACAATATTTGTATGCTCTCGTCATTGGCTAACGGCAGAAAATTAAGACTCTCGTCTTCATATTGATGGAGAATATAACCCGCATTGCGAACGCGGTTATAACTGCAACAAACCGCAAAAGCGGACGAAGCGAATAGCGTAGCGCCCAGAGCGACGCGAAGTAACGAACCTAGAAACATGAAAGCTCCCTCCCCCCCCCTTTTTTTATAAAATGTTGGTAGGTATATCGTCAAAATCTTAAAAAGTTTGATCGGTTTTTCGGGATAATTGCATAACTTTATCGATCATCGCCGTTACGTCGCCGATGGCAATCTCCTTCATCGCTTCGGCGGCGCGGACGCGCAACCCGAATTTCACCTCTTCGGGCGTTTTTCCGCAGTATTTCAGTAGCGCCTCGCGGTAACGATCCACGACGTAACTTGGCGTTTGATAGGGCGCGGCGCGGCGCGGATCGGCGGCGGCGAGCAACGCGATCGCGGGAACGTTCAGCGCGGCGGCAAAATGCCCGGGTCCGCTATCGGGCGCTAGGACAAACTCGGCGTTTTCGATCAGCGCGAGAAGCTCTTTGATCGAGGTTTTTCCAACCGCGTCGATGGGGGCGTGTCTGGCGAGCGTTTTGATTTCTAAAACGCTTTTTTGATTTTCGTCGTCGTTTGCTCCCGTAACGATCGTTTCCAAACCGTACTTTTCAAAGGCGTAATCGATCGCGGCCGCGTAGCCCTCGCTAGTCCAATTGCGCCAATTGAAACGCATCGCGTTGGCGATCGGACTAAGGACGCAGTATTTTCGTCCAAGCGCGATCGCCGCCGCCTTTTTTCGCGCCTCGCGCGGGATAAACAGACTGTATTCGATCGCGCTTGTAGTCGCCCCCAAAAACCGCGCGAAATCAAGATAATTTTCGATCATATGGCAGTTTGGATTTGGCGCGATCGCCCTGTTTGTGAAAAACCGCTGAAAATCTTTTGCGCGATCGCGATCAAAGCCCACGCGCTTATCGGCGCGTATAAACAGCGACAACACGCTTGCGCGAAGCGCCTCCTGCGCCATCAACAGATAATCAAAACGGCGATCTTTCAGCTTCGCGCCCAGCGCGAACATACCTCTTAAACCGCTTGATTTATCATAAACGATTATCTCCGCGCCGCTAATTCCTTCGATAAGTTTCGCTTCCGTTTTGCCGATAATCCACGTAATTTCGGCGTTTGGGTAGGAGCGGCGAATCGCGTTTAACGCGGGTAAAAAAAGACAAACGTCGCCGAGCGCGGATAAACGGATAACGCATATAGAATTAATTTTCACAAAACGGCTTTCGGATAAACTTACAAGAATTATATCGATCGGGGACTATATTGCGCGGAATATTTGCCTTTCTTAGGCCGCTTTTTTGTTTTAGCAAAAGCGTAAGTAGCGTAAAATAGCGCCCTATGAACGCACGCCTAGCGCTATTTGCAAAAGCGAATCTGCTTTTTATCGCAGTCCTGCTTACCCCGTTTTTGACTCTTGCGAGCGGCTTTGGCGTTATATCGCTATGTCTGACTTTTCTTGCCGCGCTATCGACGGCGATAACCTTTTACGTCATCTTATGGTTTATCTCGTTTTTTATCGGCTTTTTTCGCCGCGTTTGCTTTACGATCGTAGGGATATTTTTTACCTTTTTTGAGCTTCTTTTGATTGCCGATTTTTTTATCTATCGTATATACCATACGCATATCGACGCTATGATCTTAAACATAGCTTTCTCTGCGTCGGCTCTGAAAAACGTGGATTTTGGCGTTTATCCATATATCGCGTTAGCCGTTTTGATCCTCTTTTTTACGATTCTTCAAAGTTTCGTTCATTATCTTCTGCCGCGCGAAGAGAAAGCGAAAAAACTTAACGCTAAGAT
Organism: Helicobacteraceae bacterium; assembly: GCA_031275395.1. GTDB lineage: Bacteria > Campylobacterota > Campylobacteria > Campylobacterales > SZUA-545 > JAIRNH01. The sequence goes on along the minus strand of JAISOU010000093.1, from coordinate 9,399 downwards.
CAATAGTTATCTGATTCCTATCGCGTTTCTGATCGTCTTTTGCGATAAAATTACTATTGGTTTTGCCAATCTCTACTCTAAAACCGATATTCTGGATAAATTGCGCGTGATCCCTTACTATCAAACGCTCACCTTTACGCGATTTGCCAGCAAATACTTTGGCGTTAAACCCGCTCCAAAACCGATCGCGTTTCAAGAAAACGCTTCGTCGTCGCAGCTCGACTATCCTAAAAATCCGCCGATTTTCAACGAACGCTACGAATCCGAAAATATTCTTGTGATTATGTTGGACGCGGTTAGATGGAATATGATCGACGAAGAGATCGCGCCTAATCTATACGCGCTAAAACAAGAATCGATCGTTTTTAACAACCATTTTAGCGGCGGAAACGCCACTCGTTTTGGCGTTTTTTCTTTCTTCTACGGATTAAACGCGCCATATTGGTTTTCTTTTCTCGATCGCCAGCGCCAAAGCCTCTTATTCGACGCGCTTAGTTTTAGAGGCTTTGATATAAAAATCTTTGCCGCCAGCGATCTTAACTGGCCAGAGTTTCGCCGCTCTGTTTTCGCTAAGATCAACGATAAAATCGCCGATAATTTCGAGGGCGATTCGTGGCAAAAAGATCGCGCTATGAACGACGCGGCGTTAAAGTGGTTGGATCATAACCTAACGGAGCCGTTTTTTGTCTTTATTTTTTACGACGCGCCGCATCAGTTTAGCTATCCGCAAACCCACGCGAAGTTTAAGCCCGATAAAGAGGGCGATAAAAACTATCTGACGATCGGCGAAGGGGAGCAAAACGTTCTTTTCAACCAATATAAAAACGCGATTTACTACGACGATTCTCTAATTGCGCAAATTATAGAAAAATTAAAGGCTAACGGATCGTTTGATCGCACAAAAATTATCGTAACCGCCGATCACGGCGAGGAGTTTTACGAAAGCGGCGGTTTTGGACATAATCACGCGTTTTCTAAAGAGCAGATAAAGCCGATCTTTTTTATGCGTTTGCCGCAAGAAGACCCCCGATCGGTCGATTACATAACGAGCCATACCGATTTTCTTCCGACGATTATGCGTTTTTTGGGAGTCCAAAATCCGCCAAGCGATTACGCGAACGGCGACGATCTTTTATATCCCGCTCAACGGCGAGAATACGCGGTAATCGGCAATTGGAATTATAACGCGATTGTGGAAGGTTCTCATACGTTGGTTTTTTCCGCGCGCCCCGATCCTATTAACGGCGCTAGAATCTTTGACGCTATTAGTTATAAGCCTATAGACGGCTCTTTGATAGACGATCATACTCAGACGATTCTGCGCGTTATGGGCGAAAATAGGCGCTTTTATAAATGAGGTTTTTTCATCTGATCAACGTGCGTTGGTATAACGCGACGGCGTGGTACGCGTTAAACCTATGCCGATTGTTGCAGGCAAGCGGATTTGATACGGTCGCGGGCGTGCTACCCAATACCGAAACGGCGCAAAAAGCCAAAGAGATGGGTATAAAAACTTACGAAGACGTTTTTATGACAAATAACCCCTTTAGGATTTTTGCGCTTACGCGAAGAATAAATCGTTTTTTACGCGAATTCAAACCCGATTTTATTACCGCTCATCGCGGGGAGGTTTTTTGGTTTTTCTCGCTAAAACGATACTTTTCTAAACCCGCTTGGCGCTTGATTCGCGTTCGCGGCGACGAGCGAAAACCTAAAGACAATTTTGCGAATCGTTTTTTGCATAACGTTTGCGCCGATCGCGTAATTGTCAGTTGCGATTTATTAAAACGAGAGTTTATAAATCGTCTGCAAACTTCCGAAGATCGAATCGACGTAATTTACGGCGGGGTAGATACGCAAAAGTTCGCCTTTGATCGTAGCGGAAGAGATCGCGTCCGCGCCGAGTTTGGATTTAACAAAGACGATATTGTAATCGGCTTTGTGGGAAGATATAGCGAAGTTAAAGGACATAAAACGCCGATCGAAGCGGCGCGCTTGCTACGTCAAAGCGATCCGCGCTATAAACTTTTGTTTGTTACCGATAATGCCGATCTGAATATAGACGATCTACAAACTATGATCGACGAAAACGGCTTGTCGGATCACGCTTTTATAACCGGTTTTCGCTCCGATATTGTAGCTTGTATAAGCGCTTTTGACGTCGGAGTCGTCGCGTCGATCGGATCAGAGGCGATCTGCCGCGTCGCGTTTGAAATTATGAGCGTCGGTATTCCTTTGATCGCTTCAAACGTAGGCGCGTTGCCCGAAATCGCGCCAAGCGGAAATATAACGCCGCCAAGCGATCCAAAAGCTCTTGCCGATAAGATCAAAAATCATAATAAAAACGTCCGCGTTTTTGACGATAAAACATTTTTAGACGAGTATCTTTTTGTATGCGAAAGGAGCAGGCGGTGAGTTTATCGGTAGCTATTAGATCGTTTAACGGAGAAAGTCGTTTTGAAAAAGTTTTGCAATCGCTAAACGGGTTAGCGGACGAAATTGTCATAGTGGATAGCGGCTCTACGGACGACACTTGCGAGATCGCGAAAAGATATAACGCGAAAATAGTAATTCATCAATGGGAAGGTTTTATAGCGCAGGCAAACTTTGCTTTCGATCTTTGCGAAAAAGAGTGGATATTTTTGCTCGATCAGGACGAAGTCGTTACGGAAGAACTAAAGATAAATATCCTTTCCGAACTAGAAAATCCGCGTTTTAACGGCTATGAAGTTTGTCGCCAAAGCGTCTATCTGGGGCGGCGACTAAAGCATATATGGTATCCCGACTGGGTAATTCGCATAGGAAAAAAGAGCGCAAACGCTCGTTGCGTAGGAAACGAGCCGCACGAGGTTATGGCAATAGATGGCGCTATAGGAAAAATCAAAGGAAATTTAGATCACTACTCTTACGCAAACTTAAACGAACATTTTACGAAACTTATTAGCTACTCGCAAATAGGCGCGAAAAGCTATTTTAAGCGCGGCAAACGCGCGTCTTTGCTCTCGTTACTATTTCGCCCGATATGGGGGTTTTTCAAAGCCTATCTGTTAAAACGCGGATTTTTGGACGGAGCGGCCGGTTTGATCGCGGCGTTTAGCTCGTCGATACATATATTTTTAAAATACGCGACGCTATACGAACTTAATATGAAGGAAAAAGGGTGAATATCCGCTTTTTAGAATTTGAAGACAAAGGCGACGAGCGCGGTTCTTTAGCGGCTATAAACGGCGGGAAAGAGGTTCCGTTTGCGATCGAAAGGGTCTATTACATATTTAATACCGCAAAAAACGTTCGGCGCGGCTATCACGCGCACCGCGCCCTAAAACAGGCGCTGATCGCGGTAAGCGGCAGTTGCCGTATCTTGCTAGACGACGGCAAAGAGCGCGTAGAAGTAGCGCTTGATAATCCTCTCAAAGGTCTATATTTAGACGGGTTAATCTGGCGCGAGATATTTGATTTTTCGTCCGATTGCGTGTTGGCGGTATTGGCGAACGCGCATTACGACGAAAGCGACTATATTCGAGATTATCAAAAGTTTCAAAGCGAGGTTAAACGATGATCGAGTTTCTAAATCTAAAAAAGATCAACGATCAATACCGCGAGGAGATAAAAGCCGCGATTGATCGCGTAATCGATTCAGGTTGGTATATTTTGGGCAAAGAGCTAGAGGCGTTTGAAGAGGAGTTCGCCGCTTTTTGCGGCGTAAAACGCGCGATCGGCGTCGGTAACGGGCTGGACGCGCTAACGCTCTCTTTGCGGGCTTTGGGCGTAGGCGCAAACGACGAAGTTATATTTCCGTCGAATACCTTTATAGCCGCCGCGCTCGCTATATCCGCCTGCGGCGCGACGCCCGTTCCCGCCGAAGCGCGTTTAGATACGATGACGCTCGACTGGCAAGATACGCAAAAGCGCGTAACCGCCAAAACAAAAGCGATCCTCCCCGTGCATTTGTACGGGCGGCTTGCCGATATGGACGCGCTAAACGAACTGGCGCAAAAACGAGGCTTACTGGTCGTAGAAGACGCGGCGCAGGCGCACGGAGCGGAAGATACGCGCGGCGTTAAAGCGGGCGCTTTTGGCGTCGCGGCGTGTTTTAGCTTTTATCCGGGTAAAAACTTGGGCGCTCTCGGCGACGGCGGCGCGATTACCACAAACGACGATCGGCTGGCGGATCGTATTAAAACGCTTCGCAACTACGGATCAAAAAAGCGATACGAACATCTTGAAGCGGGCGTTAATAGCCGTTTAGACGAAATTCAAGCCGCGATCCTGCGCGTAAAATTAAAACGTTTAGACGAAGAGAACCGCAAGCGATCTAAGATCGCCGACTTTTTTATTCGCGAAATTAACAACGAGTATATTGTTACTCCCAAAGCGGGCGGCGGCAAACATATTTGGCATCAGTTTGTCGTTAGAACGGCCGATCGGACGAGGTTTTTAAGCCATTTAGAACAAAACGGCGTTTCGGCGCTGATTCACTACCCAAAAGCGATTCATCAACAGTCGGCGTATTCGGGCGCGCTCGGAGGCATATCGCTACCCGTTTGCGAGCGCTTGTGCGCCGAAGTCGTTAGCCTGCCGATCTCGCCGCTACTAACTAAATCGGAGCAAGAGCGGATCGTAGAGGTCGTTAATCGCTATAATCCGCGTTAATAAGCCTAAATCAATTTTATCCGTAAGAGAAAAAATGAAAGCGATTATTTTAGCGGGCGGAAGCGGAACAAGGTTGTATCCGATTACCAAAAGCGTTAGCAAGCAGCTACTGCCGATCTACGACAAACCGATGATTTACTATCCGCTCTCGGCGTTAATGCTCGCTGGACTGCGCGAGATTTTAATCGTTTCCGCGCCTCGAGATCAGGCGGCGTTTCAAACCTTGCTCGGCGACGGAAGCGATCTGGGGCTAAATATCTCTTACGCCGTTCAGCCTAACCCCGACGGACTTGCGCAAGCGTTTATCATAGGCGAAGAGTTTATAGGCGAGGACGACGTTTGTTTGACGCTAGGCGACAACCTTTTTTACGGCGATTCGTTAGGGCAAACGTTGCAAAAAGCGATAAAAATAGTCCGCGAGGAGCGAAAGTCGGCGATTTTTGGCTACCGAGTCGCCGATCCGAGCCGCTACGGCGTGGTAGAGTTTGACGACCAAATGAACGTAATCGGCGTAGAAGAAAAACCCTTAAAACCAAAAAGCGATTTTGCTATTGTCGGATTGTATTTTTTTACAAATGAATGCGTTAAGATCGCCAAAAATCTTAAACCTAGCGAGCGCGGCGAACTTGAAATCACGGACGTGATCGGCGAGTATTTACGGCAAAAACGACTAAAAGCGGAGCTGTTCGGGCGCGGATTTGCTTGGCTTGACGCGGGAACGCACGAGAGTATGCTAGAAGCCGGCGTTTTTATCGAAACGATCGAAAAGCGCCAAGGGCTGAAAGTGGCGTGCTTGGAGGAGATCGCCTTTTCGATGGGCTATATATCCAAAGAAAAACTCCTAGAGCTTGCCGCGCCGCTCGCTAAAAGCGGCTATGGACAATACTTAACGCGTTTTGTAAGGGGAATCTCGCGAAATTAATCCAAACTGATATTGACGGCGTTGTTATATTGGAACAAAAAGCATATAGCGACGATCGCGGTTATTTTATGGAGAGTTTCCGCTAAAGACCAAAAACGGTCGTTTAAGCGTTTATTGACTATAATCATCGTTAGATCGATAACGGACAATTCAAACGATAATAGAGCTATAAAAAGAAGAAACCGAGTAATGCGCGACGACAATGCTATAAAGACGATTCTTGTTACGGGCGGGGCGGGATTTATCGGTTCCAATTTTATACCGTATTTTTTAGCGAAATATCCCAATTATCGCGTCGTTAATTTAGATAATCTTACATACGCTGGAGATATGGAAAACCTAGAGGAGATCGCTCATAATCCGCGCCATATTTTTACGCAAGGCGATATTTGCGATCGCTCGCTATTAAAAGATATATTTACGCGTTACGATATACGCGGCGTAATTCACTTTGCCGCCGAAAGCCACGTGGATAACTCTATCGAAAATCCAGATATTTTTATTAAAACAAACGCGCTTGGAACGTTTAATCTGATCGAGGCGGCGCGAAGACATTGGTTTAATAACGACTATGAAGAAAACCGTTTTCACCATATTAGCACGGACGAAGTTTACGGATCGCTAGGCAAAGAGGGGCTTTTTAGCGAAAGCTCGCCATACGCGCCAAATAGTCCGTATAGCGCCAGCAAGGCTTCTTCCGATATGATTGTTCGCAGTTATTTTCACACTTACAAACTTAACGCGATTATCACAAATTGTTCTAATAATTATGGACCAAAGCAACATCAAGAGAAACTGATACCCACCATTATCCGATCCGCGTTAAACAATCAGCCCATACCTATTTACGGAGACGGGAAAAATGTCCGCGATTGGCTCTATGTAACCGATCATTGCGAGGGAATCGATCTGGCGTTTCATAAAGCGCAAGCGGGAGAGACATATAATATTGGCGGTAGAAACGAGAAAGAAAACTTAGAGATCGCGATTAAAATTTGCGAATTATTAGATATTTTGCGCCCTAAATCAAGCGGTAGCTATAAAGATCAAATATCGTTTGTTAAAGATCGCGCGGGACACGATCGCCGTTACGCGATCGACGCGACAAAAATTGAAATAAAACTAGGTTGGAAAGCAAAAGAAACGTTTGAAAGCGGAATGATCAAAACCGTAAAGTGGTACTTAGAGAAAGGATTTATATGAACGCTTTATTCGTTCATTTTGTCTTTATTCGTTTTAGAGCGCCGATTGGCTATAGAAAAGAGGGCGCTACGATCGACGAAACGCGGCTAAAATATCGTTGGGATATTTTTAATCGCATTACCTTGTCTTCGTTAAAAAATCAAACCAATCAAAACTTTGGTATCTTGATCTTTTTTTATAAACGATCGCCGCAATGCTAGTTTCAATTATTATTCCCACGTATAAGCGCCAAAATCTGTTGCCGCGAGCTATTAGATCCGCGCAGAATCAAACTTATAAAAATATAGAGATTTTAATCTGCGACGACGAAAAAAGCGGCGAAACTAAAGCGCTGGTAGAAGCGATCGCAAAAGAGGATAGCCGCGTTCAATATCTTGAGAACGTCCGAACAAAAGGAGTAAGCGGCGCTAGAAATACGGGTATTTACGCCGCGCAAGGCGAATTTATATCGTTATTCGACGACGACGACGAGATATTAGCCGAAGCGATCGAGACGTTTATAAAACTCGATCTTTCTCAATACTCTTTTGCGTACGCATGGCATAACAGAATCTACGATAACGGCAAAATAAAATACCCCAAAAATCCGCCGACTATTAACTTTGAAGCGTTGGCGAAAAGCGGATCAAATATCGCTGGATCAATGCTGTTTGTCTCAAAAAAAAATCTTGTGGCGATCAAAATGTTTGACGAAACGATAAGCGGCTGCGAAGATTACGATCTTACGCTAAAATTAACAAAGGAATTTGGCGACGCAATCTGCATAGAAAAAGCGCTTTTTAATTACTATTCGGCGATAAATCGAGAACGTGTTTCAAACAATATAGATAAAAAATATCGCGGTATGAGAGCGATCGCGCTTAAACACGCGAAAAACTTTTCCAAACAAGATCGCGCCAAATATCTGTACAGAACCCGCCAATATCGCTATGGCGAACATTTAGGGCGCGCTTTTGCTTGGTTAAGCGTAAGAGACGCGCTTAAAGAGCTTCGCCATAAGATAAAACGCGCGATTAGACGCGCATTAAAATTGCGACAAGGTTAAATATGAATATTTTGTTTGTTACGTCCAAAAAAAACTGGGGCGGCGTAACAAGCTGGATGGTCAGGACGACCAATGGTTTGGAAGCAAGAGGTCATCAAGTTTTTATCGTAGCGGCGCGTCGATCGCTTTTTATGCAAAAGGCTCCAAAAAACCTGCGCGTGTTTCCTTGGAAATTTGGTTTTGACTATAATCCTATTACGATTTTTTATATAATTTATCTAATAAAGAAATTACGCGTCAATATTGTAATTACCAATATAGAAAAAGAGATCGCCTGCGGCGGAGTAGCCGCAAAACTTTGCAAAATCCCGAATATTCGTCGCGTCGGTCGGCACGACGATTTTAACGACGCTAAAGCAAAAATTCGTTTTAGACACGAGCGCTTAGTTACCGCTAGCATTGCTCCTTGCGACGCGATTTTTAACGAGGCGATCGAACATTCGGCATGGCTAAAAAAATATCCGATTACAACAATTTATAACGGAAAAAATCGCGTTGATTTTTCCGACGACGAAATTATTCGCCAAAGAGCGCAATGGAACGTTGATTCTCAAACGATTGTAATAGGTATAACAGGGCGATTGGAAAACGAAAAGCGAGTCGATATGGCAATTGAAGCTTTTACCATATCCGTTAAAAATATAAACGCCAACACCCGTTTAATTATTGTAGGCTCAGGTAAAAACGAAAGCGCCTTGAAAGAGTTGGCGCTAAAACTAGGAATTATCGATATAGTTTACTTCGCGGGATTTACGTCTAATCCAATGTTGGCGGCTTCTGCTTACGATATAGCTCTGTGCGTATCGGATTGCGAAGGTTTTCCAAATACGATCGTCGAATATATGGCTCAAGGACGCGCCGTAATAGCCACGAATGCGGGCGGCGTGAATGAAATTATTATCGAAGGCAAAAACGGTTTTTTAATAAATAAAGGCGACGTTAATGCGCTATCTGAAAAAATCGCGCTTTTGGCGAACGATAGCGCCCTGCGTAAAAACTTGGGAACAGCCGCGCAAAAACATATCGAGGAAAAGTTTAACGAAACAATTATGATTGATAGGCTGGAAATTTTTTTATCAAATTTTCTAGTAGTTTAGCAAAGCGGATCGATAATGATTAAAGAGTGGAAAACAACGACTTTTATCGCCTTCTTGGCGCTTATTTTTTGTGTTGGGCAGGCTATGGGTTGCGGACTGATTATTATCGAAAGAATAATTGCTGGAGTCGCTCTAATTATATTGGCGCGCTTTTTCAAAACTACGGCTATTGTCGTTTTTGTTATATGTCTAATACCGCTCTTTTATTTGCCCGCAGGACTTGAATACGGCGCGCCGGCGCCCGGTTATGTCGCGGCTGTTTTTGAAACCAATCCGCAGGAAACGGAAGAGTTTTTATCCATTTTGCCCGTTAGAAATTTTATTTACTCCGCGCTCCTTGCCGTTATTTTGGCTATTTCTTTGTTTTATAATAGCGGCAAAATGGGGGGGGGGGGGGGGGGAAGGCCCAGAAAAAAAATAAAAAATATTTTTTTTTGTTTGGTGTAAAAAGGCGTATTTTTTTGGGCCATTTAATATAA
>JAISOU010000083.1 GCA_031275395.1 Helicobacteraceae bacterium | reverse complement strand
GAAAATAGCTGACCCTGTGCCTAAACAAGATAATTTCCCATCACCCATTGTGGATGCAGGTACTGTTCAATTTCATAATTAAGGTTCGTTTTTTAATACATTCTTTCAGAGAGTTCTTTAGTGGCTATTAACACATGCGAAGTGTAGTATTACTAAATTTCTGGACTTCGTCTGTTTGTCAAGTATCTTAAAATATAACACAGTGTTTTGGTATCTGGTCTTTTTCTGTCCTCAAGTGCAGAGTTCCTACTTTGTCGGGTTTGTTAGCAAGAGCTGATCTCAGTCACTGGACAACCAAAGTTGATCAGCTTCAGAAATACTGTGTTCTGTTTTGGAATATTGCACGATCGACAGAGTCCAGAAATTTAATGATACTAAGTGTAATGCACAGCCATGCTATAGCTCAGGTAGTTAATCGCTGGCTTCTCACTGTGGCAGCCCAGGTTCATTTCCAGGTCAGGTCATGTGGGATTTGTGGTGGGCAAAGTGGCACTGGGGTAGGTTTTCCCTGAGCACTTCAGTTTCCCCTGCCAGTTCTCATTCCACCAAATGCTCCATACTAATCGATTATCTGGGGCTGGTACAGTAGGCCAATTATTGGCCAATATACCAACTGGACTCAGTCTCACCTCACCTGACGAAATAAAAAAGAATAGTATAGTACACCATCATCAGAATTGACTTGTTAAACTGTTCATCACGTTTGTTGCCATCTGTTACTCTTGTTGGTGTTGTGCTGTAGCTTGTGGTTCATAATGTGAATTCTTTCATCAGTATAGTATCTGAAGCTAGAGACACATCAACAAAAGATGCTGATGGTAGAAATGTATTTTTTTTATTCACCATGTAAGGAGGGGGGGGGGGGGGGGGGGGGGGGGGGGTGGACCCCCGACGCAAAACCCCGTTGTATTCCCCGCATAAACGCGATTATTTTTACGGTTATGCCGCAAATCGCCGATATCAAACGCCATACAATTCCTTCGCTATGTAAAATTAACGCGCGTTATTGTAGCAACAGATTAACTAAAATTGCAACAAATTACGCATTATAATGCCGCACATTTAACCAAAGTCATTTGAATTTTGCGCTTTATACGCATAGCGCTTTTGCATCGCGCCGCCGCAATCGCTACGTTGAAATAACGGCAAACGTCAATTTTGCCTAAAACAAAAGCCGCGATCGTTTGAATCGCGCGATAACGTCGATTGAGCGCTTTAAGCCAACGCGATCGCTTTTTCCGTTATGGAGCGTAGGCGCAAAGGAAGTTGCGAGTTATTCGGTTATTACGGCAGGCGTATTGCCAGAAGCGATTGGGTTTTCGCATACAAAGCGGCGAAATTGTAATCCTTGCTTGTAAGGGGCGTTATGGGGAAAAATAAGACTAACTTCGCCGACAAGAACACGGCAAGTTGCTTGTAGCGTGGCGGTCCGGACGGGGCTCGAACCCGCGACCTCCGCCGTGACAGGGCGGCGCTCTAACCAACTGAGCTACCGAACCACGCTATAGATCGAAATATGGTGGGCGCTACTGGACTCGAACCAATGACATCCACCTTGTAAGGGTGGCGCTCTACCAACTGAGCTAAGCGCCCTAGCGAAACTACCGAGATATTTTAACCTATCAATTCTTTGGCGTCCCCAAGAGGATTTGAACCTCTGTCGCCGCCTCGAAAAGACGGAGTCCTTGGCCCCTAGACGATGGGGACACGAATCGCTTTTTGGTGACCCGTGTTGGATTTGAACCAACGACCCTCTCATTAAAAGTGAGATGCTCTGCCAACTGAGCTAACGGATCATTCAAACGCGAGGCGCAATGCTAGTACAAAAAACCTTTATCTTCAATAAAAAAAGCGTTCGTTTTTCAAAAAATCTCAATTTTTTTGAGCGTTCACGGCGCTAAACGCGATAAATACAAGGTTTGACGGTTTTTTGTTTTTCGCCTAGTCCGCAGACAAAAGCGCTTCAAAACTTGACGATAAAGCCCAAAAATATATTTTACGCAGGTTTTTTGCCGTCCGATCTTTTTTGTCGCCGCGTTAAGCGTATCGTTCTTTTGCCGCGACCTGAACAATCTCGGCGCGATCGCAGTCAAACCCTTTGCCGTGCCGCTCGAAGATCGCCGCGCTTAGTTTGTAGCCATAAACGCAACCCGTATCGATCCCAAGCGATCGTTTGTCTTTGCGAACGTCGCCGGGCGTGTGTCCATAGACGACAAAGCCCTGATTGCCGTTGTATAGCTCCGACCAGAAACGGTATTCCGACGCGATCGCGCCGACATAGCGAAGCCTTGTCAATATGGAGTATTGATCGGCGCTTAAGCGATCGAGCCGCACGGAATTGGTAAGTCCCGCATGGACAATCGTTAAGTTATCTATTTTGATAAATAGCGGCATAGCGAAGATATAAGCGAGATCGTTTGCGTTTAGTTTTTCAAATAGCGCCAACTGTCCGCGCGATTCGATCGGTTCGTTTAGCCGTTTTGCCGAAGCGATTTCAAGATATTTTTCCTCGTGGTTGCCCAAAACCGTTACTATCCCCTCGTTTCGCGCAAAACGCAGGGTTTCCAGCGGCTTGGGTCCCTTGCTGACGAGATCGCCCACGCTAATTTCGCAATCGCCCGCCTTAACGCCGATCTTTTGGCGTAGCTGTCGCCACTCGTCCAAACAGCCGTGAATATCGCCATAAACGATCGTTCTGCTCATAACGGAAGTTTAGCAAAACGCGATAGCGGCAAAAAGCGCAAACCTAAAGCGCGCGAGTTTTTGAGCGGGGCGATCTTTTTGAAAAGTTAAACAAATTACAATATCGGGATAAGAAGGAGATTATGGGCGAGGTCAAACTGACAAAATTTGTTCGTTGCGCAGGTTGAGCCGGCAAGATGGGTCTGGAAGACCTAACAAATATCTTGCCCAAACTTGCGATAAAAAGCGACGATCCTAACGTTTTGGTTGGGATTGGCGACGACGCGGGCGTTTTCCGCTTAAGCGAGAATATCGCTATTGTCCAAACGGCGGACTTTATCACGCCGATCGTCGATAACCCGCTTGATTTTGGACGCATAGCCGCCGCAAACGCTTTAAGCGACGTTTTCGCTATGGGAGGCGAAGCGAAAACCGCGCTAGCGCTCGTTATGCACGACGGCGCAAACGTCCCCTTCGACGCTCTGCGCGAGATTTTAGAGGGCGGATATGAAAAGATTAAAGAATCGGGCGCGATCCTGCTAGGCGGTCATACCGTCAATGATCTAGAGATGAAATATGGCTTGAGCGTAACGGGCGTGGTCGATCCTAATCGCATTTGGCGCAATCAGGGCGCGCAAAAAGGCGATCGGCTGATCTTGACCAAGCCTTTGGGAATGGGAATTATCACCACCGCGGGAAAAGCGGATATGGTTACTAAGGTCGCTTTGAAAGAGGCGATCGCCTTTATGTCGCGGTTAAATCTTTACGCGGCGCGATCGGCTGGCGCTTACGACGTTCGCGCTTGCGCGGATATTACGGGTTTTGGTTTGATGGGACACGCTTTAGAGATGATCCGCGACGAAATTAGCTTTGAGATCGAATGGCAAAAAACGCCCTATCTGCGAGCGGCGCTTAGTTTTGCATCGATCGGAATCGCGCCCGGCGGGACGTTGGCAAACCGCGAGTTTGCAAAGCCTAACGTTCGTTTTGAAAAAGCTCTGAAAACCGAAGAGGAGCTGATTTTGTTCGACGCGCAAACAAGCGGCGGACTGTTACTCGCCGTTGCGGACAATCAGGCGCAAAGATGTTTAGACGCGATCAAAAAAGCGGGGGACGAAAGCGCCGCGATCATAGGAAACGTCCGTGATCGCGGCAAAGCGCAAATTATCGTCGGATAATTACGCTTCTTTTTTATCGCAACCGCAGTTGCGTTCAATATCGGTCGGAACCGCGCCGTAAGCGTTGTCGCCCGCGTCGCCTTTTTGCGCCAACAAATAGAGATTGTAGAACGGCGCCAAAATCCACCAGCCGATTTTGCCCGTATCGTGCAATCTGCGAATACCTAAGCTAATCGTCGGGATCAGCGTAGCCAGCCCGAAAACGGACGATAGCGGAGTAATCTTTAAGTCTAACAAACCAAAGAACACAATGCTCTCGATAACGGTTAAAACGATCGAAATCGCAAAGGTTACGAAGAAATACGTCCAATAATGACGTATAGCCAAACGACCGTCAAACACGCCGCCCTCTAGCGACTTTGCGCCGCGCAAGCCGCTATAGACTTCCTTTATGGAGTCTAACCAAACCTGAAACCAACCCTTAACCGCGTTCATAAACCCTCCTTCGATAAAATAGACTTGCGAAGCATACTAATAATTAGCTTAATAAATTGCGCGCGAAAAGTTAGCGTTTCAAACCATTAACGACGCTTAACATCTCGTCGCTTGTCGTGATTGCCTTGCTTCCGGCTTCGTAAGCGCGTTGCCCCGTGATCAGATCGGTCATCTCATCGACTAATTGGACGTTGGAAAGCTCCAAAAATAGCTGGCGCGTCTGCCCCAAGCCGTTTAACCCGGGTTGTCCCGTAACCGCGTCGCCCGAAGCGGTCGTGTTGATATAGTTGTTATCTCCCAAAGAGTGCAAGCCCGCGGGATTGATAAAGTTGGCAAGCTCGAACTGTCCGATCTGATTACTCTGCGTCTGTCCCGCCTGCATAACGCTGATCGTGCCGTCCGAGCCGATCGTTAGCTGCGTCGTATCTGCGGGAACGACGACCTGCGGCAAAAGCGGATAGCCGTCGGCGGTTACGATCGTCCCGTTTTCGTCGAGCTTAAACGCGCCCGCTCTAGTGTATGCCGTCGTCCCGTCCGGCAGTTGGATTTGAAAAAAACCTTCGCCGCTGATCGCTACGTCGAGCTGATTACCCGTTTCTTTATAGTTACCCTGCGTAAAGAGCTTTTGGATAGCCGTCGGACGAACGCCAAGTCCCACTTCGATTCCCGTCGGGCTGACCGTCGTCGCGCTTGTGCTTGTTCCCGCGTATTCCATCACCTGATACATCAGGTCGGCAAACTCGGCGCGTTGTTTTTTGTAGCCAGTCGTATTAACGTTTGCGATATTGTTAGAAACCGCGTCGATACTAATCTGTTGGGCTTTCATTCCCGTAGCCGCCGTATATAACGATCGAATCATCTTATCTCCTTTACTTTATGTTTTGATTACCGCAAGCTTACTAATAGCGTCGCCGTTAATTTCGTTCATATGCGTATCCATCACTTTCTGATACATACCCACCAAGCGGTTCGTTTCGATTAGCGCCGTCATCTCGGTTATCGCATTGACGTTGGATTTTTCCAAAAAACCTTGCGCGAGCAAAAATTGCCCCGTTGCCGCGATCGGATCGGCGTAACCTTCGGGGTTTTTGAAATAGTTATGCCCCGTTTTTTCCAACCATTTTGGGTTATCAAAGCGAACGATCGCCAAAGAGCCGACCTCCTCTTGCTCTAATAGGTTTGTTTCGTTTTGCGCGTACAAAATCCCTTCGCCGCTAATCGCGATGCGCCGCTCCGGAGGTAGCTCTATCGGCGTTCCCTGCGCGCTTAAAACCCTAAAACCCTCTTTGGCGACCACGTAGCCCGCGTCGTCTAGCTTAAACGATCCGTCGCGGGTGTAGCGAACGCCGTTTGGGGTTTCTACGGCAAAAAAAAGATTGGGGCTTTGCAGAGCCAGATCGAGCGGATTACCCGTTTGAATAAGCGTCCCTAGATCGTGGTTCGTGTATTCCTCGACGACCTGCGGAACGCGAACCATAGCGCGGTTTAAGTGTTGCGATCCCTCTCTCGTGTTGTTGCGAATGGGCAGAATATCGTGCGTTTCTTTATAAAGCCGCATAAAATCGCCGATCGCCACGTCGTCGCGCTTGAAGCCCGTCGTGTTGATGTTTGCGAGGTTATTCGATATAACGTCAAGGCGGTTAAACTGCGTAACCATACCGCCTGTCGCGCTATAAAAGCCCGTTTGCATATTGCGCCTTTTCTTTTAACTGCGCATAAACAGCAAGCGCCGTTCCAATTTATAAACCCTCGCAAGCGTTCATATGGTCCTGGGTTTAGGCGGCGTTCTTACGCGCGACAAAAGCTCAATATGTTGCGTAACAGGGGCGGCGAAATAGGGTTGGGCGACGAAACGGATTAAATCTAATAGGCTTCGCTTTCCGGAGCCATATCGCGGGTAAATCTTACGACGCGGTTGCGTCCGGTAGTTTTTGCGCGGTAAAGGGCGATGTCCGACATTTTGATCGCCAGCCACATTCCGTCGCCGTCTTGCGGATATAGCGCGATTCCGATACTGACGGTTTTCTTGAAACTATCCGAACCCGCGGCGAAGGAACGAGCGGCGAAACGCTCGCGAATCTTTTCGGCGACTAGGATCGCGCCCTCTTCCGTCGTGTTAAAGAGCATAATCAAAAACTCTTCGCCGCCTTGCCGTATGGCTACGTCGGCTTCTCTGATGGAAGTCGTCATCGTTTCGGCAAGCCCTTTGATCACAATATCGCCAATATCGTGTCCGTAGGTATCGTTAACCATCTTAAAGTGGTCTATATCAAGCGCAAGCAGAGCGTAAGGCGATCGCGTGCGGGAGGCTTGGCGGGCGATATGATCGATAAACTCGTCTAAAAACTTGCGGTTGTATAATCCCGTTAATCCGTCGTGTAAGTTGGATTCCTGCAAGGCGTGAGTTAGATAACGGCTTTCAAGCACGGGGCGAGCCGCCTCAAGGTAGTTGTTCAGCATCGTTAGGTCTTCTTTGATCCGCTCCATCTTGCTAGGATCTTTGACCACAATATGAAATAGTAGGCTGAACTCGTCCGTAATGCGATAAGGCAGACAGAAAAAAAGATTTTTTGGTTCCTTGCGCTTAAAATATTTGCAAGAGCCCGAAAAATCGTCGCTAAAAATCGGCGTTTGGCTTCTTAGAGCGCGACATTCGTCGCAAAGCTTCGAACCAGAATAAGCCGAGCAGTATAGTTCTGAGTTTGTCGAATAGAAAAGCTGAACTTTATTTTTTAAGGTAGATATTTCAAATAGCGCCAAATCGTTTTCTTTACCTATAACGGAACGAAACTTAGATATTAGATGTTCGTAAATCTCGTTTTTATTGCGATCGATCTCAACCGTTTTTTTGAACTTGTAAATATCCACGAGCGAATCGACAATATCGCTTGCGCGAATCAGCGGGTTTTTGTTGGCGTTATGCGCGGAGCCGCCGATTAAAATCGTGATCTTTTTGTCGATTCGCTCCACCGTGTCGCGTAGCAACGAATATAGGCTGTTTAAGTTTTCCGCAAGTTCGGCGCTCTCCTCTGGAACCGACGTTTTAATCTGCGGAGAAAAGTCGCCGTCGTGTCCCTTTTTGATCGCTTGCGTCAGCGCCTCGAAAAGCGCCAAGTAGCGATTAAGCCAAAGGTTAGTCGTCCAAACCGCCCCGATCAGAATGAGAAGCGAGATAATACAGACTTTAGCGATCGTTTTTAGCCCGCTTTCGCGCATATCGCTTATGTTCATCACCATACTTACGGCGCCTAACACGTCCCCGCGCCCGCCCAAATGACACTGCAAACATTCAGGCGTCGCGACATAGGGAATCGTAACGCGCATATGAACCGCGTCGCTCGTTTCCGATACTTCGTTAAGACTCTTGCCCATTTTTAACACGGCTAGATCGACGTCGTCTTTGGATTGTTCGCCCTCGAAGCCGTTTCCGTATTGCTCGATCACGCTTTGAGCGCGAACAACCCACAGTTGTTCGACGTCGTTGAACGATCCGATCCGCTCCAAAAAGTAGTGGCGCTTATCCATAACGCTATTGATCATATGGACGGTTAATCCCTCGCGCACAAGCTCGGCAGTAGTTTTGGCTTTATCCACCGCGCTTTTTATGCCAAACTCCCTAAAGCCAAACCCGACTACCGCTATGACCGCCAAAGTTAACGCGGTAAGAGTCAGGATAACCGAGATCGATATGCGCCGTTTCAAGTTAAGATACTTTGCCTTTTGACGTTTAGCGCCTTGATTATACTCTATTTTTACGATTTTGCTTGGTTATCCTAGCCCGCAACCTTCCGCCCTGTTCTGTTAGAAAGAAAAAACTAACGCGCGGGACGCTACCGCCTATCGACAGAACGCTTGCGCGCCGATCTATACGGCGATTTTGAGGCAAGGTATCGGCGCTTTATTCGCCTTATCGCGCGTTTGTCCGCTCCAAAGGCGAGGCGAGAAACAATGCCCAGTCGTCGGCTAACGCGAAAAACTCGATATTGCGCGGAAAATAGAACGTTTCTTAAATTGGCGTTATAATATACTCTTTGCGTTTGGACGTATTATAAAATAGAGGCAAAATGGCTGATGAATCGATAGAATCGGCGCTTAACGGCATACTGAGCGATCTTGAGCGAATAAACGCGCTTGTGGCCAAAAAAGAGGCGGAGCTTGGTATCGCGCGAGAAATCTCGCTAAACAAGATAGACGCCGATTGCTACGAGCTAAAGATCGACGATAAAATCTACTATCTTGATAAGAGACTTTGCGAGGTTCTCGCTTCACAGATCGGCGCGATCGCCAAAGAGGCGCTATGAGCTACGCGGCTAAAAGGCTTGGCTTTTTTCTGTTTTTCGACGCGGTTTTGTCGTTTATTTCTTTTTATCTAGCCTATCTTTTGCGCTTTAATTTTGAGGTTCCGGAACCCTTCTTTGCGGGATTGTGGATATATTTTGCCGTTTTGTGCGCCTTAAAGATCGCCGCGTTTGGCGTTTTCAGCGTTTATCGCGTCCCTTGGCGCTTTTTTTCTCTTGACGGCTTGCAAAGGCTAGCGTTGGCGCATATTCTTGCCTATTCGCTTTTTTTCGCGCTTTTTTTAGCCGTAACCCGCTTTTTCGGAAGCGACTTGCCGCCGTTTGCAAAGTCGATCGTCTTTATCGACGGCGCATTGTCGATCCTGCTCATAGGCGCTTTGCGCGTAACTAAACGCCTATTTTTGGAGCAAAAAACGCCGAAAAAAACCGCGATCGCGATCGCGATAGTAAGCGCGAACGAAAACGGCGTTAGGCTCCTTCGTTCGCTGAATCGCGATCGATACGCGGCGCGATTTTTCGTCGATTCCGATCTAGCCAAACGCGCGCAGCTTATTCACGGGCTTGAGGCGGTTAATTTTGACGATCTACAAAAGCTATCCGTAAAATACGGCGTTCGATCGGCGATAATCGCGCTTGACGAACGCTCCCCGCCGCTAAAAGAGATTTACGATCGTCTTAGCGAAGCCGGAATCAAAAACGTTCAGATTGCTAAATTTGGCGAACAAAGCGTCGACTTACAAAGGCTAAAAATCGAGGATCTCTTGGCGCGAAACCCCAAAGACCTTGATAAAGAGGCGATCGCCGCGTTTATAAAGGGTAAAAAAGTCCTGATTACGGGCGCAGGCGGTTCGATCGGAAGCGAACTCTCTCGCCAAGCGGCGCGATACGGCGCGAACGATCTAATTTTGGTCGATTCGAGCGAATATAATCTCTATTCGATTGGCGAAGAGATCGAAAGCGCGCGGCTAGAGATGATAAACGTTGCCGATAGCGAGGCGATCGACGAGCTTTTCGAGCGGACAAAACCGCAGATCGTCCTGCACGCCGCCGCGTATAAACACGTTCCGCTAGTCGAGGCAAACCCAAAAGCGGCCGTAATCAACAACGTGATCGGGACAAAAAACTGTATCGACGCGGCGATCAAACATAACGCGGAGATTTTCGCGCTAATTTCTACCGATAAAGCCGTTCGCCCGACAAACGTTATGGGCGCGACGAAGCGCGTCTGCGAACTCTACTTGCAAAACGTGACGAGCGGCGGCACGCGGCTTGCGGCGGTGCGGTTTGGCAACGTGTTAGGTTCGAGCGGATCGGTGATTCCGCGTTTTCGCCGTTTGATCGAGGAGAATAAGCCGCTTACCGTAACGCACCCTGAAATCACGCGTTATTTTATGCTTATCGGCGAGGCGTGCGAGCTTGTTTTGCAGGCGGCTTCGCAATCGAGCGGCGGCGAGATTTTCGTGTTGGATATGGGCGCGCCCGTTAAAATCGCGGATATGGCTGAAAAGATGTTAGCTTTGGCGGATAAGCAGGGGCTTGGGATTGTTTATACGGGTTTGCGAGCGGGCGAAAAACTCTATGAAGAGTTATTGATCGACGAAAGCGATAAAACCACAAAGTATCCCTCTATCTTTGTAGGCAAACCGACAGTCGTAGATTTTGCTACTCTTATAGAGCGCATTGATCGTTTAACGCGATCGCAAAGCGCGGAAGAGATTATTGCGGCGCTAAAGGCGATCGCGCCGGAGTTTAACCGCGCTTTGCCGCGTTAAAGGCGGGTTTAGAAATATGTCGTCGTTTCGTTTATTTAGCAAAACTAACAAATGCGCTCAGGGGGAATAAGAAAAAGGACGCGCTACGCTAAAAGCTAGGGAATAACTTTTAGTCGGTAGCGCTTAATAGTCCGTTAGCGGTAGATGGCTACGCTAAATCCGTCGCCTATCGGCGTTGGATTGATTTTGTATTCTTTGCCAAAATCGGCGATCGCCGATTTTACGCCGCCATATTCAGGGTTGAAGTAGTCGTGAATCAATATCGCGCCGCCCTCGACCAACTTTGGATGGAAGAATCTTAATCCAGCCAAAATCGGATCGTATAGATCGAAGTCGAGATTGACAAAGCAAAAACGATCGTCGATTCCTTGCGCGGTTTGCGGAAAAAATCCCTTTTTTATGATCGCTTTATTCGGATAGGGTAACTTGGCTTTTACAATATCTTCGGAGGTCATTTCAAAGTAGCTGATTTTATCCGCAAATTCGGAAAATCCGTTGATAACGTCTTTCGCCGCATCTTTTTTGTCAAAACCCGCAAAGGTATCGAAAAGATATAGCGTTTTGTCGGGGAAAACGCGGTTGATCTCTCTTGCAAAATCGCCTTGAAAAACGCCGCCTTCGGCTACGGAACCTTCGGACTTTCTTTCTTTGAGCATTTCGCCCAATTTTTCAAGAAAAACGATCCTCGCGCGAACGGGAACCGTTACGTATTCAACGTTGATTTTGTATCTATCTACGCCGAGATCAATCAGTTGTTGGGGAACAGACTCTATGCCCGTTAAGGTTGCGATTATCACAACGTCGTAATTATGATCGCTTATCGCTTTCGGAGGGTATATTTTCTTGCCAAAGAGGTTTCGGGGGGGGGGGGCCCCCCCCCCCCCGCCCCCGCCAACCGAGGGGGTGGGGGGGGGTGGGGGAGAGGCAGGAGGATGGGTAGTT
>JAISOU010000044.1 GCA_031275395.1 Helicobacteraceae bacterium | reverse complement strand
TTCGGTATTGTGCACCCCGTTTACAAAGTAGATCGAAGTAGCCAAGGATTTGCACGTATTGGTTATTTCGTCAAGATATTGCCCTTCGGGGCATATTACTAACAACGGTAAAGGAACTTTTGCAAATCCAAAACGAAACTCGGCGTCGCCAAAGCCAAGCTGTCCGTAAGCGTTTACCCCGCTTGCCCATAGAGAGCCGTTTTCGTCTAGCGTTAGAGCGTAAAAGTCTCCTGCGGCTACGCGCTTAACGCCCGATACATTCAATACCTTATCAAAGGTTCTCTTGATATTGCAAAAACCTACGGGATAACCATGCGCGTAGTAATCGCACATAATTTTGAAATAGTAGTCCGAGTCTGGATCAATAAGAAAGAAATAATCGTCTCTTGGTTTGGTAGTCCATAGATAGCCTTCGCTATCGACGGCTAAAACGCGATCGCGTCCGGCGGATATATCCACGATATTCTCAAGCGCATACGGATAGCCAGCGTAAGCGTCAAACGCAAAAGCGCTAAGGGCTATCGAGAATATGTTCTCCGTATATTGAACGCTACCCGTTCCAAGCTCTCCGACGCCGTTATAGCCCGAAGCCCAAACATTGCCGTTAGCGTCTAATAGATAGGCGCTTTTAGCGCTAAAGGCGGCGTTTGCGATATTGGGTATGTATGAAATCCTAGAAAAGAGCGTAACGGGGTTTTCGTCGCCTAAGCCAAGCTGACCATAGGTATTATCTCCGGCGATCCACGCTTGGCTCGCGCTATCGATCGCTAAGGTATTCTCATTGCCGGCGGCTATATGCGTAACGGAGCTTACGGTTGGGATTTGGGCAAAGAGCGCGCTATCGCCTGAGCCAATTCCAAGCTGACCGCTATCGTTTTTTCCCGTCGTCCATATAGCGCCTTTGTCGTCCAAAGCGATAGAGTGGTAAGCTCCAGCCGCTACGCTTACTATATCGCCTTTGTCGGTTATGCGCTCGAAGCTGTCGCGAGGATTAAGATCGCCGCTTCCTAATTGTCCGTAATCGTTGCAACCCACAGCCCATATATCGCCTTTACTATCGATGGCTAGAGTGTGCTCCCATCCCGCCGCTACGCTAACGACGCCGCTTTGCAAGTCTTTGACTTTTACGAAAGTTGAATTATTGTCGCGATTGCCCAAACCAAGCTGTCCGCAGTCGTTGCGCCCCGCTACCCATACTTCGCCTTTGCTATCTAGTATAACGGTATGATTGCCGCCGCTTACAACCCGCGCCACTTCGCGATCGACGGAAACGATAACGGAGGCTTGAATGGCGTTGTTGGTTGCGGAGGTTGCCGTAATATTAGCGTAGCCTATAGCTTTAGCCGTTATCGTTCCGTTTTGCTCGATTGCGACTACGGAGGCATCGCTAGAGTCCCATACGACGGATTTGTCTAAAGCGTCGGTTGGGGTAAATACCGGTTCAAAGGTATAATCTTGGCTTTTCCAAAGGGCGATTAGGCTTGGAAGCTCAATTGACTCTAGCGCCCCTCCCCCTGCGTCCATTGTAGTAAAGCCTCTTTGAGCGGAAGCGTTGGGGATTGAACCGTCGCTTGCGTCGCCGCAACCTAAAAGGGTTACAAGCAAGAACGCGGCGCAGATACGAAGCGCTCGCGTTGGTTTAAGAGAGAGGTAAAGTTGGGGCATTTGGCTTGGCTTGTCCTTTGCATGCGTTCCGAAACGTTTTGCGTTGATCGCAGTTTGTTTGACTATTTACAACTTGTGCAACTATTGTAACGGATGAAACTTATAAAAAACTTAAGCCATAGGGTATTGCGCTATATTTTAAGGCGGAAAATAAAGACGTAAGCAGAGCAAAAGCGGCGAAGTTTTTTAGGATTTGCAAGCCGGTATTGCGGCTTTTTTCGGGGCGCGGCTGGATCGCTATGAGATTATCGCTGTGGTAGCTATGGACGAAATAGAACCGATCGCCGTTTGCTACGCCATTGAAAAGCGACGAAGATCGCTCGATGTATTAGTTTATTCCAGCCAATCGTAGTAAGGTTAAGCAAAATTAAAATATTATTCGCCTTTCGTTTAAGGAGGTAAAAGTGGCTATTCCACAGATTCTTACAAATATCTGCAAGTTCTTGATCGAGCAAGACGTTATATTTTCAACTTGGCTTGAAGATGGGCGTATCAACGCTTCTATAAACGAACCTAAAGTGTTAGACGCAATCAAGCGCGGCTTTGACATTCACATTCCAAGAAGCCGAAATTGGTTCGATTTTTCTATTGAAGACGCTGGCAAGTTTTATCCAATCAATATAAAAATTACAGACGCTACGCACGCTGATAATTTGAACTGTAAATTGGGTATTTATTATGCTCTAACTGGAGTTATGCCAGACTTCCCTAATGAAATTAATTGGCTTGCGTATTTTGAAAAACTTAGTCAAAACATGGGAATAAATTGCCAAGAGGACTATTATTTTATCGTTATAAACAAACAGAATCCAACAGATATTTTTGTTAATTCTCTAAAAGGATTAGACTCCTTGCAAGCAAATGGAAATAATCTGCCTTTTCAGTGTCATTGGCAGCGCAATAGAAGCTATAGATTGCGCTCATTTCAAGAAGCGTGAGATTTTATTCTGACTCATTTGTCCAACTCGATCAAACTTCGCTCCGCAATATACTTTAATTTCAAGCGCTTTTTCCCGCAATATGTATAATGTTCAGTCGTTAGGACAAGTATTTACGCCTCAATCTATTGTGGCGGATATGCTACAGCTACGACGAAATTTTGGGCGCACGTTAGAGCCCTCTTGCGGCAATGGCGCGTTTAGCGAAAATATACGCGATTGCGTTAGCGTTGAAATTGACAAACAATGGTGTGGCGACGGGACGCTAAATATTGATTTTTTTGATTATCCAATAAGCGAAAAGTTTGATACTATTATTGGTAATCCTCCCTACGTACGCTATCAGGATATTTTGCCGGACACAAAACGAAAACTGCGATCTACGTTGTTTGACGAACGCACAAATCTTTTTTTGTTTTTTATCGAGAAATCTATTTTACATTTGAATGAAAATGGCGAATTGATATTTATTACTCCGCGCGAATTTTTGAAAGCCACTTCAAGCATAAAACTTAACAACTATTTGTATAGTCAAGGCACAATTACCGACATAGTTGATTTGGGCGATCGGCGCATATTTGAAGGATTTACGCCAAATTGCGTGATCTTTCGCTTTGAAAAAGGTAATTTTTCGCGTCGGACAAATATATATAAGCGATTTGTGCTTAACAACGGACAACTTCTTTTCACAGATAACGACTATTCGCTTATTTTTAGCGATATATTTTCCGTCAAAGTAGGCGCGGTAAGCGGCAATGACAAAATCTTTACCAACGATCAATATGGAAACGCGGATTTTGTATGCTCCTCAACGGCAAAAGACGGCAAAACAAAACGAATGATCTTTAACGTTCATATTCCGTATCTAGATCGCTTCAAAGACGAGTTGATGAATCGTAAAATTAGATCGTTTGATCAGACAAATTGGCATCAGTGGGGAAGAGTGCATCACGTAACCGATAAAAAGCGTATTTACGTTAATTGCAAAACGCGCAACAAAACGCCGTTTTTTCTCCATAAATGTAACAATTACGACGGTGCGATTTTAGCGATCTTTCCGCACAACCAAACGCTTGATTTACGCGCCGCTTGCGACGAGCTAAATGCCGTAAACTGGTATGAACTCGGCTTTATTTGCGACGGGCGATTTATCTTTTCGCAAAAAAGTCTTGAAAACACGCTACTGCCCGATCATTTTTTGCGCTTTGCGCAAAAAAAGACGCTTTTTTAACGGGACGTAACAACAAGGCGTTATTTTGCGTCCGAAATGCGGGTATAACATAAGAGCAAGCGCTCAAGGACTCAACGATAAAGGGCGGGCTAGGGATTGCCGATAGGCGCGCTACGCGCAAGAACGTTAGAGATTAGAAAAGTTTTTCAAGATTTGTAAGCCGATATTATGGCTCTTTTCGGGGTGGGGCTGAATCGCAAAAACGTTGCCTTGCTCGATCGCGCAGACAAACTCGTAGCCGTAAAAGGCTTTGCCGATCGCTAAACTTTCGTCGCAAACGGCGTAATAGCTATGGACAAAGTAGAGGCGATCGCCGTCGTTTATTCCCTTAAAAAGCGGCGAAGGGCGCGCAATGCGAAGTTTGTTCCAGCCCATATGCGGAATCTTGATCGTATGCGCGGCTTTGGCGGGGTTAAAACGCTCTATATGCCCTTTTAACAGCCCAAGCCCGCTTGCGCCCGACGATTCTTCGCTACTTTCAAAGAGTAGTTGCATACCCAGACAGATGCCAAGAAGCGGCTTGCCTTGCGCCGCGAACTCCCTGATCGCCTCGTCCAAACCCGTTTGGCGCATATATTCGCAAGCGTCGCCAAACGCGCCTACGCCTGGCAGGATTGCGCGATCGAACCCCTTTAATTTTTCGCCCTCTTTAACGATAGTCGCCTCTACGCCGATCTTTTTTAGCGAGTTTAGGAGGCTCGCCAGATTGCCCATCTTATAATCCACAATGCCGATCACGACGTAATTCCTTCTCGTTTTTTAACTCGATCGTAGCAGGGTTAAGCAAAATTAAAATATTATTCGCCTTTCGTTTAAGGAGTTTATACTATGAAAAAAGAGCTTCACCCAGAGCTTGTAGAATGCACGGTTAGTTGCGCCTGTGGCGCCACCTTCACGATTCAATCCACGAAGGAATCCATTCGCCTAGACATCTGCGACAAATGCCACCCTTTCTATACGGGGAGCGAAAAGAGCGTAGACGTAACGGGGCGCGTCGAGAAGTTTAACAAGAAGTATGGTTTAGCGTAGGCTTGCCGCTAACGTTTGCGCCGACTCCGATCGGCAATCTTGACGATCTCTCCTTTCGCGCCCTTGATCTGCTGACGAAAGGGGAGGTTTTTTTCTGCGAAGATACCCGCGTAACGAAAAAACTTTTAACTCTTTTAGCCAAACGCCATAAAGTAGTTTTTTATCCAAATCCGCAATTTATCGCGCTTCACAGCCACAACGAAAAAGAGGTTATCGAAAAGCTCGATCGCGCCCTGTTTGATCGCGCCTGCGTCTATGTTAGCGACGCTGGAACGCCGTGCTTAAGCGATCCGGGCGCGCTTTTGGTCGATTACGCGATCAAAAACAAAATCGAATACGAGGTTTTACCCGGCGCGAACGCGGCGATTACCGCTTTTGCCGCCAGCGGATTAGTTAGCGATAGGTTTATCTTTTACGGCTTTCTGCCGCATAAAGCCGAGGCGAGGCGAGCGGAATTAAAAAGAGCGCTGGATTTTCCCTTCGCGATCGTACTGTATGAATCGCCGCACAGAATCCTAGATTTTGCCGCGCTGATAGGCTCGATCGCGCCAAAACGCCGTATCGCCGCTTTCAAGGAGATGACGAAACTATATGAAAAACGTTTTTTCGGGCTTGCCGACGAGCTTGCAGACGCGGTTTGCGCGATGAATCCCAAAGGGGAATGGACGATTATTATCGCAGCCGACGAAGCGCCAAAAAACGATCAAAACGATTGGCTAATCGACGAGCTGCAAAATCTTAACGCGCCGATTAAACCGCTATCGAAGATATTGGCTAAACTCACGGGTAGGAAAGCGGGAGAGTGGTATGAAAAACTGCGACGATCATAAAAAATCGATGGTAATCTTTGGCAAACGCCCCGTCCTTTATACGATCGAACGCCATTGCGATATGATCGAAACGATTTTCGTAGCCAAAGAGTTGGATAAAAAACTCTTTGCGCAACTTAAAAAAGCGAGGAAGCCGATCGAGGTTCTCGACTTCAAAAAAGCGCAGGCGCTCGCTCGCGGACAAAACCATCAGGGAATGCTGGCTAAAATCAAACCGCTTTTATTCCGCGATAACCGCGAGTTATACGAATCGCGGTTTGTCGTGATGTGCGCGGGGATTACGGACGCGGGCAACTTGGGAGCGATCGTGCGTTCGGCTTACGCGCTGGGGGTTGATTCGGTTGTATTTAGCGGCGTTTCAAGCGTCAATCTGGAAACTCTAATTCGCGTATCCAGCGGCGCGGCTTTGGATATGCCGCTTTTTTTAACGCCAAACGCGCTTGAAACGATCGAGCTTTTCAAGCAAAAAGGCTTTTTAACGATCGGCGCGGACGTTAATGGCGAAGACGCGAGAGCTTTCAAAACCGACGCGCAAAAAACGCTTCTCGTTCTGGGCGCGGAAGGAGAGGGCTTAAGCGATCGGGCTCTAAAAAAGCTCGATCGGAAGATCGCAATCGCCATGACGCGAGAGTTTGATTCGTTAAACGTTTCGGCGGCGGCGGCAATTTTGATCGATAGGATAAGAACGTGAGTGGATTTGAAACCTTAAAAACAATGGACGTCGTCGAGATGTATCGCCAAACGCACATCTCGGTAGCCGAGCTACGCTTAATTTTGGCAAAACGCTTCGAGAGCTTTAACCGCGCTAAAGCTCTTGGTTTTTTTAAGATTTTAGAACGCGAATATAATCTGGATTTAAGCGAGCTTGTCGCCGAATACGAAGCGTTTCACGGCAACAAACGAGAAAACGAGGAGATATTTGTCGTCGCTAAAGAAGAAAAGGGCAAAACGGGCGCGTATCTCGCCGTAGCGCTCGTAGCGCTGGCGATCGCGCTTGGCTGGATATTCGCAAAAGCTCTAGGCGTTTGGCAAAACGGCGCTTCTAATAACGCAAGCCCGCCTGCGGCGGTCGTCTCCGTGCCGACGCAAACTCCTATTGTGGAAGCGGCAAAAGAGGTCGCCTCGTCGCCTCGCCCAAACGAAACGCTTACGCCCGAGATCGCGCCGCAGATAGTCGCGCCTACTAACCAAGAGGCGCTTGAGGCAAGCGAAGCGCCCTCCCCTTCGCGTTTTTACGTGATTCCGGAACGCGATTTATGGATCGGTATTCGTTATTTGGATACCGATCAGAGCGAACAAAAGACAATTTCGGCGCGCTACGAGTTCGATCCCCTGCGAGAGCAACAGATCACGTTTGGACACGGCAGGTTCAGGTTGATCTACGGATTTGAAACGATCGAGCCAAAAACGGACTCTTCTCAAATTATGCGTTTCAAAAACGGGACGATCGCGCGCGTTCCCACGCGAACGCGAGAAACGCCCCCCGCGAGCGCTCCAAGCCGGTCGCCTACGGACGCGAATACTACGACGCCGCCAAACGCCGCGCCAAGAACGCCGCCGACGGTAAATAACGCTGGAGCTACAAATTGATGAAACGTTTTTTGCTTTTCTTTGTTTTACTTATCTCGTCCGCGTTTGCGGACGCCGTTAGCGACAAGGTTCGCGCTTTAGTCGATCCGCAAAGCTACGTCATACACGAAAGGCTCGTGGAGATCACTTTCAAAAACCGCAAGGAGTTTCTAGCCGAACCAAACCGCGCGGATAGCGTTAAGGTCGCCGCCGCGCTTAAAGAGATCGGCTTACTCGATCTCTTCTACAAAGACGGCCATCATAACATAACCGCGACGTTTCGATCGGTCAAAAGCCCTCTGTTTTTTCTGAAAGCCGTCGGGGACAGCTTGAGCGAGTTGGGTTACAACTTCACGCGAATCAGCGCGATGCGCTCGGACGATCTGTTTTTTGAATGGACTCTTAGCTATCGAAGCGATCGCGCTATCGATCCCGCTCTTTTGGCTAAAAAACTCGCCGCTTTTCGCGTTACGATCGACGATATTTCCAAGCAGGGCGACAACTGGTTTTTTGCGCTTAACTCAAAATATCCGACGCTTCCCGAAGCCAAAACGTTGGAGCTTACGCATACCTCCGAAGAACCGCTTACCATACAGGAACCTTCTGGAGAGTATTGGGTGCGGCTTCCGCCCTCAGGCGTAAAACGCGTCGGCGTTCGCAAGAAAACGGGCGGAACATGGGTGGTTTATGCGATGTTTTACGACGACGGTTTGCAACCGATCCAATCGTTCGTTTCGCAAAACGCTATCCGCTCTGTTCTTACGCCCAGCCCCGAAAACGCCGTTTATCTAAAGATCACGGATAACGACGTAGCCGTCGCGCTTCAACACGGCTTGCAGCTATGGGTAGAAACCGAATAATATAGAAAGCGCAGAAAATGTTTGACGAAATCGAGTTTGACAAGATAAAAAGGCTTCCAAAGTATGTTTTTGCCGCCGTGGGCGAACTAAAAATGCAGCGCCGACGCGCGGGCGCGGACGTGATCGATCTATCTATGGGCAATCCCGACGGCGCGACTCCGCGCCATATTATCGACAAGCTGATCGAAAGCGCGCGCAAACCGAAGGTTTATGGCTATTCGGTTTCCAAAGGTATTTACAAATTGCGCCTTGCCGCCGCCGATTGGTATAAGCGCAAATACGGCGTTAATCTCGATCCCGAAACGGAGGTCGTCGCCTCTATGGGTAGCAAGGAGGGCTACGCGCACCTCGTTCAAGCGATCGCCAACATAGGCGACACGGCGATTATTCCCGATCCCTGTTATCCCATTCACTCGCAGGCGTTTATCCTCGCGGGAGGCAACGCGGCGCGTTTTGCGATGAAGTTAAACGACGATCTTAGTTTGGACGAAGGGGCTTTTATCGAGGACGTTAAGCGCGTATTGATCGAAACAAGCCCGCGCCCGAAATATCTCGTCGTCAATTTTCCCAACAATCCGACGACGGCGACGGTAACGCCCGCTTTTTACGAAAAGATCGTGGCGTTGGCTAGGGAAGAGCGCTTTTATATCCTTAGCGACATCGCTTACGCGGAGCTAACCTTCGACGGCTATAAAACGCCGTCGATTATGTCCGTAGAGGGCGCGAAGGACGTTGCGATCGAAAGCTACACCCTTTCTAAATCCTACAATATGGCGGGCTGGCGCGTGGGCTTTATCGTGGGCAACCAAAAATTGGTCGGGGCTTTGGCGAAGATCAAAAGCTGGCTCGATTACGGAATGTTTACGCCGATTCAAGTCGCCGCGACGATCGCGCTAAACGGCGATCAATCCTGCGTCGACGAAATACGCGAAACCTACCGCCGCCGCCGCGACGCGCTGATCAAATCCTTTGCCAACGCGGGTTGGGAAATCACTTCGCCCAAAGCTAGTATGTTTGTTTGGGCGCGAATACCAAAGGCGTTGCGATCGATGGGCAGTTTAGAGTTTTCCAAGCAACTCTTAATCAACGCGCAAACGGCGGTAAGCCCGGGCGTAGGCTTTGGCCCAGCCGGCGACGAATATGTGCGTATCGCTATGATCGAAAACGAGAACCGTATCCGCCAAGCCGCTAAAAATATCAAGCGCTTCTTTCGGGAAAACGGCATTGCCGTCGGCGCGGAAGAATAAACCGCGAATTATGAAACTTTTATAGTTCGCGGTTGCGCCGCAGGCGTCGGCATAGTTTGGATTGATCTTGAGCGCTTCTTGCGTCGGCAATCGTTTATCGTAGCGCCGCAGATTCTTGGCGCGAACGCAAAACCCCAACCAAGATCAACGCATTCCTAAACCCGCCTTCAACACGGTAAATCCGCCGCGCGCCGCCATTTCCGCGACTTCAGCGTTGCCTAGCGCTATTTGCAATAACGCCCGCTCGCGAAAAGCGCATATTCGCGCGTAAATCGCGGAGGGAGGGGGGAGCGACGAGATCGGGCGAATCGATATCGATCGAGCGGCTAAATTGTATCGCCTCTAAACCGAAACGCGGTTTATACGGGATTAGGATAAAATTGCGGTTTTAAGGCGGTTTAATGCATTTAATCTATATTTTTTTGGCGCTTTTAACGACGCTATTTAGCCAAAGCGCTTTGCAGTTATCGCTTTCGGGTTTTCCCGCTAGGTTAAACCCGCTTTTGGCGACCGATAGCGTGAGCGGCGAATTAAGCGGCTGGCTTTTTGACGGACTGCTAAAATACGATAAAAACGCGAATATCATCGGCGATATTGCCGAAAGTTGGCGCTTTATCGACGAGAAAACGATCGTCTTTAATTTGCGCCGCGATCGCTTCTGGCACGACGGCAAACCCGTAACCGCCCGCGACGCGGTTTTTACCTACGAAACGGCGGTAAGCGATCGTCTAGCCACGCCCTACGCTTCAAATTACAGAATGATCGAAAGCGTCGAGGCGAGCGACGATTTTACTTTTATCGTTCGTTACAAAGCGCCCTATTTCAAAACGTTGGAAATGTGGCTATCGCCGCTGATCCCAAAACACGCCCTAGAAAACGATCCCGATCTGATGACAAGCTCTTTCAACTCGCGTCCGATCGGCAATAGTTACTACCGACTGGACGAACTTGTTATCTCGCGCAACGTAGAGCTAAACGCTTTCGCGGGCTACAAACCGCGTCCGCCACTTATCGACAAGATTATCTTCGAGTATGTGCAAGAGCCTAGCGTCGAGTTTTTGAAGCTAAAATCGCGATCGCTTCATATAGGCGCTTTAGACGCAATGCAGCTTTATCGGCAGATAGACGAGGATTTCAAAAAGGATTATCAGATCGTTGAAACCTCCTCGTTCGCTTACTCTTATCTAGGTTTTAATCTGCGCAACCCCAAGTTTCAAAATCCAAAAACGCGAGAGGCTCTAAGCTACGCGCTAGATCGCCAAAAGTTGATCGATATTCTTTTTTTCGGACGCGCAAAGATATGCGACGGGACTATCTTAGAAGGCGCGCTGGGCTACAACCCCGAAGTCAAGTCGCCCAAGCAGGATATTGCAAAAGCGCGAAAGCTCCTAGCCGAAGCGGGCTACGACGAAACAAACCCGCTTACGATCGAGATTTCGACCAACACGGGAAACGCGACGCGAATGTATGCGGCGCAGATTATTCAAAGCCAACTTGCGGAAGCGGGCGTGATCGTTAAACTACGCGTTATGGAGTGGCAGGCGTTTTTGAGCCGAGTCGTTCATGCGCGAAACTTTGAGATGATCCTGATGGGCTGGACGGTTCCGCTTATGCCCGATCCTTTTACTATATGGCATTCAAGCTCCGATAAAGCGGGCGGTTTTAACTTTGTCGGTTATCGTAACGAGGAGGTTGATCGCCTCATAGAGCTTGCCGAACGCACAAGCGATCGTAACGAGGTTGCGCGGCTTTTCAGAGAGTTTAGCGCCGTTATAGCGCGGGATAATCCCTATCTTTTCCTATACGTTCCAAACTCTATCGCGGCGATTTCGCGCAAGATCGAACCGATCGAACCTACGATCATAGGCTTTGAACATAACCGATACGATTGGCGGATTTTGCCCTAACGCGCTAAAATTAGACGTAAAAAGGATATTTATGGCTGGACAGGTTTTTGAGTTTAGCGATCTTAGACCGTTTATTCGGCACGAGATCGGCGAAATGCAACGGTTTCAAGAGGACAAACGGAAAATTACGATTATGTTTTTGCGCCATCAAGAGGGCGATCGTATGCTAAAGGCGCTAAAAGACTCCTTGCGGACGAGCGACGCGGTTTTTCGTAAAAGCGACGCTTTCTTTGTCGTTATGGCGGCGACCGATAAAGAGGGCGCAATGCACGTGGCGCGTATATTAGAGGACTATTTTGAACATTCGATCGCCGACGTTAACGCGACGTGGCCTGAGGACGGCGCGACGGAGGGCGAACTTTTGGCGAGTTTATCGCAATATATCAGAAGCAAATGCGATCTTGATCTGCTGGATATTATCCGCTGAATGGGCAAAATATCCTCTATTTTATTTCAAAGCGCCTCGGCGCTTAAAAAAATATCGCTCGCTCTTTCGTGCGCGTTCTCTTTTTCCTACGCTTCGCAGTTAAAATCGGACGAATACGTAGCCTTTATTCCAAGCGTCGCCTACGATTTTAATAATACGGAGATCGCCGTAGAGATAAAAGCCTTTGTTTATGAAAAAGAGGGACGACCATTTTTTAACGATATATTATTGGCTTTTATCGGGGCAAATATAGAGGATTTAGAAGCGAAGCAAAAAGAGAGGTTTTACGAAAGAAGCGCGCTTTTCAAAATAGATTTTGAAGGAGGCAAAGAGTTTGCGGCGCGATTTAACGATAAAAACGTATATAAAATGCCGACGACCAAAGACGGAAAAAGCGAAACGATCGTTAAAATACAAAAACCAAACAAACCGCCAAAACTTATCAATTTTGAGGTCGATAAACCAAAATATCCTAAAAACGTAGAAAAGGGTTACGCCGTCTATGCTTCAAGCGAAGGGGTCGCGGCGATCTTTGATATAGACGACACGATCAAGGATTCAAACGTTTTAGATAAAAAGGCTCTGCTCGCCAACACCTTTTTCAACGAATACAAAGCCGTCGAGGGCGTCAAGGAGATATTTGAATCGATTAAAAGTTTAGATAACCCCTCTTTTCATTACGTTTCGGCAAGTCCCGCTCAGCTCTACCCCGCGCTCAAAGAGTTTTTTGATAAAGAGGGCTTTCCGATCGGCAGTTTTCACTTAAGAGACGCGACCGATTTTGGCGACTTTGCGGCAAATAAAGAGAAATTGATGGAGCATAAAAGAAACGCTATAGAAAAACTTTTCAAAGCCTACCCAAAAAGAAGATTTATTCTCGTGGGAGATTCTGGCGAAAACGATCCGGAAATCTACGCCGAGTTTAATAAAAAATATCCCGATCGGGTAATAAAAGTTATCGTTCATAATATAACAAACGAAAACAAAGAATCCGCGAGATTCAAAGATATAGCCAACTTAACGTTTTATTGATTTTTCTAAAACCCAAAATGTATATTCGTTTTTGTAACGCGAGCGTTTGCGCGCCGCAAAATAGCCGCTAAAACGATTTCGATCGTTCTAACGCCATACGTCGCCAAACAAACGGCGCGTTCCCATTTATTTGCGACGCGCCCAATCCGTAGCCCCTTAATTTCGCCTCCTAACGCCCAAAAAAACTGCGAAAACAAGATAAACCTAACTATACAGGTCAAGATTATAGAGATTACTTTAAGGATAAAAATCGTAGTATGTCGCTATGAAATATCAACAAAGGAGAGAAAATGCGCAAGTTTCTTCTTGCCATTGCGTTCTTTAGCGTCGCCGCTTGCGCGGAAAAAAGCACGCTTGTTATCAGCAAGCAGTATGGGTTGGGCTATCTTCCTCTGATTGTGGCGGAGGAGCATAAGCTCATCGAAAAGCGCGCCAAAGCCGCGGGGCTAGGCGATATAAAGGTCGAATGGGCGACCTTCGGCGGCGGTTCTACCGCTAACGACGCGTTGCTTTCGGGGAGCGCCGATCTGGTTAGCGGCGGCGTCGCGCCGTTCGTTCGGCTGTGGGATAAAACAAACGGCAAAGTAAAGGCGCTTTTGACGCTCAACGAAGCGCCCGTCGTTTTTGTTTCCAACAATCCAAAGGTCAAAACCCTGCGCGATCTGACGGATAAAGATCGTATCGCTCTGCCTGCGGTAAAGGTGTCGATCCAAGCGCTGGTTTTGCAGATCGCAACCGCTAAAGAGTTTGGCGTGAAAAACTACGACAAGTTCGACCGCTTAACCGTGGCGCTTAAACACCCCGACGCTTACGCGGCGCTATCTAGCGAAACGGAAATCACGGGGCATATCGGATTAGAGCCGTATAGCGATCTCGAATTGCTTAACAAAAAGAATCATAAGGTGTTCAGCTCGTATGATATTTTCGGCGCTCCGCACTCCGCGAATCTCGTTTGGACTTCGGAGGATTTTTATACGAAAAATCCCAAGCTGGCAAAGGCGATCGTCGATGCGATCAACGAAGCGGACGAATGGATCTCGACGCATAAGATCGAAGCCGCCGAGCTATACCTAACCTCCGCTAAATCCAAAGAGCCTAAAGACCTGATAGAAAAGATCGTTAAAGAGGGCGTATATCGCTCGAAACCGACGGAAAATATCACGGTTTTCAGCGACTTTCTTTTTGAAACCGGAGCGATCAAAAGTAAGCCAAAAAACTGGAGAGAGCTGTTTTTTGACGCAGTCGGCAAATAGCGCGTTTTTGGAGGTAAGCGATCTAACGCTTGCCTACAAAACAAACGGATATTGGATCAACGCCGTCGAAAACGTAAGTTTCTCGGTAAAAGAGAGCGAACGCTTGATCTTATTGGGAGCTTCCGGTTGCGGAAAATCCACCATCTTAAAGGCGATTGGAGGATTTATCAAACCGACGGCGGGGCGGATCGTTTTTAGCGGCGAAGAAATCAAAAAACCGGCGGCGGATCGCGCTATGGTTTTTCAAGAGTTCGATCAACTTCTGCCTTGGAAAAGCGCGCTAGAAAATATCGTATTTGCCCTACGCGCCGCTCGTAAGATCGCTAAAAAAGAGGCGATCGATCGAGCGCGGTTATGGTTAAGCAAAGTCGGTTTAAGCGGCTTTGAAAACTCTTATCCGCATACGCTTTCGGGCGGTATGAAACAACGAGCGGCGATCGCTCGCGCTTTAGCGCTTGGATCGAAGGCGATTTTGATGGACGAACCGTTTGCTTCGCTAGACGCTTTGACGCGCAAAGAGATGCAAGAGGAGCTGTTATCGCTTTGGAATGAAACGCGATTTACTCTGGTATTTGTAACGCACTCAATCGACGAGGCGCTGATACTAGGAGATAAGATCGTAATGCTTTCGGCGCGACCGGGCAAAGTAATCGAAACGATCGACTCGCCGCTGGCTAACGGCATAGCGATAAAAGACGCTCAATTCGGGGAGTTAAAAGATCGCGTTTCGCGCATTCTTTTCAAAGATCGACTGGAATATGTGATATAAAGAATAAAAATGGCTAATATCGATAACGAAAAGAATATCAAAGTTCCGTATAGGTTTCGTATTCCCGCAGGGTTTTTTAGAAAGACGCTAATCGTCCTTTCGCTTGCGGTGATATGGCAGATATACGCGACTATCTTAGATAATCCGTTAATGTTTCCTACCTTTTCGGCAAGCATAAAAGGCTTTTTTGGCGTAATTTATAGCGGAGAGCTGATTTCAAGAACGGCGGCGTCGTTAAAAATGCTTTTGATCGCCTACGCTTTTGGAATCGTTATCGCGCTGACGCTCACAATTTTGGCGATCAACTCGCGTATCGGCTCGGATATTTTAGAGGTCGTTACCGCTATGTTAAATCCGCTTGCGCCGATCGCGCTTTTGCCGCTTGCTATGCTGTGGTTTGGCATAGGGCATAACAGCATTATTTTCGTGCTTGTTCACGCCGTCCTTTGGTCGATGACGTTAAACATTTATAGCGGTTTTACAAGCGTTAGCTCCACGCTTAGAATGGTCGGTAAAAATTACGAGTTAAGCCGTTTAGGTTTTGTGTTCTATATTTTAATTCCTGCGGCGTTTGGCAGTATTTTGACGGGGCTTAAAGTCAGCTGGGCGTTTGGCTGGCGCACCTTGATCGCGGCGGAGCTTGTCTTTGGCGTAAGCTCGGAGGGCGGCGGCTTGGGTTGGTTTATATACGAAAAGAAAAATCAGTTGGATATCGATCTGGTTTTCGCGGGACTTCTAGCCGTAATTATGATTGGGATATTGGTGGAAAACGTCGTATTCAAAACCATAGAAAAAAGGACTGTGATCAGATGGGGAATGAAGCTTTAGATTGCTTGAAAAAGGAGGACTAAATGGCTAAGAGAAGCAAGCTGAACTTTGAGGAAACGGCGGATAAATATCCGAATTTTCCAAAACTTGTTATGCTTAAAATCGACGTTCATAGACGGGGCGTTTATTATACGCCGCAAGCTCTTAGCGCGGTAGATGAAAACCTCCATCAACTTGCGGGGCAAGATATATTCGGAACGAGGGACGGCAAACTGCAAAGCCGCCCCGAAGCGCTAACGCTGCGCGACGGAACGAGCATATTAAGCCCGCCCGCGCCTTTAGAGAACAACCCGTATATCGTAGATCTGATCGACGGCAAGTTAATTTTGACCGATCAGGGCAAAGAGTTAGAAGAGGTATATTACTGGGAAAAACCAGATTTTTTCGACAAGCGAACGTCAAGCGGAGCGATTATGAAAAATATCGTAAACGCCCGTCCTCAAAGGCTCTATCTGATTCCAAATAGATACTGCCATTTTTGGAGCGACGATCAGGGTTGCAGATTCTGCGATATCGTCAATAATCTAAAACGACAAAAAGACGAGATAGCGATGCAAACGCGAGTCAAACCCAAAGACGTATCCGAAACGATCAAAGAGGCGTTGAAAGAAAAGGGAAGATACGGCGCGATCTGCTTAACGTCCGGCTCGGATTTTCACGGCGAAAAACCGTTTGACAAGGAGATCGACTACTATATCGAGATTCTAAGCGCGATCGGCGAAAACTTTGAAACAAAAAAGTTTCCGTCGCAGTTAATATGTTCGGCGGTTACAAAAGATCAGTTAAAAAGACTTTACGATCAAACGGGGCTTTTAAGTCTAACTATGGACATAGAGGTTTTAGACGAAAGAGTTTTTAATCAGGTATGCCCGGGCAAAGCCAAATGGATTGGCTATAAAGAGTGGAAAAAACGCCTGATCGACGCGGTTGAGATTTTCGGCGAAAATAGAGTGAATACGGGCATTGTTTCGGGCGTGGAATTAGCCGATCGCGCTTGGTTTGACGACGAAGACGAAGCGCTGGAATCGACGTTAAAAGAGGCGGACGAATTGGCTTCGTTTGGCGTTAGCACGGTTAATATGGTTTGGATTCCGCGCCCAAACACATATCTTGCCGATCGGCAAAACGCCTCGTTAGAGTATTACGTTAGGTTATCGCAAGGGTTGCAAGAGATTAGAAGAAAGCATAACCTTGAGATTGATTTCGACGATTACCGCAGATGCGGAAATCACCCCGACAGCGATCTTGCGCGGGTATTTTAGTTAGGAGAAAATATGGCGAATAAAGTAAAAGAGAAGGCTTTGGCGGCTTTGAGCGATCAGGGTTCGTTAAAGATTTTAGCGACGATCGACGAAAATGGCGCGTCGCATCTAACGCCCAAGGGATCGTTAAGATTTGAAGACGATCGACTGCTACATTGGGAGATACTAGAAAGTAGCAAAACCAACCGTAATCTGACGCGGGCGCTTTGGTTTGACAAAACCGTTTCCGCGCTCGCTATCGCGCCCGATCGTAGCGCGTATAGTTTCGAGTTAAAGCCAATTCGCAACGTCGTAAGCGGCAAACTATTTAGCAAGCATTACGAAGAAGCGGCGGCAAAATTCAACGGGCGCGGGATCGCGGGAGTTTGGATTTACGAGATTTTATCCGTTTCCGATCAAAGCGCAAAGACGCGCATCGCCGAAGAGAAAGCGGCGCGCCCCTATTTTACTCATTTAGATCAAATTGCAAAGAAAACCGATGGGCGCTAAGAAAAAGCTTTTGAGTTTCGAGGAGGTCGCGGCGAAATACCCCAATTTTCCTCGCCTGCTGCTTCTTAAAATAGATATGCACAGGCGCGGCGTGGCTTACTCCGATCGCGCTTTGAGCGCGTTTGATCCTAGCGTTCATCAAGGCGGCGGCACGCATATATTCGGAACCCGCGACGGTAAATTAACGTCGCGCCCCGAAGCGCTGACCTTGCGCGACGGAACTTCCGTGATCGCCACGCCCACGCCCTTCGATCAGAATCCATACGTCGTCGATCTAATCGACGATCGCCTAATCGCTCACGATCAAAACGAGCCGATCGACGAAGTTTTTTTCTGGGAGAAACCCGACTATTACGACAAACGAACCTCTAGCGGAGCGATTATGCAAAACGTCGTAAGCGCCCGCCCGCAACGCCTTTACATCGTTCCGAATCGCTATTGCCATTTTTGGACGCAGGACGACGGAGGCGGCGGCTGCAAGTTTTGCGACATCGTTAATAACCTTAAAACGCAGCGCGAGGAGATCGAAATGCCCACGCGGATCAGGATTAAAGACGTTGGCGAAACGATCGACGAGGCGCTGAAAGAAAAGGGCAGATTTACGGCGATCGCGCTGACGAGCGGTAGCGATTTTCACGGCGAAAAACCGTTCGATAAGGAGGTCGATTTTTATATAGAGATTTTGCAGGCGATCGGAGAGCGTTTCGATACGGAGCGTTTTCCCTCGCAGCTGATATGCACGGCTCTGCCAAAGGAGCAGATAAAGCGTATTTACGACAATACGGGCGTTACCAGCCTCACCTACAATATCGAGGTTTTTGGAGAGAGCATTTTTAACGAAATCTGTCCCGGCAAAGCCAAATGGATTGGCTATAAAGAGTGGAAAAAACGCCTTTGCGACGCGGTCGAGGTTTTTGGAGCAAGCCGCGTCAATACGGGGATCGTTTCAGGCGTGGAGCTTGCGCGCCCGTTCGGAGTTAAAAGCGAGGAGGAGGGCTTGGAGCTGATTTTAGGCGAAGCGGAAGATCTGGCAAAAAACGGCGTAAGCTCCGTAAATATGGTGTGGCAGCCGCGCCCGGGAAGTTTTCTTGGCGCTAGCCACAATCAGACGATAGGCTCTCTTGAATACTACGTTCGCCTTGCGATCGGGCTTCAGGAGATTCGCCTTAAACATAATCTGTCGATCGATTTCGACGATTACCGCAGATGCGGAAATCACCCCGACAGCGATCTTGCGCGCGTATTTCAATAGGAGGAAATGGTGAAAAAGGGTTTATTTACATTGGCGTTTTGCGCTTTGGCGCTTTATGCGGAGCAATCCACAGTGCGGGTTAGCAAACAATACGGCGTGAATTATCTGCCGCTGATCGTCATCGAGGATCAAAAGCTGATCGAAAAACAGGCGAAAGCCGCCGGATTAGGAGAGGTTAAGACGGAATGGATCACCTTTAGTAGCGGCGCAAACGGCAACGACGCGCTGATCGCGGGGCAGGTCGATCTGGTAAGCGGCGGCGTAGCGCCTTTTTTGCGGCTTTGGGATAAGACGAAAGGCAAAGTAAAAGGTTTAGTCGCTTTGGATAGAGCGTCGTATTATTTCAACGCGAACGATCCGCGCATAAAAACTCTGCGCGATCTAAAAAAGGGCGATCGCATAGCGGTTTCCGCGATCAAATCGTCGTTTCAGGCGGTATTGTTGCAGATGGCGACCGCTAAAGAATTCGGTATCGAAAATTACGATAAGTTTGACTCGCAAACGGTTACGCTCAAACAGCCCGACGCGCTGTTGCAACTGATAAGCGACGCTAAAGAGATCGCGGTGCATGTGGCTACCGAGCCGTTTAATACGCTCGAAGTACAGTCGCCGTCCGTTCATCCTATTTTAAGTAGCCGCGAAATTGTCGGGGATCTGCATACAAATCTTATGGTTTGGACGAGCGAAGATTTTTACGTCAAAAATCCCAAACTCGCCAAAGCCGTATATGCGGCGTTCGCGGAGGCGATCGACTGGATCAACGCGGATAAAAAAAGAGCGGCGCAACTATATCTAAGAGTAGTAAAATCGCGCGAATCGTTCGAGCTGATATATGGCATTATCGAAAACGACGATCTGCAATACGCGATCAAACCTACGGAAAATACGACGCTTTTTAGCGATTTTCTCTATAGCGTGGGCGCGATCAAAAGCAAACCGACTTCGTGGAAAGAGCTGTTTTTCGAGATAAACCATTGACGCTTAACTACGAATTGATGTTGGAGAGTATTCCGCTTTATCTGGACGCGGCGGCTTATACGCTGTTTTTGGCGTTTGTGGGGATTATATTTTCCATCGCGATCGGACTTATATGCGCGTTGATTCTTTACTACAAAACGCCGTATCTAAGCGGGTTTATCAAAGCCTATATCGAGCTTTCGCGTAATACGCCGCTCTTAATTCAACTGTTCTTTCTGCATTTTGGCTTAAAGCTTGAAGCGGAATTATCCGCTTTTATCGGACTTGCTTTTTTGGGAGGCAGCTATATGGCGGAGGCGTTTAGAAGCGGGCTTGAAGCGGTAGAAAAGATTCAGATTGAAGGGGCTTATAGTCTTGGGCTTAGCCGTTTTCAAACAATGGCTTACATTACGGCGCCGCAAGCGCTTATTGTTTCCGTTCCAATGCTAGGCGCAAACGTCATATTTCTTATAAAGGAAACTTCGGTAGTAAGCATTATAGCTATTAGCGATATTTTGGCCGTAGCAAAAGATATGATTTCGCTTTATTACGAAACGGCGGAAGCGTTGATTATGCTGGTCGCTTCATATCTAATTTTGCTACTGCCCGTATCAATCGCGATCTACTACATAGAAAGAAAGGTAAGATTTGGCGCTTTCGGGCATTGACGTTTTGTTTAATTTAGACAACCTGTCGCGGTTAATGGGCGGATTATGGGTTACGATTCGTATAGCGCTCATATCTATTGCGTTTTCCGCGCTTTTCGGAGCGTTTATAGGCGTTGTGGCGCTAAGTAAAAATATATGGATAAAGATCGTCTATAAACTCTATCTTGAAAGCGTTAGAATTATACCGCCGATCGTATGGTTATTCGTGTTTTATTTTGGCTTTGCAACGCTCTTTGAGATCAGATGGAGCGGCGAATTAACCTGCATTATCGTTTTTAGTATTTGGGGGAGCGCGGAGATGGGCGATCTGGTTCGCGCTTCAATTTCAAGCCTTCCGATTCATCAGCGCCAAAGCGCGATGGCGCTTGGGTTAAGCGGATTTCAAATATATTTGTACGTAATTGTTCCGCAGGCGCTAAGGCGGCTTTTGCCCGCCGCGATCAATTTGGCTACCAGAATTATTAAAACCACGCCGCTTGCGGCGATGATTACCGTCGTAGAGGCGCTTAAGATCGGGCAACAGTTAATCGAGCAAAACGTGCTAAATAATCCCCGCGCGGCGTTTTGGATCTACGGCTTTATCTTTATGCTCTATTTTTTCATCTGCTATCCAATATCGCTTATTTCGCGTAAATTAGAACAAAGATATAACGTTAATGGCTGAACTATTAAGACTCGATCATATATATAAACGCTTTGGCGAAAGCGAAGCCCTAAGCGATATGAATCTTTCGCTTAACAGGGGCGAAGTTTTGGTAATTATAGGCGCGTCGGGCTGCGGCAAAAGCACGCTGTTAAAAACAATTAACGGACTGGAGGAAACGAATGAGGGCGATATTATATTCGACGGCGTTAAGATCAACGCCAAAGATACAAAATGGCGTTTGGTTCGCCAACAGATCGGAATGGTTTTTCAAAGCTACGATCTTTTTCCCCATTTGAACGTTCTTGAAAACGTAATACTAGCGCCGATCAAAGTCCAAAAAATAAGGAGGGTAGAAGCGGAAAAAAAGGCGACGGTTTTGTTGGAGCGAGTGGGATTGGCTCATAAAAAAGAATCTTATCCCAGAGAGCTTAGCGGCGGGCAAAAACAGCGCGTAGCGATCGTGCGCGCGCTTGCGATGAATCCGCAAATAATGCTCTTTGACGAGGTAACGGCTTCGATCGATCCCGAAATGGTTAGAGAGGTATTAGACTGCCTTCTGGAACTTGCGAAAGAGGGTATGACTATGATGATTGTTACCCACGAGATGGGTTTTGCAAAAGCGGTCGCGGATCGTCTTATTTTTATGGACGAAGGCAGGATTATAGAAGAGGGCTTGCCAAAAGCGTTTTTTGAAAATCCTAAAACCGATCGCGCTAAACGGTTTTTGAATCGTTTTAATTTCAACGCTTAAATAAGGAGCATACAATGAAAGGTTTGTTTAGAGTTGTTTTGTCGGCGTTTTTCGCCTTCGGCGTTATGTTTGGCGCGGATAATCCGTCGTCTTTGGAAGCGATCAAGGCTCGCGGCGTTTTGAAAGTAGCCGTTTTTGGCGATAAACCGCCATTTGGTTACATAGACGCAAAGGGTAATAGCGTAGGCTACGATATTTATTTCGTAAAACGGCTCGCAAAGGAGCTTTTGGGCGACGAAAACAAAGTCGAATATACGCTTGTCGAACCTGCGGCGCGGGTGGATATACTAGAGAGCGGACGGGTAGATATCGTTTTCGCCAATTTTACGGTAACGGAAGAGCGAAAAAAGCGCGTCGATTTTGCTAATCCGTATTTCAAAACGGCAATCGGAGTCGTTTCCAGCGAAAAAGATTATATTACCGATCTAAAACAGTTAAAAGGTAAAAAACTGATCGTCATTCGCGGCACAACCGCAGATATTTATTTCAGTAAAAATCACCCTGAAATAAGTTTAATAAAATACGATCAGATCTCCGACGCTTTTCAGGCGCTTAGAGATGGGCGCGGCGCGGCTTTGACGCAGGATAATACGCTGGTTTTAGCGTGGGCGTTAGAAAATAAGGGCTACAAGGTAGGCATAGGGACGATAGGCGGAGTAGATCCGATCGCGCCGGCGGTAAAAAAGGGTAATACCGAGTTAAGAGATTGGATTAACCAAACCTTTGAAAAATTAGGTAAAGAGCAGTTCGCGCTCAAGGCTTTTAACGCAACGCTTAAACCATACTACGGCGATTTTGTAAAGCCGGAAGATTTGATCGTCGAAGGCGGCAAGTTTTAATGGCAAGACGCAAAGCCAAGCCCGTTAGTAAAGGCGGTTATGTTCGCGATCTATCTTGAATGCTCTAAATGCGGCGAAAAGGTCGATCGCGGGCAAAAAGCGCAGCTATGCCCAAAATGCGCCGCGCCGTTATTTGTCAGGTATGATCTCGATAAAGTCAAAGCCGCTTTTAGCCCAAAAAAGTTAAGCGATCGCCCTTATAACTTATGGCGTTACGCCGAATTGCTGCCGATTGAAAACGAGGCGAACGTCGTTAGTCTAGGCGAAGTCGTTACGCCTCTTATAGCGTTAAATCAATTGGGCGCTCGGCTTGGGTTTGAAGCGTTGCTGTTAAAAGACGAGGGGCTAAATCAGGGCGGAACGTTTAAGTCGAGAGGCGCGGCTCTGGGCGTAAGCCGCGCTAAGGAGCTTGGCGTTCGCGCGTTTGCTATGCCCACCAACGGCAATGCGGGCGCAGCGTGGGCGTTATACGGCGCGAAAGCTGGGATCAGGGCGCATATCGTTATGCCCAAAGACGCGCCGTATATCACGCGCTTAGAATGCGCGATCGCGGGCGCGGATCTCTATCTTGTCGATGGGTTGATAAGCGACGCGGGACGCATTGTCGGTAAAGCGATCGCCAAAAATGGTTGGTACGACGCTTCCACGCTCAAAGAGCCGTATCGAATCGAGGGAAAAAAGACGATGGCGATCGAGATCGTCGAACAGCTCGGCTGGCAAACGCCCGACGTTATCGTGTATCCTACGGGCGGCGGCGTAGGATTGATAGGCATTTACAAGGCGTTGCTGGAACTTAGAGCTATCGGCGTTATAAAAACTTTGCCGCGCCTTGTCGCCGCGCAATCGAGCGGCTGCGATCCGATCGTCCGCGCTTATGAAGCGGGTAAAAAAGTTAGCGAGTTTCGCGACAATTCGCGCACGATCGCCTTTGGGATCAACGTGCCAAAACCGATCGGCGATTTTCTGATTTTAGAGGCGATAGAAAAGAGTAACGGAACGGCGATCGCGGTTAGCGACGCGACGATTTTGCGCGCTCAAAGCGAGCTGGCTTGCGCGGAGGGGCTTTTTGTCTGTCCGGAGGGCGCAGCCGCGCTTGCCGCCGCTTACGATCTGTTGCAACGC
The DNA here is from genome assembly GCA_031275395.1 of Helicobacteraceae bacterium. Lineage (GTDB taxonomy): Bacteria > Campylobacterota > Campylobacteria > Campylobacterales > SZUA-545 > JAIRNH01. The sequence continues at coordinate 498 of JAISOU010000044.1, read as the reverse complement.
GGTTGGATCAGACCAGATGAAAAGGTCGTTTTGCTTAATACCGGAAACGGACTAAAATATCCCGAAACGCTTAACGTAAATCCGCCGCTTCTTGGCAAAGACGACGAAATTCCCGTTTGACCTCCCGCCCGCAAAACGCCGCAAGGCGCGAACAAAGGCGATTTTTATTTGCGAGCGATCGCCTTATGCGTCATATCCGCGACGAACGGCGATCGTTTGCGAAGGCGTTTGGCGAGGATTGGTTAAAAAATAGGTTTGGTTTTTAATTAAGGACTGATATAATCCGCTTTTAGTTTGAACTTGAAATTAGACAAGGAGCTAAGTTATGACTATGCAAGCAAATGTTTCGCAAAGCGTTATTGAAGCCGAAGGCTTCAGTTCTCTCTCTCTCTCTCTCTCTCTCTCTCGGTAGTCCGCTAGTTTTTTATCGTTTCTCAACTTGGCTTTGTCCACAAGCGTTTAATCCTAACACAACGCAAACAAACATAACAGGAGAAC
>JAISOU010000033.1 GCA_031275395.1 Helicobacteraceae bacterium | reverse complement strand
AAAAGCGTGGTTGCTTCATCACGAAAAGATAACGTTAAATCCCTTTTAACGCGGTTTTAACGCCGCCGCAATAGCTTTTTAACGATCGCAAATAGCGAGGTAATCGGAAGCGAAAGCGGACAAAACTTTAGCGGCAATTATAAAGTCGATATCCAGACGATCGATCCGTCGCAACCACGCGCCGATTATCAGCGTCGCAAACTAAGACGCGCCGCCGCCATTACCTACTCTTATAAAACAACCGTTAGCGATCGCGCTTGGCAATTCGCTGTTTGAAATTAACCAAGTCGATCGCTTTAATCGCTAAAACTTATAACGCCAACACACAATAGCGTAACTGGCGGCTTTACGTTTTTAATTTTTTTCATCTTTTCTCCTTTGTAAGATTTGTCGACGTTAATCGCGCAATAGTTTATCTTGCTATAGAAGCCGCAATAATTCACAACTGCCTAATTCACACGCTTTGCGCGCGTCTTTTGTTGATTAGGAAAGGATATATAAAAGCGTTCTTGATAGTTTCTATGACGGCGTTTGTCAGAAATTCTGTAGACGTTTCGCCGAATACTACGGCTTTTGAAGCAAAAAAATTCCTAACGACGGGGGGCGCATAGATTTGCGCGATTGGCAAAAAACTCCCATTCTTTATCCAATAGGCGCATATCGTTGTCGTTAAGAGCGAATAATCGTCTCGTTTCGGGTAGGCTACCTGCCTGATTAGTATAAATTCGATCATATATCCTTCTATTGTTTTTTTGGGGTCAATCTCTCATGTGATTTTACCCCTTAATCAAGGATACTCCGAATTTTCGCAACAGACGTCATAACGGAACGCTAGAAAAAATAGCGCTTAGACCGAAACGCCGGCGACGGGCGCGGACATATATCCAATCACGCGCGCTATACCCAGCGTAGCCGCCTTCGTCCTCACCTGATAATATCGTATAATCTTTTGGTTTCCGCGTCGGTTAAATCGATCTCAACCTCATCGTCATACTTTGGTATTATAATTCCCGTTGAGGGATTTTCGGTCGCTATTTTGCATGAAATAGCATAATCATAAGTTTTCTTGATTATTTTCTTCATTTTCCCGGCGGTCGATGGGGCTAAACCAGACGTGAGCATCCGGTTGATTATTATTTGCCAAAACGCGGTATCGAGCGAAGTTATCTGTTGGTTAAATGTGTAGGGCAAAATGTGTTTTCCGCATGCGTAACATTTGATAGCGATATGTTTTGCGGATTGGAGTGGTCTGACGTTTTCAATATATCGCTCAAAAACTTTCTCAAAAGCCCTTATCTCGATCGGTATTCTAATATCGCCGTGATACGCCTTCTCTCTCAACTTTTCTTTGATCACAAACACTCTTTTAGCGGTCATGCCAAACCTGTCTCCCTCGTAGCCGACGCTCTTATACCTGTTTTTACCATTGACCCTAAAACAGATGACAAACGCCTTCCCTATGCGTTCGCTTTGTCTGGTAAAAAGACCCTCGTATTGAGTGTCTGTCAATAGCGCTTTGGTAGCCCATTATACACATAATTCCATCTTTTTCTATTCAATATGTCACTTTTTGATTTATCATGATTGTTCAATAAAGCCTTATGGCAAGGCTATTCGCAGGGTTTTAAGGAATAAGCGCGGATTTCATTTTCGTTTATGTTATCCCATCTTTCTGCGATTGACGGCTTTTCGCAAGCCGGAATGACGGAGAAAGGACGCGTTCCAATACGCGCTATCGGAAGCGGTAACGACCGAATAGAAGCGGGTTGGCAAAAACGATAAGCGCGATTTTAGTCGCGGGTTTGTTCGTCGATTAAAACGCCGTCGTGATCGTAAAGCTCGATCTTTATAGGCATTTTGCCTAGCGCGTGAGTAGAACAAGACAAACACGGATCAAAAGCGCGAATTACGGCTTCGACGCGATTTAACGCGCCTTCGGTAATATGATTTCCATCTACAAAACGTTTTGCCGCCTGTTCTACGCCGTGATTCATAGCCAAATTGTTATGTCCCGACGCGATTATCAGATTTATCCATTCGATCAGTCCGTTTTTATCGATCTTATAATGGTGCAGTAACGTCCCTCGCGGCGCTTCGCTCATACCTACGCCCTCAAATCGGTTTGGCTCCGCTCTAGCGCGAATATGCGGGCTTAAAATCTCCTCGTCGTTTAAGAGTTGCTCTATCTTTTCAAACGCGTAAATAATTTCTATAAGCCGCGCATAGTGGTAGTAAAAACTACTAAGGATCGGCCCGCGTTCGATCTGCCTAAACTCCGCGAACTCCTCCTCGGCGATCGGCGTTCCCATTTTATCGGCGATATTTAGTCTGGCAAGAGGCCCTACTCTATATGCGCCTTTTGGATAGCCGATCGGCTTATAATACGGCGATTTTAGATAGCTTTCCTCTTCGATCGCCTCGCCGATATAGTTTTGATATTCGGACGGCTCTAATCCGTCGGCGATAATTTTGCCCGTATGATCGATTACGCGCACTTTTCCGTCGTAATGCTCGATCTCGCCGTTTTCGCCCACCAAGCCCAAAAACAACGTGGGATAGTTTGAAAAAACTCGCGCCTCTTCTTGGTATTTGCTAAGCGATTTTTTGAACCAGTCCAGCGTCTGCCTCGCCGCTTTTAGACGAATCGGCAACTCGGTTAAAATATCCGATCTTACCTGCGCCTCCAAAGGTTTTCGCATACCGCCCGGCACGATTGCGATCGGGTGAATACGTTTGCCGCCGCCAATCCTCTCGATAATCCTCTGTCCGAAACTGCGAATATCGATACCGGCTCTGATCATTTGCGGGTGCGTTTCCAACGCGCCGAAAACGTTTCGCTTCGCGGGATCGCTATCGAAGCCCAAAAGCAGATCGGGCGCGCTTAGATAAAAGAAATTAAGCGCGTGAGATTGCGCAATCTGCGCGAGATTGACGATACGCCGCAAATTCGCGCCCGTTCGCGGGATCGTAACGGCTAACAATTCGTCCGCCGCTTTGCTAGAGCTGATCAGGTGGCTAACGGGGCAGATACCGCACGTTCGCGCCGTCAAACCGGGCATTTCGGTATATGGGCGACCTTGACAAAACTTTTCAAAGCCGCGAAACTGCAAAACGTGGAGGTTTGCCTTTTCTACCGATCCGTCGTCGTTTAAGCGAATCGTGATCTTGGCGTGTCCTTCGATTCTGGTTACTGGGTTAATAGTAATTGTTTTCATGGCTTACTTTCCAAATCGCGTGTGATTGAATATGTCGTAATCTTTGCCTTCGATTAGACTCGTTAAAATGTGGTAGATCGCGTCTGCGGGCGGCGGGCAACCGGGCAAAAAGCAGTCGATAAACTCCCTTTCGTGCAACGCGCTAACGCGATCAAGCTGCTTAGGAACTTCGCGGTCGGGACGAGCGCCTTTATTAAAGTCGCTCAGATCGTCATAGCTATGCTTAAACGCCGCCTCTAAACCTACGAGATTACGCATAGCCGAAACGTTGCCCGTAACGCCGCAATCGCCCAAAGCCAACACAATCTTGCTGTTTTTACGAACTTTGCGCAATTTTTCAAGGTCTTCTTCGCTACTAACCGCGCCCTCGACGATCGTCAGATCGACGTTTTGCGGAAACTCTTTCGTATCGACGTAGGGCGAGCAAACAACCTCGACTTTGCTTGCTATATCTATAAGCCTCTCGTCCATATCGAGAAAGGACATATGGCAACCTGAACAGCCGTCCAGCCAAACGGTTGCGAAACGAATCTTCGCCATTTATCGCCCCCTCTTCATCGTTGTAAGATAGGGCAAAAATCCGCGTCGTTTGTGCTGTTCGGCGACGGAAAGCCCCTTTTCGTTTAGCGCGCCCGTAGGGCAAACTTGAACGCACTTGCCGCAACCCGTGCAATTTTCGCTCTCTCCCCACGGTCGCCCCATTTCGGCGATAATGCGCGATTCAAAGCCGCGAGCAAAAACGTCCAAAATATGAGCGCCTTCAATCTCGTCGCATACGCGAACGCAACGGGTGCATAAAATACAGCGATTCGGATCGTTTATAAAGCGTCTATGCGACGCGTCGACCTGCATTTTTGGGTAGAGATACGGAACCTCGATATGAGTCAGCCCCACCTTAGCCGCCATTTTTTGAAGCTCGCAATGCGCGTTGCTCACGCATACCGAACAGACGTGATTTCTTTCGGCGAATAGAAAGCTCAAAACAAGCCTGCGATGTTTTTGTAGCTTTTCGGTGTCGGTCAAAACGACCATTCCGTCTTTAACGCGTGTCGTACAGGCGGGTTTTAGCTCCCTCTGCCCTTCGATCTCCACAAGGCATAGGCGACACGCGCCCACGTCGGAAAGCCCTTCGATCGCGCAAAGCGCGGGAATGTCGATATTATTTTCTCTGGCGATCTGCAAAATCGTCTGATCGCTTCTGGCGCTGAACGCCTGATCGTTTATGGTTAGCGTTTTGGTGCGGGCGCGTTGTTGAACGTTTGTATCTATCATTCGCTATCCTTTTTAAGTCCCGCGACATACTCGTCCTTAAAGTATCTAAGCGTGGATAACACGGGATTTGGCGCGGTTTGTCCAAGCGCGCAGAGGCTGGTTTCTTTGATCATGCGGCATAACTCTTCCAAAAGCGTTAAATCTTGTCGCGTCGCCTCTTTTTTCGCGAATTTGTCTAAAAGATTGTGTAGCTGAACCGTCCCCACGCGACAGGGCGCGCACTTTCCGCACGATTCGGTCATACAAAACTCTAAAAAAAACTTAGCGACATCCACCATAGAGCTTGTTTCGTCCATCACAATCACGCCGCCGCTACCCATAATCGATCCGACCGCTTTTAACGATTCGTAGTCGATCGACTGATCAAGCAAAGATTCGGGAATACAGCCGCCGCTTGGACCGCCCGTTTGAACGGCTTTGAACTTTTTGCCGTCGTCGATACCGCCGCCCACGTCGAAAATCAGCTCCCGCAATGTCATACCCATCGGCACTTCCACTAAACCCGTATGCTTAACTTGCCCCGTAAGCGCAAAAACTTTAGTTCCTTTGGATTTTTCCGTTCCAAAGCCGGCGTACCATTCGCCGCCGTTTCTTAAAATCGGCGGAATATTGGCGTAGGTTTCCACATTGTTCAAAACCGTCGGTTGCCCGTTAAAACCGTGATCGCTTAAATGCGGCGGTTTTTGGCGCGGAGAACCTCTATTGCCTTCGATCGAGGCGATCAGCGCGGTGGCTTCGCCGCACACAAACGCGCCGCCGCCAAGCCGCACTTCGATCGTGAAGCTAAAAGGCGTCGCCGCGATTTTCTGTCCCAATAAACCGTTTCGCTCAGCGTCTTTGATCGCTTTGCGCAGACGATCGACCGCTACGGGATATTCGGCGCGAACGTATATAAAACCCTGATCGGCGCCGACGGCGTAACCGCAAATAGCCATACCCTCCAAGACGCGGTGAGGATCGGATTCCATAACGGCGCGATCCATAAACGCGCCCGGATCGCCCTCGTCGCCGTTACAGATGACGTATTTTTTATCGCTGATCGCCTTTGCGACGCTCTCCCATTTCAAGCCCGCCGGATAGCCGCCGCCGCCGCGCCCTCTTAATCCGCTAAGTTTGACCTGCTCTATAACCTCTTCGGGGCTTAGATGCGTTAGCGAATAAAATAGCGCGTGATAGCCGTCGTTGAGAATATAATCGTCTAAACTATCGGGGTTGATAATACCCGCGTTTTCCAACACGATTTTTTTCTGCTTGGTAAAAAAAGGAATGTCGGTTTTACAGAGCAGATCGTTTAGCGTATCGGGACTTTTTTCTCCTACGATAGCGTCGATTAGCCTTGGCGCGTCCTCGTTTTTCACCTTTTCATAGACAATCTCTTCATGCTCGCCCGTCGCGCTATTAACCATAACGAGAGGTCCCTGAGCGCACAAACCGTGGCAGCCGACCGATTTGATCTTGTAGCCTTGATTGTTCGCCTTTTTCGCCAAACAGGCTTCTAGGCTTTTTTGGGTTTCGTCGTTGCCGATCGCTAGGCAGTTCGTCCCCAAACAGACGTTGATCTCCTCTTTGATCTCGACTCGTTTTTCCCGTAGCGTTTTTGTTAGCTCTTCAAGTTCTTCAAGCGTTTGCAACATTTAACATCCTTTCGCTTTCGGCGATTACGCTCTCTTCGTTAAGATAGCCGACCGTGCGTCTGTCGAAAACCGCGACCGCCGCCAGCGAACAGGAGCCAAAACAGCGAGCCGTTAAAAGAGAAAGCTCGCCGTCTTCCGTCGTTTCGCCGGGTTTGATCCCGTATTTTTTCTCCATAGCGTCGATCAGCTTGTTCGCGCCTTTGATATAACAGGCGGTTCCCGTGCATATCACGCAGGCGCGTTTGCCCTTTGGTTTGAGTTGAAAGTAATGATAAAAGGTGGCGACGCCATAAACCTTGCTTTGCGGTAGCTTCAATCCCGCCGCTATAAATCTTAAAACGTCGTTCTCTAAATAACCGAACACCTCTTGCGCGGTATGTAGAGCCTCGATCAGAGCACTCTTGTCGTAGCCGAGCTTTCGCATCGTCTTATCAACTTGCTTGTAACGGGTATCCTGAATGGTAGTCGCTTCCGCCATAAACCGTCCTTATGCAAAGAAAATCTTTGTTTATAGTAGCCAAATTTTCGCAAGAAAGCGACCGCGCAAGCGCAAAAACTCCTCTAATTCTAAAGCGACCATCGATCCACGTCGTTTCCGCTAAGGCGGAAATAACGAATAAAGCGGATAGGATTTTCCTATCCGCCTTTATAAGCGCGAAGTAACCTTCGACAACCTTAGCCGATAACTTTGGCTACTCTTGCCAATAGAGGTAAGGATAGCCGTTGTTTTTTGCGGCGATCTTTACTAGGGCGCGACTGTCTGCCAATATAA
>JAISOU010000051.1 GCA_031275395.1 Helicobacteraceae bacterium | reverse complement strand
GGTCTTGGCTTTGGAATGAGCATACACGATATGGTCGCTACGGCAAGACCTCTTAACCAAGCGGTTATGATGAGCTTTAACGCCTATATGGACGATTGCCTCGTTAATGAGAGCTACTCGAACCCTCTGTTTAAGATCAAACTTACAAAATCGACCAATCTAGTTATTCCCGCGAAGCGCTACGGAGCGCGGCGGTTTTGAGAAATAGGCGCGCGGGTTTTTGAAGCGCGGCGAGCGCAAAACTATTTTCTATCTTCGCTTTTTCTGCCGCTCGACTGGTATAGTTTGACGAGTTGCGCTATTTTGCTATCGGCGCGGGAGGCGCGTCCAATAGCTATTAAAATCAGGAAAAAGATCAAAAGAACAAATCCTACCAAGCCCAAAATAAAGTATTCGATATGCGCTTTGGTAACGTTTAAGTATTCGTCAAAAGGCAATCCTGCGCTTGAATCGATGCGCGACTTTAACTCTTTAACGTCGCTTTCAAGCGAAAAAACCCGATCGGCGATCGTCTTAACGCGAACGCTTAGCTCTTCGCCCCCGCCGTTTCTCGCGTCGTTGCTAGCGGGCGTAAACGGGGTAATCTCGGATCTATCCTCGATCTTTTTTTGCATATTCTCGATCGTCGCTTCTAGCTTGTCGAGGCGATCGGTAAGCTCCGCGCTAGGTCTTTCTATGATTGTTTGGACGCTTTGAGTTTTGGCGTTTTGGACGGGCTTTGCGCTCGTTATTTTCTTTTGCGCGGCTACGATTGCGGCGTTTTGTTTGACCAATTTCGCCGTTTCTTCTTCAAGTTTTTTTATCCTCGCGGATTCTTCTAGCGATACCTGTTCTCTTCTAAGCGCGATCAACTCGCCTTTTAGCTCCGCAATCTCTCTTTCAAGTCTTTCAAGTCGCTCCTGCGCGTGCGTATCGCCCGCGTAATCAAAAATATAGTTATCTTTCGCAAAACCTAAAACGACAACCGCCGCTAGCGCAATCAATGCCTTCAAACGCAGCTCCTTTAGCAAATCTGCGACAATAAAGCAAGCGGCGTTCCGTTGATATAATAGCGCGATGAAAGAAATCGCTCTAGCCGTTATGCGCCTGCAACCGCTTCACAACGGGCATAAACTCCTAATCGACGCAATGTTGCGCGAAACGGACGCGGCGCTTATCGGGATCGGATCGATCGACAAAAACGACGAGCGCAACCCCTTTAGCTTCGACGAGCGCAAGGCGATGTTGCGGGCGATCTACGGCGACGAGGCGCGATTAAAGGTTTTCGGATTGCGCGATATCGGGGCGCAAACCAAACGCGAATGGGCGCGTTTCGTCTTAAGCGAGATAGCGCGGCTAGGTCTGATCGCGCCTACCTGTTATTACGCGGGATCGGCGGAGGACGGCGAATGGTTCGCGGACGTTTTGCCGCTAAGAATCGTCGATCGTCTTAACGAAGGCGGCGGAGCAAACGCGACGGATATTCGCAAAGCGGGATCGTTTGACGACGCGCCGATTCCGCGAGAGATACAACATTTTTTAAGGAATAGGCGTTGAGAGTTGGCGGATTTTTACGCAATTTATTTAGGGACGACAAACGAATCGACTTTCTCGCGGTCATTTTTTCGGCGCTTTTGATCGCCATTGAACGTAAGATCGAAGACCTAAGCGATCGGATAAGCAGGGCGAGCGAAAAACTCTTTACGAGAGAGGGCGATCGGATGTTTTTTATCGAACGAACGCGTTATTATTTGTCGGCGTGGGAAAGAAACGATCTTTCGCTAAATCAACTAGCGCGAAAAATAGCGCAGATTGGCGAGCAGCGTCCAGATTGGATTTTGAGTATGAGCGACGAGGCGATCGAGATCGCCAAAGCCGAAAACGACGGCTTGCAGGATCGCGTTTTGGAGATGATCGAAAGCCTTAAAGGTAGCGCGAAAGTTGAAGATCAAGATACCAAAACCGTCGATTAAAAATCGCGCGCGGCTAAAGATCCTCTTCTTGTTCGCGGATATATTCGATTAGCGTTTGATTGCCCACCATAACCTCTTCTATAACGCCCTTTCCGTTAAGAACGCGGATAATAACTCTAGCGTTGTTATTACCCGTCAAAAGCCCCGCGTTTCGATCAACCGCCTTTGCTATATCCTCTTGCAAATAGAAGCGATCAAAATTGTAAGTTAGCCACACGACGCCTCTTTGCGGATCGTAATTTCCCTGTAGCTCTAAATAGGCGAGATCGGTATCTGGTTTGTCGATAAAAACGTCGTCGATCACGCTTAGATTTCGATCGTTTAACTCCGCTTTATAGGTTACGAAAAAGGAGCGCGCGCAACTCTCTTTACATAACTTTTTATTGGTGGAAAACGCGGGGCTTTCAATACGCAAAGTCGCGTAACGTCCGCGAAAAGCGTCGTAAGGATCGTATGTTTGCATTAAAAGAATTACCCGTCTGCCGTCCGAAAGCCTTCTTTCATATTTAACGATCTGGAAAGCGCAAGCGAATAGCTGAAAAAATACGACCGCGCCAAGCGCCGCTAAAAGGATTTTTGTTTGGTATTTTCGCAGTAGTTCAAGCGCGTTCATTGCGTATCCTTATATAGCGGCTTAGTAAAACGTTAGCTCCGATAAACATAACTCCGATTACGATAAAAGCGATTCCTTTTTCCAAGAAAGTTAGAGCGGAATCGAAAAATCTATATAACAGCAAGATCGCGAGCCATACGACCCCCTGATTGACAAGCGCGATATTAAGACGCGTCGTTCCGCCGATAATAAACGACGCGCTTCCCGCTACGCACGCGATCGTAAAAAGCCATTTAGCGTTGCCGCCAAGCTCGGAGGCTTGAGCGATAAAAAAGAAAAACGGCGCAAGCGGAATAATCAGCTCGTAATAGCGATCGCGAAGTTTGTAAAAGAAAAATCCAAAAAGCGCGAAGTAGGGCAGGGATAATAAAATAAGCGCGGATATATTTTCAATTTCGCGGGAAAAATAACTATATTTGTAGAGATCAAGAACGCCGATTAGCAACATAATTGCGATCGCGAGTTTTGCAACCTCTTCGACGGGTCGTTTGAAAAACTTCGCTTTGCCCGGATATAGTAAAACGCTTGCGAGCCAGAAAGAGGCGAAACATAGAGAGAAAATAATCATCTCTTGTGAACTGCTTAAGGAATAGTAACTATTTACTTCATCGCCTACGATAATTACTACGCCGCACATAAATAAAAGATTGAAGGCGTGCGTAACGGCGGAGTTACGATCGTAGATCAGGCGATATAAATACCAAGGAAACCATGCGAAAAAATATAGCCAAGCGACCGTTTGCGAGTGATCGCGTTCATCTATAACTCCTACAAGCAACGCTGTGATAGCGATAAATATAATCGCGCTTGAACCTTTGGAATTAAATATATAAACGATCGGCAAAGTTAGCAAAATAACGACCTGCGTAAAATCGATCAGATCGCCGCCAATATGATAGGCTTGCGCTATGATCGCGAGCGCGGCGGTAAAAGCGACGATCAAAAAGACGCCCGCGCCTTCGGCGTAAGCGGCGCTTTGCGAGTGTTTGAGCTTTGCGTAAAAGGCGAATCCTTGCGCCGCAAGCAGAACGGCAAAAGCTAACGCCGCCTTGTTTCCCCGCGTCAAAATCTCCCAGTTATAGGCGAAGATCGCGATGATCCCAAACCCTATCAAAGCCGCGCCGAACGCCGCGAAGATCGCCGTCGCCCAATTAACGCGAGGCGCGGTATTTTGGTAACGCGCAAGGATTTTCGTCGCGTTTTCCTCGCTAAGAAGCGCCTCTTTTACCCACTCTCCAAGCTCGTTTTCAAGCCAACCGATCGACGTTTTCATTTAAGTGCGTCCTTTATTTCAGATTGCCGCTTGACGATTGTAGTAGCAAATAGCTTAAAACTGCGCTGAACATTTGAAAGCGCCTCTTAAAAAGGAACTGGAGATAATAAAAACTAGGCGCGTTGATCCCCGTTTTCAAACATAAACGCTAATCCGCGCTTTTGGGATATTTGTTTAATCTAGGATCTCCGGCGAATAGATTAACGGCGATCAGAGAGAATAGGAAAATCAAGAGAGCTTTATTGAATAATTCCCTCATACCTCTATCCACTTTAATGAAGTTATGTAAAACGCTTTGTTTTATCAAATATAATTTTCATATATTACGCGAACGCTTACGGATCGAGAGAGCGGAGCTTTTCTAACCACTCGGCGATCGTTTTTTCATAGCCGATCGGTTTTAGATCGACAAAGCTAACGCTTTCTTGCGTATAGGCTTGTTTGACGTAACCGCCAAAGTCGTGCGGATATTTGTAGGTTAGTCCGCGCCCTAGTTTTTTTGCTCCTTCGTAGTGCGCGTCTTTAAGAAAATCCGGCACTTCCAAAATCAGTCCGTTCGAGATCGCCTCAAGCGCTCTGTCGATAGCGACGATCGCCGTGTTGGATTTGGGCGAGCAGGCGAGGTAGATCGCCGTTTGCGAAAGAATAATTCGGCTTTCGGGCATACCTATCGAAGCGACCGATTCAAAACAAGCGTGGGCGAGGATCAACGCGTTTGGATTGGCGTTTCCTATATCCTCGCTTGCGAAGATCAACATTCGGCGGGCGATAAAGCGCGGTTCCTCGCCGCCAGCGATCAGACGCGCCAAATAGTAGATCGCCGCGTCGGGATCGCTTCCGCGCAGAGATTTTATAAGCGCGCTGGCAAGGTTGTAGTGGGTTTCATCTTCGCTTGCGCCGTCGTTTAACGCGCTTTGGCGGATTGTCTTTAGGGTTTCTACGCTTAAGGGCTCGTCTTTCGCTACGATCCAGCCAAACTCCAACAACTTAAGCGCCGCCCTCGCGTCGCCGCCGCTAGAAGCAATGAGATATTCCCGCGTTTGCGGCGAAAGATCTTTGTTTTCTAGCCTCTGCGCGCGATCGAGCAGGATTTCCAGATCGGCGCGGCTTAGGGGCGCAAACTCAAAAAGAAGCGACCTTGATCGAATCGCGGCGGTGAGCGAAAAAAACGGATTTTCCGTACTAGCGCCAACGATCATAGCGTCGGAACGCTCCATAACGGGCAACAATACCTCCTGTTGGTTTTTGCTTAAACGATGAACCTCGTCGATAAAAATCAGCGGTTTGCTTAACGCGCCTTTGGCGCTTTCAAAGATAGCGCGTAGCTCCTCGACTTTAAGGCTAGTGGCGTTTAATTCGTAGCAGATACGCCCGCTTGTATTGGCGATAACTCTAGCCAGCGTCGTTTTGCCGGTACCCGGGGGGCCGAAAAAGAAGCCGTGAAAAAGCGCGTTTGATTCTATTAGTTTTTTTAGCGCGCCGTTTTCGCCGAGCAGTCTGGGCTGCCCTAGTATTTGGCTTAACTCCGTAGGGCGCAAAAGTTGCGTTAGATCGCCCATAAAAGCCCTTTCTCAAACGTTAAGAGCGATTATAGACGCTTTAGGATTTCACTGCAATAGGGTTAAAAACGCTTCTCGATCGCGCGGCCCGTCGAAATCGACGAAAAACAGCCCCTGCCAAGGCCCAAGAAGCATTTTCGCGTTTTCTACGGGAATCGTAACATTGGAACCCATTAGCGAGGCTTTCATATGCGCGTCGCCGTTGCCGCCTATATGCGCGTAACGTCCGTCCGACGGGAAAAATTCGTGAAGTTTTTTAAGCAAATCGCGTTGAATATTCGGGTCTTTGTTTTCGCAGACAAAAACGGAGCAGGTGCTGTGCGGCGAAAAGATATTGATCGCCGACGCATTAACGCCGCTTCTGACGATCTCCTCGTTGATCTGATCGGTAAGGTCGATCATCTCCGTCTTATAGCGACTTTTTACGTTTAGTTTTGTCATTTGAATCCTTTGTATGTAATTTTGCCCTAGCCGCTCTTACGCTCTTTTGCCGCTCCTCTTTGCTTGCCGTAGATTGGCGGATAAACCGATACTCCTCTTTGGAGCAGAAACGCCATTCGCCTACGGGCAGGGAGTTAAGCGAGATTTCGCCGAACGAAACGCGCTTTAGGTCTAACGCTTTGCGCTCAAAATGGGCGAAAAATCGGCGGATTTCGCGGTTTTTGCCTTCCGTAAGCGCAATTTTAAGACGCGAATAGTTGGCGCGGTTTTTTTCGATACGCCACTTTGCAAACGGGGCGAGATAGCTTATTTTTTCGTCGTTTAGCGGGTGAGCGCCCTCTAATCCGTCCAATTTTAGCCCCTCTTGCATAGCCTTTTGTATCGCGTTTGTTATAAAGCCGTCGATCTTTACGTTATAGACGCGCTCCAAATCGCCGCGCATAAGTTTGTCGGCAATTTCGGCGCTATCGGTAAGTAGCAGTAGCCCTTCGCTGGCGTAATCTAACCGTCCGATCGCGATAAAGCGCGAAAAACGATCGGGCAGTCCATCAAAGATCGTTTTGCGCCCTTGCGGATCAAAGCGCGTTACCAATTCGCCTTTGGGCTTGTTATAGACGATGATTGTGTAGCGTTCGTTTTTCCGATCGAGCCGCTTGCCGTCGATAAATAACTCTTCATCTTCGCCTACTTTTGTAGCCAGATCGGTAACTTTTTGTAGCCCGATCGCTACGCGCCCTTCTGATATAAGGCGATCGGCTTCTCTGCGCGAATAGCCGCCGCGCTGGGCAATCGCTTTGTTGATACGGATTAGATCGTTTGGCATACCGCATTATACTAGCGCGCTCTTTGGCGCTTGCGTTTTAACGGGCGGGATTTACCGCGTTTTATTGATTGGTTTTGCGTTTTTTATTTCCGCGTTATCCAAAAAGCGCCGTTTTTCTACTCGGTTGCCCGATAAAGATTTTATATTAAGAGGCGTTTCGTAGCCGCCGCTTCCACCACCAATTCCAAGAGGAAAAAAGACGATCAAATCTGCCGCAAGTCGGAAAGAGTTTGAAAAAGTTATCGCGGCGCAGTCTTGTCCAAAGTTTTGCGGTTTTATATTGCGCGAAGAAACCGATTTTTGCGCAAAGATAAAATTCAAAATTCAGGCGTTTTAATCCTAAACCATCAATTACGACGAGTTTATAACCGCCGTCTTTGCGTTTAACCGCCGCGATATTGGAGAGATTTCCGTCGTAGATCATTATCGAGTTTTTCATAAGGTAGGCTCTTAAATCTTCAAGCGCCAAATAAGCTTCGCGCATGGTTAGCAAGGGCTTACACCCCCCCCCCCCCCGCTCATATACTTTAGCGCTTCTTTGAGCGTGATTGCGGGCGTTAAATCTTCATTGATTGCGCGATCAAAGATCAATCCTTCGCCTTTTTCCGTTTGCGCCCAGCCGTAGCATTTTGTTATATGTTCGTAAGATACGCGGCGTTTTTCCAGATATGCGTAATAAGCGGCTTCGATTCGATTTTGCGGTTGAACCTCTTTGCTCTCTCTTGCAAACTTGATCACTTTGAAGGGATCGTTTGGTAGCGCGTAACAATCGCGGAGGCTTCCGCTACCTACAAGCTCCCATTGTTCGCGCGCTTGATCGCAATTATTCAATGATTTGCCTCAACTATGATATAAATCAAATTATACTTTATTTTGGGCTAAATATGAGGATTTTGTGCATTCAGTTGCGACAGATGGGCGACGTTATGATGACGACGTGCGCGCTTCGGCAACTTCGGACGATCTATGCGCAAGCCGAGATCGTCTTTATGAGCGAGCCTTTGGGCGCGAACGTCTATCAAAACAACCCAAACGTTTCGCGTTTGTGGATTATCCCGCGAAAGCCGTCGATTTGGGCTTTTGCGACCCTTTTGCGGCGCGTTTATAGGGAGCGTTTCGATCTGGTTATCGACTTTTTTGGCAATCCAAAAAGCGCGCAGATTACCTTTGCCAGCCGCGCGAAAGAGCGGGTCGGTTTTGATTTTCGCTTTCGCCGCTACGCCTACACGCGCCGCGTCGTTTTGGAGGATAAAGGCGAATACGCGGCGCGATCCAAAAATCGCCTGATCGCGCATTTAGGCGGGCGTTTGGACGATACGCAAATCGAGTTTTTCACGGACGAAAAGGCGCGGCGCTATGCGCGAGAGTTTTCCGATCGATACGGGTTTGACGATAAAACGATCGCCTTTTGCGTCGTTTCGCGTCGATCTTACAAAATGCTTGATCCGACCTTTTTCGCGGAAGTCGGCGACGCGCTAATCGCGGCGGGATACAAACTTTTTTTTGTCTATGGACCAAGCGAAAAACCTCTGGCGGAAACGGTTTTCAAACGGCTAGAGCGCCCGCAAAACGCGATTATCGATTACGATATGCCAAACGTGCAAGAGTTAAAGGCGATTTTGGAGTTTTGCGCGTTATACGTAGGCGTCGACGGCGGTAGCAAACATCTAAGCGTTACGGCTAAGACGCCGACCGTAGCCATTTTTAACGGCGTTCGAGCGGAAAATTGGACGGCGAAAGGGCATAGCGCCTTTCAGATCGAAAACGGCGCGACGCCAAAAGAGGTAATCGAGGCGTGTTTGCTACAATTACGCAAAAAGGAAGGCGGCGGCAATGCAGATCGAAGTTAGCAACGGAGAAATCGTAGATAAATTGACGATTTTGGCGATTAAATCCGAACGTATAAAAGACGAGACAAAACGCGCAAACGCGCTTAAAGAGTTTGTCGTTTTAAGATCGGCGGCGGAGGATATAATCGCCCAAAATGATCCGCTCTATGTCGAGCTATTAAAGATCAACAAAGAGTTGTGGGAGATCGAAGATCAGATCAGAGAGTTGGAACGCCGTAAAGATTTTGGCGATCGTTTCGTCCAGCTAGCGCGATCGGTTTATATTAAAAACGATCGCCGAGCGGAGCTTAAAAGAGTTATTAACTTTCAGACGAAATCCGCTCTGATCGAAGAAAAAAGCTACGAAGCCTATTGATTCAAAACTTTTGCGCCGACTCTCCTATCGTCGCGCTTTGAAAGCCGTATTTTTCATTTAGCCCGTAATAGCGGGCTAGCGCCATATACGGTAGATCAAATTATTTTTGGCGGCGGCGTAAAACCGCGCGGTTTTAGAAGCGGCGATTCGCTTCTTTTTTCTATCTAAGTAGCGCCGCGTCGTAGATTTTTAGATAACGATCCGTCATTATAACGGGGTCAAAACTTTTAACAAATTTTTTAGCGTTTTGCGCAAGAATTTGATAACGTTTTGGATCGTCCAGATACTTCAAAATCGCGCTTTCGATCGCTTTACTGTCGCGCGGCGCAATTAAAACGCCCGTTTGGTTATCTATAATAATATCGACAATGCCGTCCACGTTTGAAGCGACAATCGGAACGCCTATTTGCATTACGTCTAATAACGTAGAGCCAAGCCCTTCTTCGTTAGAGGGAAAAACAAAAAGATCAAACGCTGCGATATAATCGACGACGTCGCTTCTGAAACCTAAAAACTTAACGTTATTTAGCCCTTTTGCTAAACTTTCTAAATAGCTTCGATCTTTACCTTCGCCCAAAAATACAAAGATCAGATCGGGACGAGCGCTTTGTAAAGCTCTTGCCGCGTCGATAAGATAACTCTGCCCTTTATGACGATCGACCAACGCCCCTATATGCCCAATAACTATTTTTTGCGCGTATTGTTCGCGTATTTTATTCGCGTTTTGCGCGTTTGGTTCTATCGGCGTAAAAGCGCTAGGGATAATCTCTATTTTCAAACTTGGATCGCGATCGTTTAATATGCGTTTGATTGCCGTTGAGATCGCCGCTACACAAAAGGCTTTTTTGTAGGTTTTTAGCGCCGATTTAGAGGGCTGATTTGGCACTCTGCGGGTAATAATATACGGCGTTTTTCGCAAGCGGTTTTCAATATACGCCCACCTTGCCGCTTTTGCCTCGTGCGCGTGCAAAATATCCGCCTTGATTGCGCGAAAATGAGCACCCAAAAAGCTATTAGCCGTCCAGAAATCAAGGTTTGGCAAACTCTTTAGCAGATCGCGCAAAGGCGAGTCGGCGCGGCAGACCAAAGTTTGCGAAAAACCGCGCCTATTTAGCTCCTCGATCAAGAGCGCGGTTTGCCGCTCGCCGCCCCGAAATCCTCGCGCTAAGTTAATATGAGCGATTTTCACAAACGATCCTTAATCGATTCAAAAACCGTTCGCGGAACTATTTGCGTTAAGCAATTCGTATGCCCAAACGGACAGAGGCGCTTAAAACACGGCGAACAGGGCAGATTTAGCGAAACGATCGTTTTTTTGTCGGTAAGCGGCGGCGTGTGATTGGGCGTAGAAGAACCGTAGATCGCCGCTACGAATACGTTTAGCGCGGCGGCGACGTGCATTAGTCCCGAATCGTTGGTTACAGCGATCTTGGCTAGAGCGATCAGATCGATCGCCTCTTCAAGCGTCGTTTTTGCGCACAAATTACGAGCCGCGCCGCCGATTTCATACGCGATTCGATCGCCTAAATCTCTCTCTTTTGCCGAACCGAAAAGCCAAATCTGAAAGCCCTTTTTTGCGAGCGTAGCGCCGAGTTCGGCAAAATAATCAGGAGACCAGCGTTTCGCTTCGCCGTATTCCGCGCCCGCGAAAAAAGCGATTATAGGCTTTTGCGCGTCTAGCCCCAACGCGCTTAAGAGCCGCTTTTGATTGCTCGTATCGACGCGAAGCGACGGATTGCGGATAGCCGCGTCTCTTTCGTCTAGCGCTAGATAACGCTCGACCATCAGCGGCATAGCTTTTTTATCCAACGTTCGCCGATCGTTTATCAGAAAAAACCGCGCCTCGCCCGTAAAACCGCTTCGTATCGGAACGTCCGCGAAAAAAGGAACGAGCGCCGATTTCAACGTTATCGGCATAACTATAGCGCGATCGTATTTTTCGGCGCGCAATGCGTAGCCTAGCGTTTTTCGCTTGCGAAAACCAAACTCGCCATGCGCGGTATCCAGCGCGAAAGCGCGGCGAATCTGCGGCATTCGGTTAAGAACTCCTAGCGACCATACGGGCGCGATCGCGTCGATCGTCGTATCCGCGCCGTAGCGATCAAGCAAATGGATAAAAAGACTCTGCGCGATTACCATATCGCCCACCCAATTTGGCGCGACGATCAGAAACTTCATATCAACGCCTCGTTTGCGATCGCCTCGCCCCGCGAAATGTCGCGCGAAGCGGCGGCGCTCAAAACGCGGGGCAACTCTTTGGGCGCTAGCCCGTAGCCCGGGCGAATGACGCGGACGTTTTCGCGAGTAAATCTTTCGCCTTTTTTAATATCGGCGATCGCGTAGATTGATCGGCGAAAGGCTTTAGATTTTAACTCGCTTTCGTTGCGTTTTAGCCCGTCGATCCCTAGCGCTTTCCATACGGCGATCGCCGTTTTCGTCAGGTTTTTTAAGCCTTTTGGGTCGATCGAGAAAGCCGAATCGGGCGAAACCAAAGAGCGTTTTGGCGTAAAGTGTTTTTCGATCATAACCGCGCCTAACGCGACGGAGGCGATCGCGGCGGTATTATCTAGCGTGTGATCGGACAAACCGACCTCTACGCCAAAGCGTTTTTTCAGATACGGAATCGACCGGACGTTAGCCGACTCGATGGGCGCGGGATATTCGCTGACGCAGTGCAAAAGCGCAATCTCCTTCGCGCCGTTTTTTCGCGCCGTTTCAAGCGCCTCGCCGATCTCCTCTTCGCTTGCCATACCCGTCGATACGATCAGCGGCTTTTTGGTTTTCGCCGCCGCCTCGATCAGTTCTCGATCGACAATCTCAAACGAGGCGATCTTGTAAGCGCTCGCGTTTAGCCCCTCCAACATCTCTACGCAAGCCGCGTCGAAGGGCGAGCTAAAGATCGTAATTCCTATCGATTTGGCGTATTCAAAAAGCGTTTTATGCCACGCAAAGGGCGTATAGGCTTCTTTATAGAGATCGTAGAGCGTTCTGCCGTCCCATAAACCGCCGCGAATCGTAAAATCTTCGCGATCGCAATCGATCGTAAGCGTTTGCGGTTCGTAGGTCTGTATTTTCACCGCGTCCGCGCCCGATCTTTTCGCCGCTTTGATCGCCTCTAGCGCGTTGGCAAGCGATCCCGCGTGATTCGCGCTAAGCTCCGCGACAATATACGGAGGATTATCGCCGCCGATTTTGCGCCCGTTTATGATCATTTTATTAAACCCAAACCTCCCGCAATATCCGCTTTTAGCGCGCTTCGCCGCCGAAAATCGCGGCTAGAAGTTAGGCGCTACCGCTTTTTTCGCGTTATTATGTCGAGCCAAAGCGATACCGTAAGAGGGATCGCGCAACTCCAAAGAAGCCGAACCGACGTCTATTAACTTTAGCGTCGCTTTTCGACTCTCGTCGCAATAGGCAAAAGCGTCGTCTATGGGGTTTTTGCACCAAAGTCTCGGAGTTTGCCAACGCGGGTGGGACGAAGCTCCGTATTTATCCAACGCCGCTTTGCGCAAAGCGTCCGCGTTTTCTTTCGTCCAACGAACGCCGTAGTATATCCGCGATACCGCCGTAGGGCGGGCTTTATCGACGGGTATTCGCGGGTGAAAAGATACTATAAGCTCCGATCCGTCCTGTTCGTACTTAAAAGAAATGGGGGATTTTTCGCCCGTAATAGGGTGTTCGCCCAAAGAACCCGTTTTGATCTTATCGATCGAAACGCCGTAATGTTTTGCCGCCGCTTTTCGCGCTTCGTTAAAACTCATACCTAATTTCACGCCCGCTATATCAAACGCTAAAATGTCGACCGATCGCAAAGATTCCGCGCTCAAAAGAGTAGCCGCCGCTAAGAACGCCGCAAAAACTTTTATCTTCAAAACCGCTCCTTAACCGTTGATTTGGCATTTTAGCGCCATTTGCATAACCGCGCCGCCAACGATCGCCGCATTGTTAAAACCGCCTTTAACGCGATAAAACCGCCGCAATCGGTCATTATCGCTTTCCTACGCGATTAACGGCTGGAGAGCGCCCGCTCCGTCGCGGAAATAAAGGCGATAGTTTAGTTTTTACGCCTCTTTCGGAAGTTCCGCTTCTTTTTTGGAACGGCGAGAGGTTGGTTTTGGCGCGGATTTAACAAAGACAAATTGATTGCAACCATGACCGCCGCCGCAGGTTAAGAGCCCGCGAAGCGTATAGCCTCTATCGCGGTAAAACTCAAAAATCTCTTCGGGTTTGGCGACTTCAAAAGGATAACCGCCTACCCAATCGACTACGTCGCGGTGTGGGGACATTCCTCGATTTTTCGCATAATTTCGCCAAGTTTCAAACGGTTTAAGCCGCAGAAAATCTCTTAGCGAGGTTGGTCCCCAAAGACGAGGATAGCACGCCGCCACAATCAGCGCTTTTATAATTTTGGGCGAAGCGTTATAGGCTTTTTTAACGAGCCGCCAACGACGCGAAGCTCCGCCCTGATCGTTATAGATCGATATAAATAGTTTGCCGTTTGCCGCCGTTAGCGGTTCTATATTTGCCAACGCCTCGTACATCGCGCCCGTGTGGTGTAAAACGCCCCACGAATAGACGACGTCAAACTTGCCGAGCGAATTAAGATAGTCGCGATCAAGAACGCTTCCTTCGCCAATCGTCCAATCAGGATCGCCGTCGTAATAGCGGCGCTTTAACTCTTGCGCGCAGGCGACGCTTTTAGGATCGTAGTCAAAGCTAACGACCTTTGCGCCTAAACGCCTTGCCGCAAGCGAATGAATCCCGCTTCCGCAACCCGCGTCTAAAAAACTTTTGCCGATAAGAGTATCGGCTTCAAGCGCTTTTTTAAGGTCTTTCTCGGCTTCGGCAATACGCTCGTCGTTAAGGTTTTTTAGGAACTTTGTCCAATTTTCGCCAAAATCAAAACGATCGCCGCTTGCGATCTCCTCGCTATGCGCCGCGCTGTTACTCTCTCTCTCTCTCTCTCTCTCTGGTTTTGCTTTCATGCGTCTAGCTCCTTTTTGTATTTGCTTGTTTCGGATCGGTTGCTTCTTTTTACATTAAAGCCGCTTAAACGATCGTTTTATACCCTTCTATTATCTCTTTAATAGCCGATCCTTCGCCAGATTTATAAATCAATTCAAAGCCGCTTTTGTTTTTCTTGTAAATAGCTCCATTAACGACGCTGCCGGCGTCTTGATTGCTACCCGTAATCAACAAACCGCCATTAAATAGCGAAGAATAAAAATTGTTGATTATAGTTTCAAATTGCGCGGCGCTAAAATAAGAAGGATTAAGAATATTCATAGCTCTTACAATGTGATAGCGCGAAGCGAAAGGTTCTAAAATATTGTGCTCAAAGAGAACAAAACGACTATCTTCTTTGGATTTAAGTAGCGCGTTGGGATAAAATAATTTAATTTCCGTCTTGTCGCCTTCCGCAATCGCCTCTTTTGCCTTTGGCAATAAAAGATAATACAAAATATAATTAACTATATTTAACGCGAATCTTATTAAGCCTACTCGCCCTCTCTCCGTCAATACGCATTTTTTCCATATAATCTGAATAATTTTGTTATTGCCCGTAACGGCGGTAATCCCGTTTTTTTCATAGGCGCTTACAACGCATAAATAGTCGCTTGCCTCATATTTCTCTATCAAACGGATATTATTCAGTTTTTCAAAAAAGTCCAAAGCGGTTCTTCCGTCGCTTACCGCTACGTCTGAAACGCTTAACAGTCTGTTTTTGGCGAAACTTAGCTCGATAACGTTTAGCGCTTCGCCGTCAAACGCGGAAAACCTATCTGCCGCCGTGCGCTTATAAACGCCTCGATCCTCGATAAACTCTCTTAATACTTTTTCTGAAAGCTCTGGATTATTAAGCGTATCCTTATAAAGCGTAGCGGCAATATTTCTTGGTTGTTTTAATAACCGCGTTTGGCGATTGCTTTTATCTTTTAATTCTTCTATCGTCGTTATGTCGGTTTTAAACATTTTCTTTCTTTTGTTCTAACCACGCTTGAAACATTAGTATATTCCATAAATAGTAATGCCAATTTCTTTTGCCCGATCTATGTTCGTTCCATTTAGAAACGATCGGCTCGGGATTAAAAAATCCTTCGCGTTCCAAACGATAGACGCTTAAAAGATCGTCCGCCCAATCGCGCAGATCGCCGCGTAGCCATACGTCGATCGGCGCGCCAAAACCCATTTTGGGGCGATCGACAAGCGAAGCGGGCAGATAGCGGTATAGAACTTGGCGAAGAAGCCATTTGCTTTTGCCTTCGCGCGTCAAAAACCTGCGCGGCAGACTCCACGTAAACTCGGCTAAACGGCGATCCAAAAACGGCGCCCTAGTTTCAAGGCTAACGCTCATAGCGGCGCGATCGACCTTGACCAAAATATCGCCCGGCAGATAGTCGCTCTGATCGATATAGCGCATTTTGCGGCAATACGCGCCGATTCCCTCCGCGCTAATCGGCGGCGGTTCGTTTGCGCCCAAAACGATCGCGTTTGGATTCTTAAAACCGCTCGTAAGCCAAAGATATAGCTTCTCTTCGTCTTCAAAGTCGATGATATCCGAAAGTTTAGATAGACGATCGCCGATTTTTCCGTAATTTCCTAAACGGCTAAATATCTTCGCCAAAAACAAGCGCGAAAAACGGGGCAGAAACCCGATCTTTTTTTTAATTTTTTCGGCTAAAAAATAGCGATCGTAGCCCAAAAACATCTCGTCGCCGCCGTCGCCGCTTAGGGCGACCGTTACGTGCCGCCGCGTCATTTCGGCGATCAAATAGGTTGGGATTTGCGAGCTGTCGCCAAACGGCTCGTCGTAAAGCGACGGCAACTTGGGAACGACCGCCAGCGCGTCCGCGCCCGTAAGATAAAGCTCGGCGTGATCCGCGCCAAGCCGCTTGGCGACGCTTAGGGCGTATGGCGCTTCGTTGTATCGTGGCTCTTCAAAACCGATCGTAAAGGTTTTGACGGGGCGCGAGCTTTCGGATTGCATAAGCGCGACGACCGCGGAGCTGTCGATTCCCCCGCTAAGAAACGCCCCCAAAGGCACGTCGGCTACCATTTGCGCTTTGATCGAACGGCGGAGCAGAAATTCCAGATCGTCGATCGCCTCCGTATCGCTCAAGTTTTCTAGCGTTTTCCCGCGCGCCAAATTTGAAAGACTCCAATACTTGCGCTCTTCGATCGCGCCGTTTTTGAAGGTTAGATAGCAAGCGGGGCGAAGTTTTTTGATCCCTTTATAGATCGAATAAGGCGCGTTGATATAGCCGCGCCGAACAAAAAGCGCCAGCGCGTCGCGGTCGATCGCGCCGTCAAAATCGGGGTGGGCGCGCATAGCTTTCAGCTCC
Source organism: Helicobacteraceae bacterium (assembly GCA_031275395.1). GTDB lineage: Bacteria > Campylobacterota > Campylobacteria > Campylobacterales > SZUA-545 > JAIRNH01. The sequence goes on along the minus strand of JAISOU010000051.1, from coordinate 1,726 downwards.
GAAGCAAATAAGAAAGTTTTATGCGCCCAACCGTAATAAAGCGGTTTTTCGCCGAAACAATCGCGAGCCAAAGTCAATGTTTTTTCGGCGCGATCCCACAGCGCGAACGCGAACATTCCAACGCTTTTTTTCAGCGTTTCCTCTACGCCCCACGCGGCGATCGCCTCTATTAGCGTTTCGGTGTCGCTATGTCCGCGCCAATTCGCCGTTAATGCGCGGCGCAACTCCAAATGATTGTATATTTCGCCGTTATAAACGATAACGAAGCGTTCGTTCGCGCTAATCATCGGCTGTTTTCCCGCCTCGCTAAGATCGACGATCGAAAGCCTTCTGTGCGCTAAAGCTACGCCGTCGTTCGCGTCGATCCAAACTCCGCTATCGTCGGGCCCTCTATGCCCGATCGTCTCGCTCATTTTCGCGGCGATCTCTTCCGAAACTACGCCGTTTAAATAACCGACTATGCCGCACATAACAGTTCCTTATAAAACAATTCGTAACGTTTTACCATATCGCCTATTTCAAAGTTCTTAATTACGCGCTCTCTAGCCTTTTGGCTTATCTCGCGCCGATCGCTTTCGCTTAGAGCTAAAAGCTCCAAAACCGCTTTAGATAGCCTTTGCATATCGTAAATCTTGACGATCTTACCCGCGTCGCCCACGATATACGCGCTATCTCCCGCGTCGGTCGCCGCGCATGGAACGCCGCACGCGAGAGCTTCGCCCAAAACGTTGGGGAAAGCCTCGCCCGAAGACGACGACGCATAGACGTCCAAAGCCGCGCAGATTGCGGGAATATCGTCGCGTTTGCCTAATAGATAGGTTTGCGCCGCGATCTTTTTCGCTTCGATCGCCTCTACGATCGCGGGGTTTTTTGAATCGATTCCTTTGCCGACAAGAACGAAGCGCGCCTCTGGAAGCGCGTCGCGTATCATACCCGCGGCTTCGATAAATCCGAGATGGTTTTTTTGCGGATCAAACCTCGCGATCAAGCCGATCAGCGGCGTTTTGTCGCTTACGCCAAGTTCGGCGCGGATTTTCGCCCTCGCGTCTGGGTCTATCTTGAACTCGTCAAGATCGAAGCCGTTTGGAATCTCGCGCATTTTTGCGCTATCGTAACCTAGATTTTCGTGAATCGCCCGAGCCGCCTGCGAACAAGATACGATCGCGTTTGGAAGCCGCTTTGATAAAAACGCGCATATTTTGACGACCAAGCGAGTGGAAAGTTTAGTTTTATCTTTGTCCAGATTCGAGTTGCGAATGCACCACGCGATCTTTTTCGCGCCGCCGCAATAAGCCGCCAAGCCGCCGATTAGATCGGCGTGGTACATCCATGTATGAACTATATTTGGTTTTATCTTTCGTAAAAGCGCGATCAAAACGAAAAAATTAAAGGGATTTTTAAGATTTATTTCGGTTACTGAAATATCGAGCGCTATAAACTTTGGCGCTAGATCGCCCCGTTTTGTTAGCGAGATAATACGCGGATTAAAACGTTTGCGATCGAGCCTTGCGATAAGTTTTAGCAGCGTCGTCTCCGCGCCGCCCGTATTAAGCCCCGTTATAATAAAAACGATTGCAATTTTATTAAGCGCCTCTTGCGTCCTTCTCGCCATCTTTTCCAACGAAAAGCGATCGATAATCGACGATCTTAGTTTTTCTCTTAAGTTCGGATCGTTTCGCGATCGTATAAGAGCCTTTTCGATCGCTTCGGCTAGGGCTTTAGAATC
>JAISOU010000092.1 GCA_031275395.1 Helicobacteraceae bacterium | reverse complement strand
TGTTATCTATGCCATGAACAGATATGGCACATAATTAGACAACAAAAAAAGATAATAGAAAGAGGAAAAAAATTCGAAAGACCCAATCTCTTCTGCGCCAGCCGCTTAACCCCCCCCCCCCCCCCTAATTTTTCGCCGTCAAAACGCGATCGCCGCTTAATTGCGGATAAGGGGTTGCGTATCTAGTTTGCCCGTAAGGGCTATCCCACGCAAGGGAGTGTTTGTTACTCCCTTCGCGGGAGAAGTCCATAAGGAGGGACTTATGATGTATGCTTTTTTTGCAACCACAGCGATCATTATGTCGCTGTTGGTTGCTTTGTTTGCGCCAAACGTAATTAGAAACGTTGCGCTAAAGATTTACAACGCTTACGAAGATCGCAAATCGGTCATTAGCGTTGTGGCGCTCGGAACGGGATCGTCAGTTCTAAGCTCCATAGTATATTCGCTCTCGACAGGGGGCGTGAACGAAAATCAACAAATGGGAGTTTTATTAGCTCTCTTTTTTGCTATAATTTTCGTTATTGGCGGCGCAATAGCCGCTGAAAAGGATAAACAATGATGTTGGTAAACATCGTTTTTGGTGTGATGGCGGCATTCTTGGTATTATTTATATACGGAATGCACCTTAGCAACAAAGACAAAAAACCCGCTTAACCCCCTAATTTTTCGTTGTCAATCAACGCGATCTCCGCTTAACTGCGGATAAGGGGTTATTTATTTAGTTTGCCCATTTTTTGGGCTTCCCAATAGGGAGTAGTATCTATTCCCTATGGGATAGCTCTGCTCTCTTTTAATTCAATAAAGGAGGGTAAAATGTTTCAAGTAGAGATTATTCGCGACGATACGAGCGAATATGTTTCCCAAACATTTCTTTCGCTGAGTGCGGCGCGAGAATTTGCAAAGGGGAAAACCCGAACGCTTTGGTTCGACCAACACGGGCGGTTGCACATAGTATATTGCAGGATTTATCTTGCAGTCGTGAAGTTTGCCCATGGTCGACACCTCGAGACAATAAAGCCTAAGGACCCGCTGTGGGCAGAAGCATAACGCCAAAAAGTGTGTTTGCGTGGGTCAAAACGCAATCGCATACGATTGGCGACGTGTTATACGGGGTTGGTATCTCCGTTCTCGCTGGTTTTGTCGTAGAAATTTTCAGCGGCAGATTCAGCTGGTCGATTGCAGGTATGGTATTATTCGCCATGTCGGCAATCATCAGCGGAGCTAAACTCCGAGAAAGGAAAAGAGATGTCTGAAATAATTTCAGTTGTTGTCATGGGGGCGATAGCTCTTTTTGGGTTTATTCTCGTAGTTGGGAAATACCAATACGAGAGAGACGAGAAAAGCGAGATAAAGCCGAAAGATTCAGTCTCTACGCCAACCGCCGCCTAAGTATTCCTACGCCAGCCCCCTTATTTCATTGTTAATTCAATGTAGCCGCTTAATTGCGGATAAGAGGTCGTTTGTTTGTTTTCCCTCGCCATACGGGGATTAAGTTTGTTCCCGATGGTTTCGGGGGACATTTTTACAACATCCGGAAATTCACTTTCCAAATCTGGATGTTTTGGGATTGCGAGGAAAGCGCGAGAAAGGTTGCTGAGATGATAATAAATCTTACGCAACACCCGAAAACCGTAGATCAGACGGAGGTACTAGACCTTCCCTCTGATATTTTGGTTGAAGTAAAGCACCTGCTGAACTTCGTCAAAATACCTGCGCAAGGAGAAATCCAAGCGCGGGCTACGGCATTAGCGGCGATAGCCGTTGATCAAGGCGCCCAAAGCGCTATGATCGGCGGCGCGCCTTACCTAATGTCTGCGCTCGAAAGAGCCTTGACTGCGGTAGGCGTTCGCCCTCTTTACGCTTTTTCCGTAAAGGAAAGCGTCGAGAGCGTCGCCGCTGATGGGTCGGTTTCGAAAACCAACGTGTTCAAGCGCGTTGGTTTTGTAGAAGCCGATCAGTAGGGGAGTTAAAAAAAACGAGGTCAAAGGCGAGCAACAGCCTTCTCGTTCTCTGGATAAAAGCAGAGTTTAAGTGTTGGTAGGACGGGTCTCGAAAGATTGCGTCTATAAGTTACCCCCAGCCATTTGAGCTAGCCTGTACAGAGCAAAACTCAAACGGCGACAGCATTCCTATCCTGCTGTCCGGGGGAATCCAATAGAAAGGAGCGACGATTGGTAAGAACCATCGCCGAACCGGAAAGGATTATAGCAAATCTATTAGTAAAAAGCTAGAAATAGCCATTAAACTTTTAGAGTTGCTAACGGCGCTATTAGCGTTGTTGTCGTCCTTCGCCATTGGCGTAGGTTGACATAACCTTTTTGGCTCTAAGAGGGAATGAGCTTCGGCTCTCCCTCGCGACTTCTTAAGTCGCCCTTTCGGATTGGTTTCAATCCACGCGCCCGTGAAGGGTGCGACAAGCGGACAATAAAAACCGACCGAAATCCGCGGTTGGTTTTCTCCCTTCGAGGGTTTTCTACAACAATCGACAAATTGTTGGCGGTTTCTTTTTTAGGCTTTTTTTGGCGACCCCGCCTCTCGGCTTCGCTCCACGCCCATAATAAAACGCGATACGCTATGTGGCTGAATATGTCAAGACTGTGTTTTTTTTGTTCCCTCTAGCCATTCGAGTCGGCTTGTCCAAGGCGCAACTCAAACGGCGATGGCATTCTCATCTTGCTGTCCGGGGGAATTCAACATGAAAGGAGCGACAATGAGCAAGAATCATCGCCGAACCGAAAGAATTATATCAAGTCTATTAGTAAAAAAAACAGAAATAGCCGTCAAACTCTTAGATTTGGTAATCTAAAAAATCCGCCTTATAATCCCGCTATGAGCAAAAAAATCAATCCGGAAGCGGAAAAAACCCGATCCAAAAACGTCGCATTATCGGGAATAGTATCGACGAGAGCGATATACAGCAGTCCATCTTTGCGTGGGCTAGTTTGCAATCGTGTAAATATGAAGCCTTAAAATTCCTGTATCACACGCCCAACGGCGGTCGTAGAGACGCTATATCGGGCGCAAGATTGAAAAAGAAAGGGGTTAAGTCTGGCGTTCCCGATATTTGTCTGCCGCTAAACAACGGCAAATACGGCGCTCTTTATATAGAGGTAAAAACTAGTAGCGGCAAGGTTAGCCCTAATCAGAAGCGTTGGCTGGACGCGCTTAACAGACAGGGTAATTTAGCGGTAGTTTGTAGATCGCTAGACGACGCGCAAAAGGTTATTTTGGACTATATTCGCTAATCGCAAGCGCAATCGCAAAACGTTAGAGCGTCTTCCTGCGCCTGTTGTAGCGTCTGCTTAAAACCAAATATACTCGCCGTCGTTACGGCGTCCAGAATGTAAGCGCCAAATCCTTCGCTAATCGCAATCGATTTAATAGGCTCGGTCAGTATCCATCTCCCCTCCTCTTGTACGCCGCGGACGATAAGTAATTCTCTTGGCAAATGCCATATATCATACGATTGGATTCTTATAGGGAGGAAATAATCTTCCGCGCCAAAGGATACGACAAGGTGTCGTACTTGAGCGATTTCCCAGCCTAATATCTCCTTTATGTCGCCCGATGGCAAATGTTCCTTTTTATCGACAAGAAAAAAGAACGCCCCGAATATCGTGGAGAAACACTCGTACTCGACGGTCTTTGGGCTTTTCGCGAACAGATTGCCTTTCATGAGATTTATCGTCTCGGGCGGGATTTCATCGCCCGCTTGCAGTTTAAGTAGCGTCTCTCGATAGGAGGCTTGGACTTTTTTGCTAATTTTTGCCCTTAGCTCATGACGAGGTATTTTTAGCGCCTCGTCTTTTTTAATCCCAAACATACTGGAAAGCAATTGAATGCCGTCTCCCAAAAGGATGCAACGCTCGAATAACGCCGTTTGTTGCGTCGAGCCATGCGCGGGCTTATTCTTTTTGTAAAAAGCGTCCCGTAGCTGAAAAAAACCCAAAAATTGACTATTTCTATTAGTAAGTCTGTCCTCCAGCTCTTCAAGATCATAAGAATACGCGCAGGTTTCGTTTTGGTATGGCGGCGACCATGCGCCTCTATCTATGCGCCCTTGCGAAGGGTATAGCGGCGTCCATACGCCTTTATCTATGCGCCTTTGCGAAGCGTCGCGCCCCGTGTTAAACCCTCCTTTGTCCGTCAGAGCCAGTCTAATCGCGGTTTGTAGCCCGCGGAGAGGCGCTAACTGAATTTTGGGTAATTTAGCCTGTCGCTCTTTTCTTTCGCTCTGCGCTAAAAGCCGCCGAACGAAAAACTTGTAACGGTTCCATCGTTCAGACTTTTTGAGCTTAGGATCGCCTATGTGATAGGTTTGGATCAATTTAGCAAGGCTCTCCCCCTCCTCGCGCACCTGTTTCTCGAGCATATCGAGTCGCTCGCTTCTAAATGTCTTACATTGGTTCGCGTATCGCACGGCGTGTTCTATCGACGCGGGGGGCATTCCGTAACCTTTCGAGAGAATACCTCTTAGCTTCTTATCCCATTCGCTACCCATTGCGATATAATAATCATCGACGAGTTTTATATGCGCGTCCAGCCGCTCTTGCAACGCCTTGAGATTCTCTTTCGTCAATCCTTCTCTTTTTACCATCGACATACTCGCTAAATTGATTGCGCCAATGATTAGCGCGAAACTGGTGCGATTATATCTAACAGAAGTTAAACATTTAGCCGAAAAAACTGTAAAAACGGCGAATAAAACCGAAAAAGAGAGAAATTTCCTAACGCCTCGCCGCCGTCAGTAATTCAGGCGTCAGTTTCAACCGCCGGCGTTTTCTATGGCGATCAATTCTTTTCTTCTCGCCGCGGAATCGGCGTCTTTGAGGTAGTCCAATAAAACCGAGAATTTCTTTACCTTCTCGCCCTCCTCCGCGCCTCTCCTCTTGTGTTGCTCTTGTAGTATCACGGGTAGAATATCCGCGTGATCCTTTGATATGTATTTATCGCCGCCTTCAATATATATCCTATGGAGCGTCGCCTTTAGATACGCCGCGGAGGTCGTGTTATGCGGCTCCGAGGTAATATTATTGGCATATTTCCGCGGATCGCGGGTATTTTGCCCATGTCATGCGACAAAGCCAATATAACGGACAAGGACTTAATGGTCGGCGGCAAAGTTCTGGTAAATGTCTAGTATCTCTAGCGTTACGTTAGCCGTGTGCTTGAATAACCCAACCTTATATTTAAGCGAAGCGAATTTGGTGCCGATTACATCTTTTAGGTGAGTATCCGTCCCGCTAACCGAAGGAACGTTTTCGGACTTATACCGCTCCAAATCGCGGATAATAGTCGCTATCGTTGGAATAGCCTCGTTGGTTTCGCTCTCGATAAAAGAGAGCAAAGCGTTGTAGTCGTCGCCCGTTGGACGCACAAAGGATTTCGGCGCGGTCATTTCTTCCTCGACGGCGAGCTTTTTACTTATCGCCAAATAGGTCATATTAACTAGACGATCGCGCTTACTACTCCGCACTCTCCTGACGCGAACAATAGCCTTACGCAACCTAGCGAGCATGCGTAACATCTGTTCGCTGATTTTGATTCTTGCCCAAAAAAGCAGAACCCGCTCGTTGCCCTTATTGCGCCCTCCCCTCACAGCGAAACGACCTCAAAGACGGACGCTTTCGCGTTCTCTAATTTTTCAAGCGTCTTAGTTAGCGTATCCGTCGCTATTTTCTTTTTATCGTCAAGCGGTTCTTCGATACCCTCGATCGCCGCGCCGTCTATAGCTCGATCGATAAATTCGGGGATTTCCTCCTCGCCCGGAAAGATATTGCAATAATTCGCCTCGCAAACGCTTGTGCCTATCCTCCATATTCGGGGCTCCCAAAATCTCTTTTCTTTTATCGAAACTAGCGCAACGCCTTTGTTACGGCATATACTCTTGATGATTCTAGCGACAGCGTCGTTAATCGCGTTTAGAACGCTCCATTGCTTGGGCGAATCGTAGAGTTCGCCGTTGCGTAGCCACTTAGCGAAACCTTGCCTATACTCCGCGTCGAGCAGTCTAATGGTTAGGGCGTGATACATTCCCACTTCTAAATAGTAGCTTCCTTCCGAAATAACCAAAGCGCCCGGATCGTTAAGTTTTTGAGCGGCTATCGTTAGCCACTCGATAGCTTCCTCTAGCCGATCGGCGTCTATGGACTTGAGCATTGCTACATAATCGACGTTCGGATCGGCGACGACTTCCGCGGGAATATCGTCGATCGGCGGCGTATCTTGCTGAACGACGGGGGCGGGTTCGGCGCTCTCTTTAGCGATCTCTACCGCGGCGGCGGCTCTCGCTACGGGATCGCTATCGTCGATCGGCGGTTTCTTAGACTTCTCTTTCTTTTTTTCGGTTTTGCCGTCGTCTTGGTTATTCTTGGGCGATTTTTTTATGGTATTGGCGAACTTTCTTAGCACCGAATTGTCAGTATCGGTCGACGGCTCGTCGGGAGCTTTGCTCGCGTCTTTGGCTCTATCGGCTCCACGCTCCGATTCGGCGTCTTGTTCGAGGACTTCGGATAAATCGCCGTAGCCTATGTTTTGAACCAATTCCTTCGGGTTTTGGGGGGATTGCGGGGGCGTGGTTGTTGGAGCTTGGCTTGCCATTTGCTTTTTTAACGCCTCTAGCTCTCTCTCCAATTCTTCGACCTTTTTCAAATCTTTGGTAGCTATCGCTAAAGCGGCTTCCGACATAACTTCAGTTTGCCTTCCTTCCCGTTTCGCGTCGTTTTCCGCGGGCTCTTTAGCCTTTTCGACGGTCATCGTCTTGGATAGCGTATCTCCTCCCGGCGCGATTACGCAATGAAAAACGCACAATTTCCCGTTGGCGTCCGTTACCCGCGTATCATACTATATTGTGCCGTCCTCATGCTTTACGAGATTTTCTTTACCCTCGTTATTTTCGGGCAATTGAATCTCTAAATCCGCGACAAAATCGCCGTCGTCGGATAGAGGTTGCACAAGAACTGTTCCGTCTTCGGACACGAGCGATCCGCGAGCGAAATTTCTTAGCATATACATAGCGGCGGCGGCGTCTACTTTTATCTGACCCTTTGGGTTAATCGAGCTTCGTATCGCCTTAATTTCTTTGCCTATGGTTCGGTCGTCTTCATACTTGCTTAGGTTAAACCTTCTATTAAGAAAATCCCAAGTTTCTCTTTGCGCGAGCGTAAAGTTTTTATCGTTAAATTTAGCGGGTTTTAGCTTAGGTTTTCTGCTCTTAAATTTAACGTATGCTTCTTTAAGCCAATCCCATAATTTATTAAAAGGTTTTAACAGCCATTTTAACAGGTGTTTTAACGCGAATCTATACAGAAAATACGAGAAAGCTATTATGGCTACATAAAAGACCAGTCCCGCAACTGTTTTACCGATTGGAAACGCCGAAAGCCCTTCCGCAAAATACGCCAAATACTCGGCGATCCAATTGTAAACCTTCTCTGGAAGCTCCATAAAAAAGTCCAAAATGGAGCCAAAAGTCGAGCCTTCAACCTTGATCATCATAACCTCTCCTTAGGGTATGCCGCGGCGGGCTTTCCGCGCCATAGTATAAATCACACGCGACGCGTGTGATTAAATATATAGAGAATACTCTATAATAATTCAAGAGCGCCGCTCTCCTCATCGATAGAGCCTTTTAGAAACTCCAATTGCCTTCAATCGTTCCCACGTGGCGGGGGGAGTTGCGCCTTTGCCGCTTGCCATTCTGGGCGAGCGTTCAGATAACAATCTTGCCAATCTGTTATACGTTTCTTGAGAAAATTGCATTAGTCTATCGTCTAGCATCGAGATAATTTTCATTTCTACATAATACCCTCTATGTTCCAATACCATATTTGTCGCATACGAAGCATAATGCGAATTAACTAATTTCGGATTATGACTTTTGGTTGGGTCGAACGCGCTATAAAATCCTGCAAATCCTAATCTCATAGTTTTCGCATAGAACGCATTAAAAAACAATCTTGCCCATTTATTAATTGGCGTTGGCTCGTCTAATCCATAATCTTGCGACAGCTTTATCTTGTTTCCCATATATTCGCCTACTATCTCGAGAAACACCCTATAATCTACGCCTATCTGCTTTTCCGAATATCTAAAAGCTGGAGGCATACCCTCGCTCTCTTTGCCCAACTCCTCCTCGCATAAAAACAGCAACACACCCATAATAAACGCGAAGGTATCCGCTATATGCGCTTCGCCGAAAGGCAAAAACAAATCTATCGGCTCCTCGTATCTCTTTCCAGTCCATCCCATCTACGCTTCCTCCGTTTCCGACAAATACTCCTTGGCTATCCTCTTAGCTTCAACCTCGTCTCCCGCCTCTAACGCCGCGGCTATCCGCGCTATTACCTCGTTCGCGTATCCCGGCCGATCTTGCGTCTCTACGCTCTTAAACTCCGCGTCGAGCCTTGCCGCCCTCTCCTGCGTCTTGACCTTCTGCGCGTCTATTCCCACAAGGACAAGCGTTCTAAAACGCTCGAACTCCCGTAAATACCATCGACACTTTGGCGAGCGAGCGACGTAGTGATCCGCTACCCTCTTCGTTATCGTCGCCATAAAGTCGTAATACCGCTCCACAATCGTGCTCATATCCTTGCCCTCATAACGCCGCGTAAATCATTACCGCGATTACGGCGTAGCCTATCAAAGCTCCCGTTTTCCCAAACGCCAGCTTCAACACAAATAACAGGGCAAACAGCCCCGCGATATAAAATCCCCAATCGACGACGCTCTCATAGTCGATATACTCCTCCAACTTACCCTTCCACGATACGCCCTCCGTAAATGCCCCTAGCTCGCATTTCTCCGCGTTTTCTGACCCTAGCCCTAGTCCCCCGAAACCAAGCACTTAAAATCGCTTAAAAAGGCGTTCTCGCGCTTTATTTGGGTATTTTCGCCATAGTGCTCGACCTTGACGTTCTCATAACTTTGAATCTCTGACATTCCGCGCCTTCTCGATTAGAAGCAAACGTTCCCTTAAAACGTCCGCCTTGATAATTCCCCACCTAAACTTGTTGTTCTCCCTACGCTCCTGCATTAAAGGCGAATCGCCGGTCGATAACCTCACCAAAGCTCGTATTCCCTCGCGCTTGAACTCCTCCACAACCTTTTGCGCGTTTTCAGCCTTCGCCAGCGGCTTCTCGTAGCAATCGATCACAGCCGTCCCTTCGACGAAATCTACCTCGCCCAGAATGTAAGTAGCGAGCCTCTTAGACTCCTGCCACACCCGCTCTTCCGCTCTGCGCAACACTCCCCACAGCCACTGCTTGCGATTTCGCGTCATCACAAACAAACGCCGTCCGCGCTTCAACTGATAAGCCTTATACGAATCGTCCTTGAACGCCATTGTCAGCCTTTTCCCCACGACATACATTCCACTATTCCGATCGGAGGGCGTTCCGTCGTAGCCTGAATACAACAGCCCTTTAACGTTCGGATACGAATAAAACGAGCCGTCGTCCCTCAATAACGCCAACTCGCACAATCCGCTCTCGTCGCAACTGACAATCTCGCCCTCCACAACGTTCCCTTTGCTCGCGAACCATCGAATGATTTTCCTGCTGAAAAGCTCCCATGAAGCGTCCTTCAACGCCGACTCCAATATGCTTCGCGCCGTTCGCAACTTGCCTTCCGAAAGGTTATACCTGTAAAAAGCCAACCTTCCGTCGCGCTCCATACGCGGCACGTCGATAGAGCCGTCGTTGTAGATAATCGCGCTTGCCGCGCCGCCATAAACCCGCGATATGGACTGCCTTAGCAATCCCATAACGCACTCGCGGCTCATAGCGTGCGAATCGGCTAAGTTGCTTAGCAACTCGTCGAGGTCTAACGAGGACATTCGCTACCCTATGACCTTGAAATGCCCGAAACCTCCGTCCACTACCAAGATAACCGTCTGTCGGCGAATACAACTGCGCCATTCCGCGAACGTTGTAATACTCCGCGCCGTCGATTTCATTGCGCGGTTTAGGCGGCAGGAATAAAATCTTGTCCGTTTCCAGCAACTCCTTGTCGATATAGTGCGACAACCCGCCGACGAATATGACGCTCTGATAATCGACCTTCGCCTTGCTCATATCGCTCTTAACCTTCTGGAACATATCCGCTAAAAAAACGTCCATCGCTCCGTTCTTTTCCGCTTCAATGTCGGAGGTTTTCAGTCCGAGATTCACAGACCCCGAAACAAACATACTATTCAGCGACTGCTCGTTCTGGCTTAGATCGGGATATTTAACCCTCAACTGCGGAGCCAGATAACCCGACAGCAAATCCCTTACCCCGAACTCGTCGTAGTAAGTCCGCACATAGACCGCTTCATAACCGCTGTCGCTAGATTTAATCAACGCGATATTCAGCGTATTGAACCCTCCGTCTATCAACAAAATATTCTTGCCGTTGCTAACCGCGTCGGGGTCGATAGTTTCGACGTGAAACAGAGCCGATACTCCTTGCGGGACTACCGCAACCTCCTTGTATCCCAGCAACCTCTTAATGCGCTCGCTTAAAGCGTCGATAACGTTATCCTCGCCCTTCTCCTTACCCGCCTTATGATCCCTGTAGGTCATTGTCGGCAACGATACGGCTACCTTGTCGGTCTTAGGAAAACCCTTTTTCTCTACCAGCCACTTCAACCCCAAAGGATAAAGCCTTATCAAATCCTCGATGTTCAAGATGTATCTGGGCGAACCAAAAACCTCGTCGCCAAACAGATACTGTTCGCCTTCGATTTCAGTCGCTCTCGCTCCGTCCGCTCCCAGAGCCTTAAAATAAACGGACTTAAACTTTTCAATCCTCATTTGCGTCCCCTTTTAGATTGTGATTTTTTTTCTCGGCGTTGGCGTTGGCGTTTCAACAACAACGTCGCTCTCTTTGACCTCGACCGTTTCCTCGACGTTATCGACGACGGTTTCGACCGACTTTTGACCCAACGGCTCGCTCGATTTGGAATACGTGGCTTCGCATATATCCCTGCTTTTACGCAAGGCGTTAGCGTCCGCGTATTTGCCTAACTCCAAAAACGCGCTCCCGCTTTTTATTGCCTCATACAAAATCCCGTTAAGAGTTCGACTTATCGACCCTTGAGGCGTCGACTCGAGAAACTCTTTAACTAATCCCGTAGGGCGAAACCGAATGACCTTGTGTTTCATCAACTCCTCTACTACTAGCGCCCGCTTAGCGCCCTAAAAGAGCGCACTTAGCGCCCATAGCCCGCTTTGATACGCTTTTTGCGCCCACTTAGCGCCCTATTAGCTCTCTTAGCGCTCACATAGCGCCCGATAAGCGCCCACAATCGACCCTGTTAGAGCTCTCTTTGACCCCTATTAGCGCCCACCTGTAGCTCTAACAGCGCCCTAAAAGAGCCCTAACTGAACCCTCATTATACACGTTTTAACTGAAAAATCATAAAAAATGCTGATTTTTCTACTATTTTTTTATCTTATCGTTATAATTATCCGATTTTTCCGTTATAATATTCCGAAATCTGATAGGAGGTAACCAATGGACTATGAAGCAAAAGCCGAGCAAACGCTACGGGACTGCTACCTTGTATATAAGGCAAACGGCTATTGGATGCAAGCTAAGGGCGGTAACGTATTCGACCGCGAAAAATTATTCAAGGTTAGTTTTCCCGCTACAAAGATACTCGCTTGCGCTAGAAACATTTGCAACGCAAGAAAGCGTAAAGCTATGCTCGCTAAAGAGCGGGTTTTCTAATGAGGACGGTCGATCTATTCGCGGGGTGCGGAGGTATGTCGCTGGGCTTTCAACGCGCAGGTTACGACCTAATCGGCGCTTTTGAGAATTGGAAGCCCGCGATAAACATATATAGAGCCAATTTCAATCATAAGCTATACGAAGTCGATCTGTCCAAGATTGCGGACTACTCTATTATTTCCGACTTAAATCCAGACCTCATTATAGGCGGTCCTCCTTGTCAGGATTTTTCAATCGTCGGCAAACGCGACGAAAACAACGGACGCGGAATACTGACGGTAGCCTACGCAGAAATCATAAAGCATACGCAACCGGAGTGGTTCGTTATGGAAAACGTCCCGCGCATTGAAAAGAGCCAAAAGCTGAAAACGGCAAAAAGGATATCCGTCGAAGCGGGATACGGACTAACCGAGGTCGTCTTAAACGCTTGCTATTGCGGCGTTCCGCAAAGGCGAAAACGATACTTTCTTATAGGTCGGCTAAAAGAACCAGACCATTTTATGGACGGCTACTTCGCTAAAAATCGGAACGTTTCGCCTATGAGCGTTTATGATTACTTAGGAGACTCTCTGCAAGCGGAGCATTTTTACGTCCATCCGCGTAGAAATGCGGGAATTGTACAGGAATGACGAGAAAGGGCGAGGGAATAACGAAAAAAACGGCGACCTTTGACAAAGGCGGCGGGATTTAACGCCTATATTGAGCTAAATCCCGCGTCAATTATTTCGAGCCAAACCAAGAGGCGCGATCGTCTTTGTAATCTCTTAGCGCCTCGTCTAAAACGCCGTTTTCTTTCGCCGCTTTGATCCACGTTTGTTCAAGCGTATCTTTGAACGTCCGTTTCTCGGCGGTAAGTTTTTCCATATCCCAACCCGCAAGCGCCTGCGCCTTCTCTTTGGAACTAAAATCTGGGACGACGTAATTTGCCGCGCCGTGTTTGTCTAAAATCTCTTTCAACGCGACGCGAGCTTGCTGCGCGTAGTCGTTAGCCTTTGCGAGTATAAATAGCGTTTCGTCGGGAGCGTGGAAAAATCCTCCGTGGCTTGCTACCGCATAATCCCATCTCCACTGCCCTTCGCGGATCAAATTAAGCGCCTTTGCCATTTCCGCGTCGCTTGCGCCGCTATACCACGCGTGTTTTGCTTCGAGATGCGCGCTTGCGAGGTTATTGACCGTTATGCCAAACAACAACTCCTTGCGATCGTATTTTTCTTGTAAGATCGCTTTAAGTTTGCCTTCGCTCTCTCTGTGGCAAACCATACAGCTTGTATCCATAGTTTCAAACGGGCTTTGAACGCGGTGATCGGAATACTTGACCGCGCCTTCTTGTTTATACGGCATATGGCAGTCGGCGCAAGAAACGCCGTTTTTGCCGTGAATACCCGTTAAGTGCAACTCGTAATCGGGGTGCTGCGCTTTGACAATTTTCGCTTTTGAGATTTTGTTTTCATAATCAAAAAACGGCTTTCCGTTTGGAAAGTTTTTGCCATCGTTGTAGTAGCTTATCTGCTCCTCTACCCCCAAACCGTTTTTCCAAGGAAGAGTAACGACCATAGCCGTCGTTTCGCCGTTTTGCATCGGACGAAAATAGTATTCGCTGTGGCATTGGGCGCATACAAGATCGCGCTTTGTCTGGTGCGTAGAGTCCGCGAAAATAGGCAATTTAGCCTCCTGTAAGCCTTTATCGAGAAACGATCGCTTCACTTTTAATTCGCGGGTATCTTTATCGTGGCAGTCGTAACAACCAATCGGATTGACAATCTCGCTTCCCCATTTATTCCATTTGCCCGTATAAAACTCCATATCGCCCCTAGTTTCCATCAGTCGAACGACGTCGGGCGATTTACACGTCCAACAGGCGGTATAAAGCGGGCTATCGACCTTCTCGCTTGGAGCGCCCACGCGAAGCGTATTGACGTTGTCCTGCACGGAGTAGTAATGTCCTCGCGGCGCGTTGTAATCCTTGCTAAAAGGATAGCCCGCCCACACGATTGCAAGCGCGGGATATTTGTCGATCATATCGACTATATCTACGCTTGTTTTGGTCTTTTTCCAACCGTCAAACTGACGCGGAAAATAACGCTTCCACTGCGAAGTAAAAGTAGGCTTTTCTATTGCGATCGGTCTGCCCGCGTTGATCTGTTTTCTTTCTTCTTCCTTTGCGTTTATGTCCGTAGCCAGAAAGCCTAACGCTACGATCGCTATAAGCGAAACGCTTAAAAGCGCGATATACTTTTTCATATTTTTCCTCCTTGTTTTATTTAACGTTGCGAACGCCCAGCGTATTGGGCGCGGCGCTCAAAGCGCGAACAGAGCCGTGCGGCGTTTCGCGATGGCATGACCAACAGGGGCGATCCTCTTCGTCGAAGCGATGGTTTAGAGCGGCGTTTCGTTCGATCGTTTTTACCGTTTCAGAGTGGCAAGAAACGCAATTTGCCTGAACGCGTTTCGCGCCGTCTTCGCTAATTTTGATCGGCTGTTTGAAATCTCCAAACGTAAAAGCGCTCGCGTGGTTAAAGCCGTCGCGGGCTTTGGCGATATATTTGGCGATCCCTTCGCTAGGCAGATGACAATCGACGCATTTTGCCGCCTCTCTATGCGCGCTATGTTCCCAAGTAGCGTATGAAACGTTCATTACGTGGCAGTTAATACAGGCGCTAGAATCGTCGCTAAGGTAGCTCGTAGCCTTCGCAACTTTAAGCGTGTAGAAAAACGCGCCGATCGCAACGAGAAAAGCGCCTACGGCTAACGCGACTAACGCCTTTTTCTTTTTCATTCCCGCCCTCCATTTCTTGAAATGTGGGTAACCTAAAGAGTATACTCCATTAAACAAAACCAAAAAATTGATATGTATCAATTAAAATGCGTAAATCCCGTTTTTGGCGCGGAAGTTTCCGCCTCCTCGCTCGTTGCAAACAATCGAGCGCTCCTATAGCGGAGCGGTATTCCATCTATGCAATGTCCTAATTGCGTTGATTTAGCTCTTCTTTTATCCATTCGCATATATTTTCAATCTCTTTTTCATAATCCCCATTTATTTCAAAATACTTTATATTGTTTTCTACGCGCGCTAATTTATTACTTTTATTTTCTATAATGTAGCGCTTAATACTTTTAATTTCTGAGCTATTAAGGTTTTACCAACATATCCCGCGCCGCCAATTAGAATAACCATTGTTATTTCCTACGATTTTTATAAAATCATATTTATTCTATCATTTTTGTCAATATATTTTTAAACATTTTTTGGGGAGATAGGTATAATGTAGGCGAAATAAGGCGCTAGAAAGCGCGAAGCGAAACCAAAGCCCGAACCGCCTACCGGCGGCGAAGCGTAAACAAATCTATTGTGCGAAGTGCCGTATTTTATCCAATGGTTTCTTTAATTCGTTTTGTACTATATCTTGCAGATCTACTAAATAGGGTATATTGAATTTCTTGTTCTATTGGTTCATAATTATGTTTATTTATATCTGTTTCAAAATTAAAAACCAATGCCTCTACAATACTGTTTCTATTCTCAATTTTTCCTCCAGAATGATAAAAATGATCTTTGGTTACTATATTAAATCTATCCCAATATTTTTTCACCATATCATTCTCTCTAAAATCATTGTGGTACCATGTGGATAAAATAAATTGTGCTTTTGTATTTAATAATAATTCATACAAATCATGTTCATCATCATCTGTCCAGCCATTATAATAATCAACATAACGTCCATGATACGGAGGATCACAATAAATAGTATCTCCCACATTTGCAAGAGGTATTATTTCTCTAAAATCTTTATTAATGAATATAAAATCTTCATTAAGCAATTGCGATACTTTTGCCACTTGATTTACAATTTTGGTGATATACGCCTTACTGAATCGTTCTGGTTTTTTACAAAAGGGAATATTCCATTTTCCCTTACCGTTAAATCGTATCATGCCATTAAAACCTGCTCGTGACAAAAATAGAAAATCTAACGGCTCAAATTGTTCATTAAACCGGTCTCTGATAAATTTATAATGCTCATAGCCATTATCATTTGCCAGTTTTAATTTCATACCTTCTGTTTCTAAATATTCTTTAACAACTAAAGGTGTCACTTCGTTGTGTTTTATTGCATTATAAAAATTGATTACATGGGGATTAATATCAGATAGTAAATGTTTTTTTGACGTTATGTTAAATGCAACAACTCCTGTTCCCATGAAAGGTTCTATCCATCGGACATTATATTTTGGAATTATGGCAGAAATCCATGAGTACTAATTTCGTTTTTATCCCTTGACTTTTTATCGGAGGTATAATTATTTTACGCATTATTCCGCCCCGTACGTTTGGGAACAATTAATTCAATATTGCCTTTTCTATAGATAACAAAATCATATAAACTTCTTATTTTTTCTCCCTTTGAATTTGGTTTTATAATCTTGTTATAATTTTTCCAATTAATCATCAAACCAATCTTCTCCAAGTTTTGAAAATATGCCATTTCCATTTTTTATATCTTTAATGTTATTTATACTTCCAATGTTTGCTGTGTTTCCGCTACCACTTTTGTCACTAGCTATTTTCCACTTTTCCACAATAAAGAAATCAAAATTCCTTACAACAGAAGGTATTGATTTTAAGTGTTCTATTTTATAGGATGCTGTTTCATCAATTTTTCTACTTTCAACTCTGTCATAAATTATTCCTAAACAAAAATGTCCTAAATATTCTTCGTATGGAAATTGGATATTTTTTCTGCTTGCCCTATTTATAAAATATTCACCATGCGATCCAAGTGTAAAACCATTGCATAATTCATTATTTTCGGGATTTCTGTATGTAGTTTTAAAATCAACAGCAAATTTAATATTTTCATTTGCCTTATCAATAAAAGATATATCAGGATAATAATTTTGATGATCTGCTAATACAATCTTGTAATTATGTTGTTCGGCAAATTCAAGTATTTTGGGGAAAAGATGTATTTCCAATATTTTTGATACAATTTTGGTATCTGAGGATATTGTATATATATTTTTATAAATATCTATAAATCCCTTGATGCTCCATTGACCATTTGAAGTACTGACATATGAGAGTATGGTTTCAAGGAATTTTTGAAGTTCTCTCGTGAAAATATCCTTGTAAAGTGTATTATTTTCCATATATTGAAGTATATCATAAAGAAAAAAATTTGTCAAGTGCTTTTTATTCATATTTTCAACAGTTTTTTGGGCATTACGCATAACGTTTCGGCTGTTTGCGACATTTTGGCTGGCATATAAGGGCTTTGCGAAGCAAAGAGCGCCCGCCCAAATGCGCGCAAATATAACAAAAATAGCCAATCAAACTCCATACCGCCGCGCATAGAGTTGCGATACTAACCACTATTTATTCCCCCCGTATAAATTATTTTTACCTTTTTTATCTTATCGTTTATAATTGTAAAATAATAATCAAACGCAAAAGCGTTCTGCGAAAAATCTCCGCTAACCAATACTGAAACTTTCGTTATTCCGTTTGTATCGGTCGTTAAATCGATAATTTTGGTTTCCATTTTATATTGTCGGCTCTTTTCTTTGAGCCAATTTTTACAATTATTAAAACCGCTGACGACATTATTTTCGCCCGTATCTTCAATACAAATATTCTCGTCAAAATAATTATGAATTAAGTCCGCGTCGCCGGCTTTTGCGTCAAAATACGCCTTTATTGACGGTATCGTCATAACATTCTCCTTAACGTTAAACTTACTTTAGCGCGTTTTGCCGCTTTTTATTTCCGATAGTATATATCAACGATCGCTTTGCGATCGCGCCTTAAAATACGGATAATCCCGTTTTTGTCGCAAAAATCTCCAACGCCGCGCTTGCCACGAGCGAAACGCCGTCTTTATTCAAAGCGGGCGACCACGCCGCGATCGCCATTTTGCCCGGCACGAGCGCCGCGATCGCTCCGCTGACGCAACTTTTGCCCGGCAGCCCAACGCGAAAGGCGAAATCCCCAGAAACGTCGTAGTGTCCGCAGGTAAGCAAGATCGAGTTGATTCGCTTTGCCTGCGAAGCGCTGATCACGTGTTCTTGGCTGATCGGGCATACCCCTTTATTGGCTAGAAAAAGCAGCGATCGCGCCAAATCGACGCAAGAAGCCTCCATAGCGCACTGATAAAAGTAGAGCATAGAAACGGTTTGCGGGTGATTTTCAAGATTCTTAAAACTCGCGATCAGATACGCCAACGCCTTTGTGCGCCGCCCGTGTTCGCTTTCAAGCTGCGCGATCTCCTCGTTGAAATCAATCGACATATTGCCGCTTCTAACGCGAAAAAACTCCAAAAGCGACGCTTTCGTTTCTTTGCCCCTTTCGGTCAAAATAACGTCGGTCGTAACGATCGCGCCCGCGTTGCTAAGCGGGTTTCTTGGAATCCCCGCGCTAAGCTCCAGCGCCAAAAGCGAATTAAACTCGCTTCCGGCGTTTTCTCGATCGACTCTGCGCCACAGATCGGAATCCAAAATCTTAAAAGCCTGCGTTAAAGCGAAAACCTTCGAGATACTTTGAATAGAAAAAAGCTCGTCGCAGTCGCCTACGCAAAAAACGTCGCCCTGAACGGTCGCGATCGCCATAGCGAACTTTGTAGGATCGGCGATCGCAAGCGCGGGAATGTAGTTTGCCACGCTTCCTTTGCCAAGCAGGCTTCTTACCTCGCTCGCCACTTCGTTTAGGGTCGTTTGTAGATTCATAAAGCCGCTTTCTCGACGATATATTGCGGATCAAGCGCATAGTCGTCAAATCTTGTCAGATTGTTGGTTTCGATCAGACGGCGCAACTTTTTTACATATTCGTCGCGCTGTTCCGAGTATCGTTCTAGGTATCCTACCAAAACTACGGGATCGGCGGGCGACGAGCGCGTTTCGCGGAAATCCTCGAAGGCGACGCCGATAGCCAAGACGAGAAAATAATCCTCGATCGAATCGTATATGGACTTGTAGCGGCGAACGAATACCTTTCGCCCGTTTCTACGCGTAACGGCTAGATAGCGCGGCTCGTCGGTTTTAAACGACCATACGCCAAAAAGGTTGTTCGTTTCGGCGAACACGTTTGAAACGCCCCACGCGCTTTCAAGCGCCGCCTGCGCGATGGCGACGCTGTTTGGGTGGGTTTGCAGTTTCAAAAGCAGATCGTCTAAATCTTTGGCGCGGTAGGCTTCAAGCAATCCGCTCATAAAACGTCGTTCGGCGCGGTTTGGATAAAACTTTTGAGAAATGACTATCGCCAGCGCGCGCTCCTGCGCGCGCCGATGTTTTACGATCAAGATCGACGGCAAAATGATCTCGATAAAGCGATCTTTGCGCTCCGACGAGTTCAGATCGGCTAATTTTGGCGCGTTAAGATAGACGACGGGTTTGACAAGTTTTTCGTTGAAGCGTTCCAGATCGCTTGGAGAGGCTACTTTGCGCTCCTCGATCAGTAAAACGTTCTTTCTAGGCGCGACAAGATCGCTAAACCAATATAAATATGCCGGCGCGATTAGAAAAGCGGAGGCGATCGCCACAAGCGCCAACACGATCACGCTTAGTTTTGAGGCGTGATTGATCCGACGCTGTTTAGAAGCGACTATTCCAAAAATAAACATCTTAATTTCTCTTGCGACAAGGTCATTTGGTATCCAATTTGAGTAAAAATACGAACCGATTACGCGGTTCAAACGATAAATTTTAGCAAAAAAAGCGGCGCAAAAACCGGCTTTAAGAAAAACGACATTACAATCCTAGCGTTCATATCTCAAATTCAAGGATAATCACTATGGCAGGTAACACCTTGTCCAAGCCAGATTTCATTGCGAAAGTCGCCGAATCTGCGAAGCTTAGCAAAGCGGACGCAGAAAAAGCGGTCAATGCGACGCTTGATACGATCGTAGCGACGCTCAATAAGGGCGATTCCGTCCAGTTCGTCGGTTTTGGCGCGTTTGAAGTGCGCACTCGCGCGGCTCGCAAGGGCATCAACCCAAAGACCAAGAAGCCCCTAAATATCGCCGCTAAAAAAGCGGTCGCCTTCAAAGCGGGCAAAAAGTTAAAAGACGCGGTCGCTTAAACCGCGTTTCCGCGTTCTTTAACGCGGATAACGTTCGCCCTTCCACGTTTTACGAAGCGCGGAAGGCGCGATAAAGACGAATCGTTAAATCCATACGCCCCCCCCCTGTTGCCTTTCTTGCCTCCTTTGCCTTTTATCCCGCTTCTTGGCGTCGCAAAAGGTTGTTTAAGCCACACTAACGAATGCGCTTTACGCTTTTGATCTTTTTGTGGTTTGTTTCGACGGCGGCGATCGATAACGCGAGTTACGCGGGAGGCGTCGCAATCGTTCCATTGCTTGGCGTTTCTAGCGAACAACCGCCGATCGCTTTTATGGAGGATCGGCGCGTCCGCATAGAAAAGCTACCAAGCGGCGAATGGGCGGCGATCGTCGGTATCGCTCTTGGCGCAAAGCCAAAAGAGACGAAATATATCGGCTACCATACAATCGAGGGCAAAACGGAGATTACCTCTTTTAGAATCGGCGAAAAAAGTTATCCGACGCAAAGGCTGACGATCGACGCGAGAATGGAGGCGCTAGACGAAAAAACCATAGCGCGGGTAGTAAAGGAGCGCCAGATCGTAAAAGAGGCGATCGGCAAGTTTTCGGAGGATATTCGCGGCGATTTACAGATGAGCCTGCCGCTAATCGCGCCAATTAGCTCGCGGTTTGGTTTAAGGCGGATCATCAACAAAACGCCGCGCAACCCGCACGGAGGAACCGATCTCGCCGCGCCCAAAAATACGCCGATCAAAGCGCCTTCCGGCGGCTACGTCGCGCTTTTTGGGGAACATTTTTATTGCGGACGATTTGTTTTGCTTAATCACGGCGAGGGATTATTTACCCTCTATTGCCACCTTGAAAAGCATAACGTTTCGGACGGGAAACGGGTTAAAACGGGCGACGTTATAGGCTACGTCGGCGCTACGGGGCGCGTAACGGGCGCGCACCTGCATTGGAGCGCGGCGCTTAACGGGGCGTGGTTTGATCCTCTTTTGCTCGTCGGTAGCGAAAATGTAGCCAAATTAGCGCCGTGATCGCCAGCGCCGCAAAAACGATAGCCTCGATCGCAAACTCAAGCAGAAAAGTCTTGATCATTATCGGACGACCAATATATCGATCGCGCTACGTTTAAGGAGCGACTCGGTCGAATCGCCGATCGCGTCGCTTAAAAGCGTCCCAATTTCGCCCGCGCCGACGACTATCAGATCGCTTTTTTCGCTTAGCGCTATATTGGCGATCGAGTCGCTTGGCGACGCGCTTGCTCTGGAGATCGCCCGTATTTCGTTTTTTGTCGGCGGCAGGGCGCTTTTGAACTCGTCTAGCTTGGCGGTCGCCTCGCGTTTCATCGTATCCAACATCGCGCTTATCCCATCAGTAACGACGTTATGCGCGGCGATTACGTCGCTTGGCGTAAAGTAGGCGTTAAAGAGCAAAAACTCCGCGTCGGGAAAAGTTTTCAGCGCAAAAAGCGCCGCGTTAAGGGAGCTTTGCTGAAAATCCGTAGCGATCAATATGCGCGAATACGCCGCTACGTCGTCGTTTTTGATCGCCAAAATGGGGGAATCCGAACGATCGATAACGCATTTTGTCGTATCGCTCAGAAAAAAGCCGTCCAGCTCGCTTGCGGCGCGATCGTCTAGCGCTATTAGATCGGCGGCGTTTTCTTTTGCCGCGCGCGCCAGCAGATCGCATAGCGGCTCGTCTTGGACGATCGCCTCGCCCTCTACGCCGAGCGACTTTAGCGTTTCTAGCAGCGCCAATTTGCGCTCGTCGATTGTCGGACGCTCTTCCTTAGAATTAAAAATCCGTTCAAAAAATCCCTGCTCGTTTGCGGCGCTTACAAGAATTAGCTTCGCTTTCGCCCCTTTTGCTACGGCGGCGGCTTTACGGACGACGACATCGCTTTGCGGCGAAAGATCGCGCTCTACGACAATAGATTTCACTCGTTCTCCTTTTTGTGAAATTATATCTAAGCGTCGCGTTTTTCATTGGCTTAAGCAATATTTTTGTATTGTGCGTTAGTTTTTGCGACAAGGGGAGATGGATTTGAGATAAGTTTTGTTTGTTAGCGCTTTGCGCATCGACCCTCGTTTTTGTCGCCAATGGCTTTTTTTCGGGTTAAAAACCCGCTTGTAATTTGAAGGATTCTTATGAAACAACTCTATGTGGGCAACCTACCTTATAACGCTACGGAAGAACAAGTGCGTTCAGTTTTCGCGGCATACGGCGCCGTAAATGCGGTCAGAATGATGACGGATCGGGAAACGGGACGTTTTCGCGGTTTTGGCTTTGTGGTTATGGAAGACGACGACGCTTTGAAAGCGGTCGAAAATCTTAACGGCAAAGATTTTGGCGGACGCAATTTGCGCGTCAATGAAGCGCGAGAACGCGACGAACGTCCTCCGCGCCGCGAACAAAGAAGCTGGTAAAATTAGCTTCAGAAGCCGCTTTTAATAGCGGCGCGATCGGCGGGGCTTTTAGCTTCGCTTGATCGCGTTTTTCGTTTGCGCTCTTCCCACGATAATCGCCCATAAAGCGACCAACGCTACAAACAAAATAAGCCCCGCGATTTTGAAAACTCTGAACCACTCGCCGTTAAACGCGCTTACGATCAGCAATAAAATCAAAAAAACGCCCGCGATTAACGCCGCGAGAAGAGTTAAGCTAACCTTAAACAAAACGATGCGGCGCAAAACCTCGCGCAACGTCATTGACGATCTTTCTCTATGCAGTTTTCAAAAATATATTTGTGATCTTGCGGCAGAGCTTCAAAGATCGCTAAAGCTAAATCGCGTATCTCCCACAGCGCCGATTTACTCGTTCTTAGCGTTAAAAAGTTTTGCAAACTTCTAGCGTTTATACTCCAAGTTAATTCGGTTTTGTAGCTTTCGGGCAAAGCGTATTTTGCCAGATCGTTTGATATGCCTTTCGCAAGAAGCGCTCGCAAGTTTTCAAGCGCCGATAAACTCGCGTTATCAACCTCTTGCGATCGCGCCGTTACAAGATATTTTTGCGCCCGATCGTCAAAGGCTTCAAAGGCGCTTTCGTCTTTTAACTCTTTAAGCGTGTAGCGCGTGCTTTTAACCGATAGCGAAGCTATGCGATGGCGCGATAGCTCCTGCAAACAAGCGCGGCTAATCCCTTGAATATAAAAGGTGTAAAAGAGATGTTCTAACGTGCTTGAATGTTTATTTTTATTACCCACGCGTTCGATAAGATCTTTGTCGATCTCGCCGCCGTTATCCGATCGGCTATGGCTCTGCCAGCAGGTTCGTATCGCGCGGGCGCATATCGCTAATTCAGTATACTGAAGCAACGTTATTCGCATATATCTCCTTTTTTGAAAACCAAATAAGCGATTATAATAGAACAATCCCTGCGTTTTATTTTGAACTACGCAAAGCGGCGATCGCTTTTGCCGCTTCAAGCGCGTCGGCGTAAATAGCGCAATGATACGGCGCGAGAACCTCTGCGCTCGAATAGCCGCATAAAACGCCGATCGGCGTTATTTTCGCGTTAATAGCGGCGTTAATATCGATCGGGGTATCGCCGATCATAAAGGCGTTTTCTTTAGAGCTACCCAAACGATTAAGAGCGAGCAAGATCGGTTCGGCGTTTGGCTTTGGGTTTTTAGCGTCTTCAAAACCAATAATTTCGTCGATATAACTTTGAACGCCCAGATGCGTCAAAATCTTTTTAGAAAAAACCGCGCTTTTTGTCGTAACTATGCCAATTTTTGCGATCGGTTTAAGCGTTTTTAACGCCTCCTCTACGTTGGGCAACAGAAACGTTTTTTGCAAACAAACGATTCCGTAACGCTCCTTGTAACGATCGATATAGCTTTGCTTTTGTTCTTCTAAAACGCCTAAATCGACGAACATCTTGGCAAGCGGATTACCAATTAGCCCGACAATCGTCTTTTCGTCGGGTTTTGGCGCGCCAAAAAAATCAAACGCGAAAGCGAAACCTTCAAGGATAGCTTCGGTCGAATCGATCAGCGTGCCGTCAAGATCGAATAACGCCGTAGTAGTTTTTGCCATAATTAGCTCCAATGTTTGTGAAAGGTTACTATGAGTTTGATTAAAGAAGCTCTTGACTTTGGCGAGAAAAGGTTAAAAGATATATGCGATCGACCGCGTTTAGAGGCGCAAATATTGCTTTGCGCCGTAGGCGGGTTAAATAGAATCGATCTATTCAAAGCCGATGAAGCGCTTATCGATCAGGCGCTATATAACCAACTAATTACGCGGCGCGAACAAGGCGAACCTATCGAATATATTATCGGATCTGCAAGTTTTTATTCACGCGATTTTTTATGCGAATCCGGCGTTTTAATACCACGTCCAGAAACGGAGCTTTTGGTCGATCGCGTCATAGAATTATCAAAAGGTTATAGCGCGCCCAAAATCGCGGAGATAGGAGTCGGTTGCGGCGCGATCTGCGTAAGCCTTGCCATAGCCCTTCCAAACGCTTCGATTATAGGAAGCGATATTAACGAAAAAGCGATCGAATTAACGCGAAAAAACGCAGTGCGCTTCGGCGTTTTAGATCGTATAGACCTAATTGAAACCAATATGTTAGATCGCGTTAATGATAATATCGATATTTTGGTTTCAAACCCGCCATATATCGCCGCCGATTACCCTTTACCAAAACCCGTATCGTTTGAGCCAAAAAACGCTTTGATCGGAGGCGAAAGAGGATCGGAGATTTTAGAGGAGATAATCGCGCTTAGAAAACCGATCCTAGCCTGCGAATGCGGCTACGATCAAGAGTCGGTTTTAAGCGAAACTTTAGCAAAAAACGGCTATAAAATGGTAGAGTTCTACAAAGATTACGCGGGATTAACGCGGGGATTTACGGCAAAAAGATGATTAAAATACGCGGTTTATGCAAACGATTTGGACAGAAAGAGGTTTTGCGCGGCGTCGATCTAGACGCCATTCGCGGTAAAACGACGACGATTTTCGGCGTTAGCGGCGGCGGCAAAAGCACGATCATTAAACATATTGTAGGGCTTTTAACGCCCGATAAAGGCGATATTGTCGTCGATGGTTTGCGTTTAGACAATCAGACGCTTTACGAGATACGGCGCAAGGTAGGTTTTTTATTTCAAAGCGGCGCGATGTTCGATAGTATGAACGTAAAACAAAACGTGGAGTTTCCGCTGATAGAACATACAAAATTAAGCGAAAGCGAGCGCGAAAAAAAGATAATAAAATCGTTAGAGCTTGTAGGGCTAAAACCGTATGAGGTTATGCCGCTTTTTCCACACGAGCTTTCGGGAGGAATGCGAAAACGAGCGGGGCTTGCGCGGACGATTATTTTAGATCCGCAAGCGATACTTTACGACGAGCCTACAAGCGGACTTGATCCGATCACGAGCGATCGAATCAGCCAGATGATTTTGCATTTACAAGCGGAGCTTGGCGTAACCAGCGTTTTGATCAGCCACGATATAAAAGAAAGCTTTAAGTGTTCAGATTATATCGCTATGCTTTTTGAAGGAAAAATCGTCGAATACGGCGAGGCAAAGGCGATCGAACAGTCGCAAAATCCGATCACTCGGCAATTTATCGACGGTAGCTCTAGCGGCCCCGTTAAGTTTGCCGCCGATTAGCGCCTAGACGTATTTGGTTTGCCCTTACTATCGCTATGGGCTTTAGCTTGGCAAATTATGCAATCGGTAACCCCCCCCCCCCCTCCTCCCCATAGATCGAAACCGATCGGACCCCCCCCCTCCTCCCCATAGATCGAAACCGATCGGAGGGGTTAGGTTTAAAGGGATAAATTCGCGAGTCTAATCCGATTACTTAAATAGAAGGTCGGATCGATAAATTGATCGTTACTTCGTCGTCAAGCTGAACGTTGGTCGTAAATGAATCGCCAATATCAAAATCGCTTCGCTTAATCTTCCCTGAAATTAGGTAGTTATCGCCCGTTCTACCGCTTTCTATATCGCGTTTTACGTTTAACGTTACGGGTTTGGTTATGCCGTGAATCGTTAGATTGCCCGCGATCGTATTCGCGCTTGCGGAGGTCGAAGCGAAGACGATTTTAGGAAACTTTGGTTCGTCGAAGAAATCCGCGTTTTTTAAGTGTTCGTCGCGTTTAAGGTTCTCCGTGCTGATCGAAACGACCTCTACCGTTCCTTTAAGCGCGGTAACTTTACCGCCGTCAATTGAGATTGTTCCGTCAAACTTGTCGAATCTACCTTCAATAGCGCCAAAAGCGCGATGGTTGATCGTAAAACCGACCTTGCCTCTGTTGGGCGTAAAGGCGTAATCCGCCGCAAAAAGCGACCCCGCCAAAAGCGAGGCGGCTAACAACGATTTGATAAGTTTCATATTCGCTCCTTAAAATAATGTTTCAGATAAATGTTTTACCAAAACCTTCCTTTAAGCGGAAGGTTAAAGGCGGCGCAAGTCTATATTTGCCCGCGCCGCCAAACGACTCAAAGCTAACGTTTTGGGCGTTCTACCACGCGCTCGCCCTTGCGTTCTAAAGATTTTGCAAAAATCTCTCTTTGCGCGGGCGTTAAAATCGCGTGCAACTCGGCTAAAAAGTCGGCGCGATCCTCGATATGCGCCGCCGCTTTTGCGTTCTCTTGGGATACAAACGCGGCGCGATTAAAAGTGGCGCCGCCAAAAACCGCCGCGAAGTTTTCGCCGTTTTCGGTTTTCACGCTCTTCAAAGCCTCTATCTGCGCCGTTTTTAGCGCTTTTAGCTTATCTTTTTGCTCGTCGCTTAGTTCGAGAGCTTTGAGCGCTCCGTGAAAGCCGAAATCGTCCTTGCGCGAATCGTGATTCGCGAAACTTGCGGTCGCGATCGCCGCAAAAGCCGCCAAAACAAAAAATATCCGTTTCATTGAGACTCCTTTTCGACAAAAGTTTGCCGTTACTCGCTCGCCAAAAACCGCCGCCTGCAGATCGCAGGGGAGAAGGGGTGGGGAAGCTCCCGCAACCCGCGAGCGCGGCGGAAATGGTCGAATTGTTATTGTGCGCTTAAAACGTGAGCCTCTTGTGAAGTGCGCCAACTAATCACAAACTTGCCGCCGCCGCCCTCCGCGCTTTTTACCTCGATCGTCATTTTGGCGCGATCGCAAATCGTTTTGACGATATTTAATCCCAGCCCAAAACCGCCCTGAGCCGAATCGAGCCGCGCAAAACGATCTAATATCTTTACCCGATCGTTTTCGCCTACGCCGCCGCCTTCGTCCTCGATCGACAACGAACAGCCCTCCACGCGGACAATAACCCGTCCGCCTTGCTTGTTGTATTTGATCGCGTTGCTTAAAAGGTTATCCGCGATGCGCGTAAATTCGCTCTTATCGGCGATTGGCTGCGTATGTTCGCCGATAAAAACCTCCCAAACGACGTTTCTTGCCCTGCCGATCGGCTCGAAAAACTCTATGCGCTCTTTGATCAGCGCTCCTACGTCGATCGCGCTTAAAACCTTCTGCCGCCGCGCGTCTAGTAAAACGAACGCCAGATCGTCATAGACGTTTTTGATTGTTCTTGCGGCGATCTCGATCCTCGCCAGCCGTTTCTGATCGCGCTCGCTAAGATTTTCGCGCCCAAAACTCTCTACGCTCATCAAAATTGCCGCAATCGGCGTAGTCATCTCGTGCGTAGAATCTTTAATGAAACGATCCAAAAGACTGATCGTGTCGCGCATCGGTTTCAAAAACATACGCGTTAAAATCGCCGCGATCGCCATAAAAAAGATAAACGCGCCGCCCCAAATCGCGATCATATTGACGATCAGATTACGATACATATCGCTATCAACCTTAGCGCGAACGATTAAAAATCGCGGCTCAAAGAGCGTAGGAAGCGCGTTTATGCGGTAGATATACCGCTCGTCGGAGAAAAAAGTTTCGCCGTCGTGGTGGGTCTGCACAAAACGCGCGTCTATCGTCGCCAGCTTAAACGTGCCGGCGTAGGTGCGCCCGTAGCTATCGACGATAGCCCACGCGATATCCTCGTCGGGCTGTTCGCCGCGCTTTAGCGATCTGCCTATGCTCGTCGTCATAATTCGCAGTTCGTTTTGTTGCGCTTTTGCGATCTGCCGCGAATGAAAGCCGTAATAGCCCCAGCCGATAATGCCCAAAAAAAAGGCGAGCGATCCCGCGTAAAGGATCAAAAATCTGTGGAGAGCCTGTTTTTCGGCGGCGATCATCTGATTCTAAAACCCATTCCTCGTAAAGTTTCCACGCAGTTGTGTCCGATAATTTTGCGAAGGTTTTTAAGGTGCGTTCGCAAACTCATTTCGCTAGGCTCTTCGCCAAAACTCCAAAGTCGATCCATTACGGTTTCTCTTGAAACGACCTTGCCGCGATTTTCGACGAGAAGCTTTAACAGCTCGAACTCTTTTGGCGGCAGGGAGCGTTCCCCCTGCGGCGTTTTGACAAGATTCGCGTCGATAAAAAAGATCGCGCCGCCGCCTAGATCGACGCCCTCTTGCAAGGTGTGAAAAAATCGGCGTTTTAGGAGCGTTTCCACGCGCAAAACCAGCTCTTTTAACTCAAACGGTTTGCGCAGATAGTCGTCGCAACCGACTTTGTAACCTTTTGCCAGATCGTCGATCGAGTTTAACGAGGTGATAAAAATCGCAGGGATTTCCACCCCCTTTTTGCGCTGTTCGCTTAGGAACTCAAAGCCGTTCTGCCCCGCCATTTTCACGTCTAAAAGCGCCAGATCGCAAGGATTTTCATAAAGCAGATCAGCCGCATCCATAGCGTTGAACGCGCCGAAAACCCTGTAGTTTTGATCCTCCAAATGCTCTTTGATAATCTCGTGCAGTTGCGGATCGTCCTCTAAAAGTAGCAATTTTGCCTTTTCCATAATCCGATCCTGCCAAAATCGCCATAAACTTTGCGTGAATGTTTGCTTAGCGCCCAATTTTGTTCTTTAATTTTTCGCCGCGACAAAACCCAATCAAACGCCGTTATCTATCGAAACGCTCATTCTAGCAAGGTCGCAAAATCAAATAACCTAACGCAATAAAACCTAAGCATTTACCCGTAAAATCCACATTTACAGTCATTCCCGCGCACTACTTTTAGCTTTGCTCTAATTTCCTAATTAAACCGCCAACTTAACCCCGTTAGCAAGTCATCAACGATACGAGGAACGATCGGCGTTCCTTGTTGGCTAAGGCGACTGAATGCCAAACGGAAACAAAGGCTTTAAGACAGAGACAGAAAAGTCTAACGATTTACGCAAATTGAATTGCGCAAGCGTTTGCGTAAAGCTCTTATTCGCG
This sequence comes from Helicobacteraceae bacterium, assembly GCA_031275395.1. Classification (GTDB taxonomy): domain Bacteria; phylum Campylobacterota; class Campylobacteria; order Campylobacterales; family SZUA-545; genus JAIRNH01. The sequence goes on along the minus strand of JAISOU010000092.1, from coordinate 8 downwards.
CAAAGGTT
>JAISOU010000041.1 GCA_031275395.1 Helicobacteraceae bacterium | reverse complement strand
TTTTTACGAATCTGGCGCTATTATCATAGTTGCCTAAGCCTAGTTGTCCTTTGTCGTTTAACCCCGCGACCCATACGCCGCCTTTGCTATCCAAAAGAACGCTATGGTAACCGCCCGTTGCGATCCGCGCTATTTCGCGATCTACTATAACTTTAGCGGAAGCGCTAACGGAGCTATCGATCGCGGAAACAGCCGTGATAGTAACTTCGCCTATGGCTTTAGCCGTTATCGTTCCGTTTTGCTCGATCGATACGATCGAGGTATCGTTGCAATCCCACGCGAGTTCTTTATTTGTAGCGTCTTGAGGCGTAAATACCGGTTCAAAGGTATATTCTTGACTTTTCCAAAGAGCGATTATGTCCGGAAGCTCGATTGATTTTAAAGCGTCTTCGTCCGCGTCGTATGTAACAAAACTGCTAGAGCGACTTGACATTGACGAGCCGCTTTCTTTTTGAGCGTCGCTAGAGTCGCAACCAGACGCAAAAAATAGCGCCGTAGCGCCGACAGAGAATAAAAGCGCGGTTTTTACGCGAAATTGAGAGAGGAATCCCATCGTTTGCCTTTTTTAGTTTGCGGCGTTTGCCTTGAGCAAGCGCAAAGCGGACTATTGTAACCGAATACTATATTAAACGCAAGGAGCGCATGATTAAAAAATACGCTTCGGGCGAATTTTAGGAGGCATTGCAAATGGCGGGCGATCTGATTGCGTTAAGTCGCCGCAATGCAAAGCGCGTTTAATTCGAGCGGCGGCTTATTATCTTTACGGCGCTTCAAAAACCGCGCCGACTTGTCAAATTCGCCAATTTACGGCGCTTGAGCGCTTGGAAAATCCGCGTAAAACGGCTCGACGTTAAAAACCGCGATCGTGAGAATTGGGCGCGACGCGCGGACCATTTACATTTTTCGTTGGGCGTAAACAATTAGGCTGGATCGATCTTGTTTTTAGGTTTCGCGCCGTAGCCGAATTGCGTTGCCCGCGATCGACGTAACCAAGAGGGTTTGTCGGTAGTCGTTACAAAGAAACCCAAACTCAAAATCGCTAGTTTAAGCAAAAATGATATACAATTATTGCGATACTGATTATCAGCTTCGTGATATTGAGAATGAGGGAGGGAGTATTTTGTGAAAAGGCTAGTGTTGTCCGTAATCGTCTATTTTCTGCCGCTGGTTTCCGCCTACGCGCAAATCGACGCGGAGTGGATCGCGGCTAAAGAAGGAGTTTTAAGCGAGTTAAACGCGGCGTATGATTCTTACGTCGCAAAGGACGCGCAAGCCGCCAAAAGCAAGATCGACGGCGCGTTTGAGCGACTGCCCGAAAAATACCGCGAAGAGATGGAGCGGCATTTCGACGACTTTCATTACATTATCGACAACGACGAAAGCCCCGACAACGCAAAAACGCAGATCGGCGCGATAGCGGATATTTTGAGTATTCTTGGCGGCGAAAAGAGCGCGTCGGATCGCAAAGAGTTTGCCAATTGGAACGAGATTGTTTCTGAAATGAACGGCGTTCTAAACTCCGCCTACGACGCATACGCAAAGGGCGATATTACGCGGGCAAAAGAGCTGGTCAATAACGCCTATTTTGGCTACTACGAAAAATACGGCGTGGAACGAGCCACGCTCTCTAATATATCGGGCAAACGCGCAAGCGTCGTCGAATACCAATTCGTTATTATCAAAAACGCTATGAGCGCCGAAAAAAGCGGTTCGGAGGTCAGGCGCGAAGTCGAACAGCTAACCGCATGGCTTTACGAGGACGCGAAACTGCTTGACGGCAGAAAGATCGACGGTTGGGGCGCGTTTATCGCGGCGCTACTTATTATATTGCGCGAGGGGGTCGAGGCGATCTTGGTCATCGCCGCGATCGTCGCCTATCTTGTCCGCTCCGGCAACGCAAAATACGCGAAACCCGTCTATACGAGCGGGGTTTTGGCGATCTTAGCAAGCGTCGGTATGGCGTATTTGATCGCAAGAGTCATAACGATTAGCGGCGCGGCGCAGGAGATTGTAGAGGGCGTCGCTATGCTAACCGCTGTAGTGGTGTTGTTTTTTGTGAGCAACTGGATGATCTCAAAGTCCAGCGAAGGGGCGTGGAAAAGCTATATCCAAGGCAAGGTAAAAAGCGCGATCACTAAAGGGAGCGTTTTTGCCTTGTCGTCCGCGGCGTTTCTCGCGGTTTTTCGAGAGGGAGCGGAGGTAATTTTATTCTTTCAGGCGCTTTTTGCGGAATATAAGAGCTACGAACAGATGATTTGGTTTGGTTTTGGCGCGGGTTGCGTGATCTTGGTTGCCGTTTTCGCGCTGATTCGCTTCGGATCGCTTCGTATTCCTCTAAAGCCGTTTTTTATCGGGACGAGCATATTTATGTATCTGATATGCGTAGCCTTTGCGGGCGGCGGCGTTAAAGAGTTGCAAGAAGCCGACGCGGTTAGCGTTACGCCCGTTTCTTTTGCGCCTACGATCGATATTTTAGGCGTATACCCCACTGTAGAAACGCTACTTCCGCAAATCGCGCTTTTGGCGTTGGCGGTATTCTCTTTCTTATACTATTCAAGAAAGGCGGGCAAAGCGTAATGTCTTCCTCTTTTATAAAAATCCATCCGCCGTAAGTCGAATGGATTTTGTTCGGATCGATTTTAGGCTTCGGCTTAACGTTTTTAAGCCGTAATTAAACGTCTCTTTTTAAGAGATCGCAATCATAATTTTGGAGGATCAAAATGACCTTAGTTTCAAAAGTTTTCTTGGCGAGCGCTTTGGCTATATTACCGAGCGCCTCTTTCGCGGCTGACGACGCGCACGTTCACCCTTCCGAAGCTGCGGGCTTTGAAGAGTTCCCGCTTGGCGACGAGTTCGACGTAGGGCCTTTGCACATTGCGGGCGTATATTTTCAGCCCGTCGATATGGAGCCCAAAACTCTAGCGGGCAATCTTGCCAAAAACAAGGCGGATATGCATTTGGAAGCGGATATTTCCGCAAATAAAGAGGGGACAAAACTTGGCTATGGCGAAGGCGACTTTGTTCCTTTCCTCGCGGTGAAATACAGGATTCAAAAAGTGGGTAGCAAAAAGGCGCCGCAAGAAGGCACCTTTATGCCTATGAGCGCGAGCGACGGCCCTCACTACGGCAACAACATCAAACTTGATGGCGCGGGAACGTATAAAATTACCTTTATCATTGAAAACCCCTCGAAATCGTCGGGCTATCTGCTACACGTCGATAAGGAAACGGGCGTAGACGGCAGATTCTGGGATAAGCCTATCGAAGTTAGCTGGGACTTCAAATGGACTCCGCGCAAGTGGTAAAATAGAGTATAATTCTCGTTTTAGCCCAAAAAGCGCGCCCCGATCGACGTTAGGCTGATCGGGGCGTTTTGCGCTGATCGACGTTTTGAAAGGTAGAAATTGCTTCACTATTTAGTTAATGTTATAGATACGCTTTTTTTTACGGTTATTTTAATCGCTATTACGCTCGGTATTTACGCAAAATCGATAAACTCAAAAGCGCTGTCTATTAGCGTTTCTCTTGGCTTTTTCATCGCTCTTGTCATAGCCGTTATAAGAGTATACGCGCCAAAATCGCTAACGCGAGAGTATTACGATCTATCCGTATCGATCCCGCTTATTATTTTCCTGATCGCTTTAACGATTATTATCGCTTTTAGATCGCGCCTAGAAAGATTTAATCTATTAACGGGCGCTATGGTTCTTCCAACGCTACTTTTAACGATCGCCTACTCTATGCCCGATATTTTTATCTATCCGTTCGAGTTTGCAAACGGGCTAGACAATATTTACGATCGCGAGTTTGGGCTTAGGGTATTCGGATATAGCCTGCCGATTTTAACGCTGATCGTTCTTTGTTACTGCGTTTATAAAATATCGTTTAACGCGCCCAAAGAGATATTAACTTTTTCCTCCGTCTTTATTTTTATATTGGTTATAGTTAGTAAATCTGTAACGACCTTTTTTATCCTTTACGGACGAAAAATGATTCCGGATTACGATTGGCTGACAGACGTCGCTTTTTTTATAGAGGATCGCGCGGATATAATTTTCTATATTATCTGCGCTTTTACCGCGTTAATAGCGCTCGCTTTATATCTATGGGATAAACTGCAAACTTTCGAGGGGGCAAACCCCGCGATCATAAGAAAAAAGATCGCCGCTTCAAGAAAAAGACGGCGTTTTGTTTTTTTAACTTTTTTCTTTTTAATCTGCGCGGCGCTATTTTCAAAGGGCGGCGCGTGGCTCAACAAAGAAAATATAGAGCTTTCGCCGTTAATTAGCGTTAGCGATAAAGAGGGCGTAATATCGTTTTCGCTAGAGGAGTTCGACGACGGACATTTGCGAAGATACGTTTATAAAACCAAGAGCGGAACGGACGTTAAGTTTCTTATTATTAAGAAAAAACGCGGCGGCTACGGCGTAGGGTTAGACGCTTGCGAAATATGCGGCGTAAGCGGCTATTACGAAGACGATGATAAGGTCATTTGCTCGCGTTGCGGCGTGGCGATCAACACCGCCACAATCGGCTTTCGCGGCGGTTGTAACCCGATACCGTTCGCTTACGAGATCACAAACTCTATGCTTAATATCTATGTTTCTACGCTAGAGGAAGAGGAAGGTAGGTTTCAATAATGTTTTTTCAAATGATCAAGGGCGCTTTTTCGCGCCAGAAAGGAAAGTTTTTAACGATCGCTTTAACGGTATGTTTAGGCGTTTCTGTCGCTACGGCTATGTTAAACGCTATGTTTGACGTAGGCGATAAGGTTAATCAAGAGTTAAGAGCTTACGGAGCGAATATAGTCGTTCGTCCGCGTTCGTCCGCGATCTTATCCGACGTTTATAGCGACGAAAAAGAGAGCGAAGAGTTTTCGGGCTTTATTTCGGAAAACGACGTATTAAAAGTAAAAACGATCTTTTGGGCGAATAATATAGTGGATTTTGCTCCGTTTTTGCCCGTAGATACGACGATTAACGAAGAAAAGTTTCGCCTTGTGGGAACGTGGTTTAATAAAACGATGGAGCTACCGACGGGCGACGAGGTTATTACGGGAATTATCAATCTAAAATCGTGGTGGCATATCGACGATGGCGAATGGATAAGCGACGATTCCGCAAAAGAGGTTATGTTAGGAAGCGACGCCGCTAAAAAATTAAAGCTGAAAACTGGCGATTACGTCGAAATAGAAGGAGAAAAATATCTCGTTAAAGCGATCTTTTCCGCCGGAGGAAACGAGGATAGCGAAATATATATGCCGCTAAAAACCGCCCAAAAGATCTCCGGAAACTTTGACAAGGTTTCTTATATCGATCTTAGCGCTTTAACTACGCCCGCGAACGATCTGGCGCGCAAGGCGGCAAAAGATCCCGAAAATCTTTCGATAGACGAGCGCGAAGTGTGGTATTGCACCGCCTATATTAGCTCTATCGTATTTCAGATAGAAGAGGCGTTGCCAAGCGTTAGAGCTAAAGCGGTTTTGCAAATATCGGAATCCGAAGGATCTGTGCTAAATAAAATCCAGCTTCTTATGCTTCTATTAACCGTTTTGGCTCTTGCCTGCTCCGCTTTAGGAGTTTCTAATCTCGTAACCTCTTACGTTATGGAAAAACGCGTAGAGTTCGGTCTGCTAAAGGCGATCGGCGCGCTTGATACAGAGATTATTTTTATGGTATTGACGCAAGTTATGATAGCCGCCGCGCTCGGTTCGCTTGTCGGTTATTTTGCGGGATTGCAACTTGCCTCTCTTATCGGGCATATCGTTTTTAGTGCCAATATAGAGCCAAATATATTAGCCGTTCCGATCCTCGTTTTTCTCGTAATTATTACCGTTGTTTTAGGTAGCGTGCCGGCTATGAAAGTCTTACTATCGACGCGCCCCGCGGTTACGCTTCATGGTTAAAGCGTCTAACGCCAAGTTCTTTCTGATAATGCTGTTTGCGTTTTTTACGCGCGGACGATCGCGGGCGACAAGCGCTTTTTTAGCTATCTCGATCGGCGCGACGGCGCTATTCGCTATGCTAACGATCTACTATGATCTGCCCGATCGCCTTTCTAAAGCCTTTCGCGTTTATGGAGCGAATATGATCTTGGTCGGCGATAAACCGCTTTCAAAAGAGGATATAGCGAACGTCAAAGAGTTTCTGCCAAAAGAGATCTTGGTGGGAATCGCGCCATACGCCTATAAAAGTATGCGTTTTAAGAATCGTTCGACGACCTTGGCATATACGGACTTAAACGCGGCGATAATCGTTAATCCATATTGGCAGATCGAAGGGCAAACGCCGCAAAACTCAAAAGAGGCGCTTTTGGGTTCGGATCTAGCCGATCAACTAGATTTAGGAATCGGATCGATCGCAAAATTAGAGGATATAGACGAAGATATTACGATTAGCGGCATAATAAAAACGGGCGGCGCCGGAGACGGCTTTTTATATCTTGATATTGCGGCGTTGGGCGATCATTATTTAATCGATCTTGCGGAAGTTAGCGCAAGCCTATCGGGCGAGGCGCTAGAAACGCTAAAAAACTCGTTGCAAAATCGGTTTGCTAATTTAACGCCAAAATTGGTTAAACGAGTGGCAAATTCGGAGGCGACGACGCTTAAAAAAATCGAAGCTCTCGTCGCGTTAGCTACGATCGTAGTTCTCGCTTTAACGATGATCTGCGTTTCTACCACTATGACCGCTATCGTTTTGGAGAGATTAAAAGAGATCGGGCTAAAAAAAGCGCTCGGCGCGGATAGCAAAGCGATTGTAATCGAGTTTTTATCCGAGTCGCTGATCTTGGGGTTTTTGGGCGGCGCGTTTGGCTGTGTATTAGGATATATATTCGCTAATTTTACAAGCGTTTCGGTATTTGACGTATCGGTTAGCTTTAGCTTTACTTTAGCGATTATATCAACGATCATTTCTCTTATATTTACCGCGTTAGCGGCGATCTTCCCCGTTTATTCCGCGGCAAATATAAATCCGATCGAAACGTTAAGAGGAGAATAGGTTATGAACATTGTAGAGCTTAAAGATATTTCGGTGATATACGATCAGGTTGCGGCATTGCAAAACGTTAGCTTAGAAGTAAAAGAGGGCGAATGGCTAGCGATCATGGGGCCTTCGGGTTCGGGCAAGACGACTATGATGAATATAATCGGCTGTCTCGATCGCGCTTCAAAAGGTTCTGTGATTTTTGACGGCGAAGATATATCGAAGGCGAGTCTAAAAAGGCTCACGACCATTAGAAGAGAAAAGATAGGGCTAATTTTTCAGCAGTTTCATTTAGCGCCATATTTAACCGCTTTGCAAAACGTAGCGCTCGCGCAGTATTATCATAGTATCGTCGATGAAAAGGAGGCGCTAAAAGCCCTTGATCGCGTCGGTCTGGCGGATAGAAGCGAACACCTGCCCAAAGAGCTTTCGGGCGGCGAACAACAGCGCGTATGTATAGCGCGGGCGTTAATCAACTATCCCAAATTGATCTTAGCCGACGAGCCGACGGGAAATCTGGACGAAGCAAACGAAAAGATCGTTATGGATATTTTCAAAAGCCTAAACGACGAAGGAAGTTCTATCATAGTCGTAACGCACGATCAGGAGGTGGCAAAACGCGCAGAAAGAGTCGTAGTTCTGGAATATGGCAAAATCGCCGATCGCGTTGATCTTGCTAAAAAATGACGGCTAAAATAAAAACTGTCGCTATACAAAAGAGAGATGAAGAACTCTTAGAAAAACTTTTAATATTATGGCGCGATTGCGTTGAAAAAACGCACGATTTTCTATCAAAACAAGACATAGAAAATCTAACGCTTATAGTAAAACTAGCCGTTAAAGAGATTGAGATTCTACGCGTCATATTCGGCGCAGATAAGATTCCGCTTGCCTTTATGGGAGTATCTCATAATAAAATAGAGATGTTATTTGTGTCGATAGAGCATAGAGGGCGCGGCATAGGCAAACGATTGGTCGCTTATGCAACGGATAAATTACGAGTTTTATACGTCGATGTGAACGAACAAAACGTTCAGGCGCTAGAGTTTTATAAAAAACGCGGATTTAAGATATTTGGCAGGGACGAACAAGACGCGTTTGGCGGGGCATTTCCTATTTTGCATTTACGCAAAGAGCCGTTTTTGGACAAGTAAAAATGCAAACAGAGATAGTAAAAGATATTGTAGGCGGTTTTTCAATTTCGCGCGGCGCAAAGCGGCGGCGTTGGCATATTAACGACGAAAACGAATAAAATTGGGATTGCGGAAAACTTAAAAGAAGCGTTGAACGACGGCGATTTTGCCTAGTTTTCGCTTTTGTCGTATAGCGCGGTAACATTTTATTAAAACCCATTCGCCGCGCCGATCGCGTCGGGAACAGGGCGCAAAACCAAAACGCGCCGCCAATCAATTTAGAATAATTATTATTTAAGTTAGTTTTGGCTACTCTTTTCTTTTCAAATAAACCACAATAAGGATTTGCAATGTCGCTTATAGCAACAGAAGCCCCAAACTTTACGGCGAAAGCCGTCCTTCCAAACGGCGAAATCGCCGATTTTGAGCTTTTCAAGAACATCGGATCGAAAGGCGCGGTCTTGTTTTTCTGGCCAATGGACTTTACCTTCGTCTGCCCGTCGGAGATTATCGCTTTTGACAAGCGCGTCCAAGAGTTCAAAGATCGCGGTTTCAACGTGATTGGCGTGTCGATCGACAGCGAACACGTTCATTGGGCGTGGAAAAACACCCCCGTTAATAGCGGCGGCATAGGACAAGTCCAATTCCCGATCGTAGCCGACGTAGATCACGCGATCGTTAAAGCCTACGACGTAGAACACCCCGGCGCTGTCGCGTTCAGAGCCACGTTTGTTATCGACGCGAGAGACAAGAAAATCCGCCACGCGACGGTCAACGATCTGCCGATCGGGCGCAACATAGACGAAACTTTGCGCGTCGTCGACGCCGTTTTATTCACAAACGAACACGGCGAAGTTTGCCCCGCAGGTTGGCATAAAGGCGAAGAGGGTATGAAAGCCGATCATAAAGGGGTCGCCGATTACCTCTCCAAAAACGCTACAAAACTTTAAGCGTTAATCCCGTTTAACGCGATCGCGGCGCTTTTTAGCTCCGCGATCGTCTGCTTTAACCGATCTTGAGCCACAGTTTTAGATGATCGCCGATTGCGTCGCTATGCAAAAGCTCCAAAGAGCGGTTAAAATCGATCGATTGTTTGCCGCCGCTTAACGCTAAACTTTGATAGCACAAAAACCAGTCGATCCGATCGGCGAGCGCGTTTAGCAGTCCGCTACCGCCCTCGATTAAAACAAACCCATAATCCGCCTCAAAAGTAGGCGCGATCCGAACGCTACGATTTTCAACGTTAAAAAGCGGAATACTTCGATCGGAATCCTCCCGCCGCGAAACGATCAAAACGTTTGGCGCTCTGCCGTTAATGCGCCTCGCGTCCAAGATCGGGCGATCGATTCGCGCCGTATTTCCGCCGATCGCAAGCAGATCGCACAAACTACGCAGTTTATGCGTTTCGTCCAACGCCAAATCGCAACTGATTTTGCCTTCGTCGATCGTCGCGTTTAACCTCTGCGCCCATTTGAAAAGGACAAAGGCGCGTTTTTGCCAGATCTTAAACGGCTCCAAAAGCGCGTCGCACTCTTTTGCCAAAACGCCGCGAACTACCTTTACGCCGCGTTTATGCAAATATGCGCCGCCGCCCGCCGCGTTTGTTGGATCGCCTTGCCCGAATACGACCTTTTTCACGCCAAGATCGGCGATTAGCGGGGCGCAGGCGGGAGTTTTACCGTCGATCGCGCACGGCTCAAGCGTAACAAATAACGTTGAGCCGCCGAAAATACCGTTATGATTTTTGCGCAAAAAATTGTGGATCTCCGCGCTACTTTGAAGCGCGCGCAACTCGGCTATTTTCGGATCGTCGGGGCAAAGCTCGCAAAAAGCGCCGCGAAAGGCGTTGATCTCCGCGTGCGCCTCGCCCGCTTTTTCGTGCGCCGCAACCGCGACCAACCGATCGCTACGATCAAGCAAAACCGCGCCCACCGACGGATTAGGATACGTCAAAAGCTGATATTTCCACGCTTTTTCAAGCGCGAGATTCATATAAAATTCGTTGGGCAATTTTGCTCCCTTACGCTAAGTCGCTTAGTTTTACCGCTATCGCCGCTATCGTAGCTACGGGCGCGACAAAACGGATCAGAAAAAACCAAAACTTGATCGCGCCGCGCGAAAGCCCCTCGCCTTTAAGTTCGCTTGCAATTCTGCCGCGATCGACCGCGAAACCCAAAAAAATCGCGACCAAAAGCGCGCCTATCGGTAGCAAAAACGCGGAGGTTGAAAAGTCTAAAAAATCAAAGAGCGACATATCGTTAATACGCACAAACTTAAAGCCGTCCGTTACGCTAAGAAGCGTCAAAACGCCGATCAAATAGGCGACTAACAGCAGAAGCCACGTCGCTTTTGCCCTGCTCCACCTATGTCTATGGATAAAATAGGAAACCGTAGGCTCCAAAATTGAGATCGACGACGTGATTCCCGCAAAACCCAGCGCGGCAAAAAACGCGGCGGCTAAAAAACGCCCGAAAACGCCAAAGTCGTAAAAGGCGGCGGGCATAGAGATAAACGCCAGCCCAGTTCCTTGCGCCGAAGGCATATTTTCATAAAACAGAAACGAAAACGCGACTATGCCCGCAATAAACGCTACAAGCGTATCGATCATAACGATCAGCGCGGCGGAGCGGCAAACCTTAAGACCGCTTTGCGTAGCGGAGGCGTAAGCGATCATTACCGCCATTCCTACCGACGCGCTAAAAAAAGATTGCCCAAACGCCACCAAAACCGCGTCTGTCGCGAGCTTAGAAAAATCGGGGACAAACATAAAGCTAACCGCTTTGCCAAACGACGGCAAAGTCGCCGCGTAACTTAGCAAAAATAACAGCATAATAAACAGCGCGGGCGTCATAATCTTGTTGGCGCGTTCTACGCCGCGTTTAATGCCGCCCAAAACCGCCGCGCCCGTGATCAAGACGGCGATCGCGTGGTAAAAAATCTGCGCGGAAACGTCGTAGGCGATAAAAGAGGTAAAAAGCTCTTTTGCCTCTTGGCTCGATTCTGGCAGAGAAAAAAACGAATGGACGAAATAGGCTAAAACCCAACCGATCACAACGGTATAAAAGCATAGAATAATAAACGACGAGATTATCTGAAAACCCGCAAAACGCCAATACTTCTTGTCGGCAGGCGCGAGATCTTCAAACGCGCTCACGGGTTCTTTGCGCGTTATTTTGCCGATCAAAATCTCCCCTATAAGTAGCGGCAGAGCGGCAAAGAGGATCGCGCCGATATAAACAAGCGCAAACGCCCCGCCGCCGTATTCGCCCGCGACATAGGGAAAACGCCAGATATTACCGATTCCTACCGCGCTTCCCGCCGCCGCTAAAATAAATCCGACCCGCGAAAATCGATCCTCTTTCACACCCTCCCCTTTATCTGGCGCTATTGTAGCGTTTGGGGCTTTTGCGCTAGTCCAAACTTACCAACGGCGGCAAAAGCGATCAAGCCGCGCAAATACGCAAGGATATATAGTCTTCTATCGCTAAAATTGCAAAATAAAGGCGAGGCGATGGACGAAGGGATTTTGGAAGGTTTTGGCGAAGAACGGCTTAAAAGTTTGCGAAGCGCCACGCTCGAAGGCGCGTTTGCAAAAGAGGTCGTATTGGAGGCGAGCTTCACTAGGGGATTGCCCGCGTTTAGTATTGTGGGTCTTGGCGACGAAGCGATCAAAGAGGCGAGAGATCGCGTTAAATCCGCGCTAATACTTAGCGGTTATAACTTTCCGCCGTTAAAAATCACCGTTAATCTAAGCCCTAGCGATCTAAAAAAGAGCGGATCGCAGATGGATCTGCCAATCGCGCTTCTAATCGCGCTACAAAAAGAGCCGATCGACTTTAGCGACTATTTTTGCTTTGGCGAACTTGGCTTAGACGGGCAAACCCGCCCTTCGCCCTCGATTTTCGCGCTTGCCCTTTCGCTCGCCTCGCAAAAGCTATTAAAGCGCGTCGTTACCGATCCCGCCAGCGCGCTGGAGCTTGCGCGGATACCAAACGTAGAGGTTTTCGCCGTCAAAACGTTAAACGAGGCGATTGGATTTTTTCGCGGAATAAACGCGATCGCGCCGACAAAAAGCGCCGCGCTTGAAGCGCAAACGATAACGCTCGATCAGACCTATTACTACGAAAGCGCTACCGATCTTGATTTTAGCGAGGTGCGCGGGCAAAAACAGGCAAAACGCGCCGCGCTAATATCCGCCGCGGGCTTTCACAATATCATACTTAGCGGCGCGCCCGGCGTAGGCAAAAGTATGATCGTAAAGCGAATGGCTGGAATCCTGCCGCCCGTAAGCCTCGCTGAACTGCTAAATATCGCTTCGCTAGAGAGTTTAGAGGGCAAAACGCCCGCGTTTAAGGCGATTCGCCCGCTAAGAAGCCCGCATCACACCGCCACGCGAGGAAGTATTTTCGGCGGCGGTAGCAAAGAGTCCAAAATGGGCGAAACCGCGCTCGCTAACGGCGGCATTTTGTTTTTTGACGAGCTACCGCACTTTCCAAAGGCGATTTTAGAGGCTATGCGAGAGCCGCTAGAGGATCACCGTTTGTTAATTTCGCGCGTTAATAGCAAAGTCGTTTATGAAACTCGCTTTATTTTCGCCGCCGCGATGAATCCTTGCCCCTGCGGAAATCTTTATAGCCGGACGCGAGAGTGCCGCTGCAACCCGATCGAGATCGAGCGCTATCGATCGCGTTTGAGCGATCCGTTTTTGGATCGTATCGATCTTTTCGCGCAGATGAACGACGGCGATATAAACGAAAAAGGCGACGTTAATACCGACGAGTTGCGCGCGCTTTCTCTTAAGGCGTTCGCTATGCAGAAAAATCGCGGGCAAACGCAGTTTAACGGCAAACTTAGCGACGCCGATACGGAGCGTTATTGCGCGTTTGAAAGCGAAGCCGAAAAACTGTTAATACAAGCGGCGACGCGATTTGCGCTTTCGGAACGCTCGATCGGAAAGATTCGCCGCGTCTCCCGAACGATCGCCGACCTAGCCGAACGCGAAACGATCGGCAAAGAACAACTAATGGAAGCGCTATCGTTTAGGCGGCGTTAAACTAATTAGCGCGCAATGTTATAATCCGCGCTTAAAATGCAAAGATCGATAATGAGCGTTCCAAGTTACCAGCAATTTATGCGTCCCGTTTTAGAGGCGACGAGCGACGACAAAGCTTATAGTATGCGAGAGGTCGCCGAAAAAACGGCGGCTATTTTGGGGCTAAACGAAAGTCAGAAAGCCGAACGCACAAAAACGGGCGTTCCTCTTTATTACGATCGCTCGGGGTGGGCAAGAACCTATCTTCGTTTTGCGGGAACGTTACAAACTTTGCGCCGCAACGAATGGCAAATAACCGAATTAGGGCATAAGCTATTGGCGGAAAATCGCGAGATAAACGTTCAAACGCTTCGGCGTTTTGAGGGTTTCGTCGCCTTCAGGAAGCGATCTAAAAAAAGAGACGAAGCGAAAGGCGAGGATTTGCCTTTAGATCAAACTCCCGAAGATAGCTTAGAAGAAACGTTAAACGAAAACTACGCGACCGTTAAAGCGGAATTGTTAGAGCAGTTGCGCGAAATCGATCCGTTTCGCTTTGAAAGATTATGTTGCGATCTCTTGTTAAAACTTGGCTACGGCGGATCGCAAGAGGAGTTTGCGGAAATTACGAAGAAATCGGGCGACGGCGGGATTGACGGCGTAATTCGTCAGGACGCGTTGGGTTTTGGCAAGATTTACATTCAGGCAAAGCGTTGGCAAAATAATATCCAAGAAAAAGAAGTCCGCGATTTTCTAGGCGCGTTGGAAGCGGCGCAAGCCGATAACGCGGTTTTTATTACGACGAGCGGTTTTAGCGAAAAAGCCAGAGAGAGCGCCGAGAAAAGCAGAAATCATCGCGTCGTTTTGATCGACGGCGACGCGCTTGCCGATCTAATGATCCGCTATCGACTTGGCGTTCAAATTAAACAAACCGTCGAGTTGTTAAAAATCGATCAAGACTATTTCAGCGACGACGATCTATAAAAACAATCGTTACAAAAAGACGGCGGGTGTCGCCCCGTTTATCTTTAGCGCCGCGAACGATCGTTTGCGTCGTTCGCGGCGGTCGCTCTACATACAAATCGCCTCTATTACGCAAAAGGTTGCGATCGCAATCCCAAATCTTGCGCGAGGCGCTTAAGCGCTTCGTTTGAAACGATTTTGCACTGTTCGGCTCTCTGCTTGAACGCGGCGAAAAATCGGCTTGGTTCGTCATTTTCCAAAATAAAGCCCATCTCTTTTACCGCCGCGATCGCCGCCGCGCTTCCAGAATGGCGGGTTAGCACGATTTTAGAGCGTTTCGCGCCGACAAAATCGGGCGTAAAGATCTCGTAGGTTTTCGCCTCTTTCATCATTCCGTCTTGATGAACGCCGCTTCCGTGCCTAAAAACGTTTTCGCCCACAATCGCCTTGTTTGGCGCTTTTGGCATAGCGCAACATCGCGCAACCTCGTCGCTAACGATCGATAAAAACCGCGTTTTGATCTTTGTGGCGTACCGCTCGTCAAGCCGCGTAGCCAAGATCACGGCGATCTCCTCCAAAGCGGCGTTGCCCGCCCTTTCGCCTATGCCGTTGATCGTACATTCAATCTGTTTCGCGCCCGCTTCGATCGCTGCAAGAGAGTTTGCTACGGCTAAACCCATATCGTTATGCGCGTGCGCCGATACGATCGCCTTTTGATTAGCGGCTTCTACGACCGCTTTGATCATCGCTGCCGTTTCCTCCGGAAGCAAAAATCCGACCGTATCGGGAGCGTTGATAATCGTCGCGCCCGCTTCTATAACCGTTTCGGTCATTTCGCGCAAGAAATGATGATCGCTTCGGCAAGCGTCCTCGAAGCTAAATTGTATCTCCTCCGCAAAGTTTCTCGCGTATTTTACCGCTTGAAAAGCCATATCTTTCGCCTCTTCGCGGCTGATTTTCAACTTATGAGTCAAATGCAGATCGCTGGTAGCCAAAAAGATATGAAGGCGGGGGCGTTTGGCTTTGCTAAGAGCGTTAGCCGCAGCCTCTATATCGCCCTTTTTTGCGCGAGCCAGAGCCGAAACAGCGGACTCTTTGACCAACGAGCCTACCTGATAAACCGCGTCAAAATCAACCTTTGATGCGACGGGAAACCCCGCCTCGATCACATCTACCCCAAGCCGCTCCAGCGACAAGGAGATCGTGATTTTTTCGCGCAAACTTAAAGCGGCGCCCGGCGCCTGTTCGCCGTCGCGCAACGTAGTGTCGAAAATCGTTATCTTTTCTTTTTGCATTTTTAATCCTTAATAAAGCGCCAATAGGCGAAAGGAGCTAATTAAAGCCCACAGCGTCGGACGTTACGGAATGGTTATAGGACGGGTAGTAGTAGAAGGAGCGCGGAAGCGAGAATGAAACGATTATATCGTTTAGCGTGATTTGGTATGGTCGATGCGGTTTGCATAGCCTTCTCCTTTTTTCAAAATGAAGCTCGACTATGCCAGAGTTTCGCTTAAAATCTTATTAAATGCGCGACAAATCTAGTTTAACTAAGTTTTTTTTCGCCCGCGTATTCGATCGCTTTACCCCACATCAACTTATATTTGCGCTTGACAAACTCCAGCTCCTCTTGCGCGATTTTAAGTTGCTGCGTCAGCGCTTCGATCGTCTTTCGATCCTCGTCGTAAAGCTCTTGCATAGCGACCAAACCGTCTTTAAGAAACATATTTTCATTTTTCAGCGCGTCTAGCGTTTCGTCTTTAGCGTCGATCACCTTTTCGTGCATAGACAAAATCGTGCCGACCGTCTTTTCCACAAAGCTCATCGCGCTCGTATGTCCGTCGAAAACCAGCTCCGCTTCAAGTTTTTTGGGCAACATCAGGCTAACGCCGCTCGCGCTTTCAACCATTTTTTTGCCGTTTTCCACTTTGCTCGCGAGCTTATTTTCCGCGCATAACGCTTCGATCTCGACGACGCTTTTATCCACAAGTTTCGCAAACTCTTCTATACTTAACCACGTTTGCATATTAGCTCCTTGATAAACGAATCTCAATCGCCTGCGAATCCGCCTCCGCTTGCGCTTTGACGCTTTGCCGATCGTCGAGCGCCTTTTGCGCCAACGCCAAATCGCTTAACGCCAAAATCTGCGCCGCGAGATAGGCGGCGTTAACCCCGCCGTTGATCGCCACGCACGCGACGGGGATTTTCGGCGGCATTTGGACGGAGCTAAAAAGCGCGTCTATCCCGTTTAACGCGCCGCTTGCGATCGGAACGGCGATAACGGGCTTTGTCGTTTGCGCGGCGATTGCTCCCGCCAAATGCGCTGCCATACCCGCAGCCGCGATAAAGACTTTCGCGCCCGCCGCCTCCGCCTTTTTGACGTATGAAACGACGCGTTCGGGCGTTCTGTGCGCGCTGGCCACGATCAGCTCGTAAGCGACGCCAAACCTTTCAAGCGTTTTAGCGCACTCCTGCATAATCGCGCTATCGCTCTTGCTTCCAATGATAATCCCGACAAATGCCGCCATCTTGTTTCCTAGTTGTTCGGTAGCCTATATTCTAGCAAATACGGCAAAAATATAGCAGGCTAGCTCCAGTTTGCGACGGCAAGGCTAGAAACCCCTTAATCTTTCGCGGTTGCATTGATTTAATAAAATAAGTAGTAATATACTCGCTGTTTTTACAAAAAACCACAAATAGGAAGGATCACAATGCCGACTTTACAATCGGGCGCTAGCGATTACGCTAGTCGTTTGCTCTCTCAAAAGAGGATCGACGAAAGCAAAGAAAGCAAGACGCTTTCGCTTGCTTTGGGAGGAGTCGCGGGGGGGGGGGGGGGGGGGGGGGGGGGGGGGGG
>JAISOU010000028.1 GCA_031275395.1 Helicobacteraceae bacterium | reverse complement strand
TTGATCCTTAGACCGCTTGAAAGTTTTTCAAGCGACGAGCTTAAAGCTCTTTGAACGACGTCCGCGTTAACCTGAGCGTTTAACGCCTTTATGTTAGTGTTGATGATGAAACCTGGCATATTCACTCCTTTAGTTTTAGTCTAGGTTCAGCTATGATATCGGCGTTAAAACGACATTTTTAATAGTTTTCGAGATAGACTTTCGCAAAAAAAGCGCCAACAGGTAATAGAAGATGAAAAGATTGATCATTGTCGAGTCCCCGTCAAAAGCTAAGACGATCAAGGGCTTTTTGGAAGCCGGAGATACGGTGGTAGCCTCCAAAGGACACATTCGCGATCTGCCCAAACGAACGATGGGCATAACGATTAAAGACGGCGCTTTCGAGCCGCAATACGAGGTAAGCGCGGATCGAAAGCCGCAGGTGGAGGAGATCAAGGCGCTAGCAAAGAAAGCCGATCGGCTCTATATCGCTACCGACGAGGATCGCGAGGGGGAGGCGATCGGCTTTCACGCGGCGGTTCTTCTCGGCGCGGATCTGCAAACGACGCCGCGAATCGTCTTTCACGAGGTCACAAAAAAGGCGATTTTAGCCTCGCTTGAAAATCCTAGAACGATCGATATGCAAAAGGTAAATGCCCAACAGGCGCGGCGGCTTTTGGATCGCATTGTGGGCTATAACCTTTCGCCGCTCTTGTCGCAGAAGATTCAACGGGGCTTGAGCGCGGGCAGGGTTCAGAGCGCGGCGCTGAAAATTATCGTTGATCGAGAGCGCGAGATCGCGGCGTTTAAACCCGAAGAGTATTGGAGTATAACGGGATTTTTTGAAGGCGCGATCGAGGCGGAGCTGGCGCGTTACGGCTCTGAAAAGATCGAAAAACTTTCGATCAAAAACAAGGCGCAAGCTTTTGAAATCAAAACGACGCTTGAAAAGGCGAGCTACGTTGTGGGCGAGATCGAGAAAAAAGAGCGCAAATACTCGCCGCAACCGCCGTTTATGACTAGCACGCTTCAGCAAACCGCGTCTTCTAGGCTAGGCTTTAATCCCAAAAAGACGATGAGTTTGGCGCAGAAGCTCTACGAGGGCGTTAATACCGATCGGGGCGTTAGCGGAGCGATCACCTATATGCGAACGGATAGCTTGAATATCGCGCCCGAAGCCAACCAAGCCGCGCGAGATACGATAGAAAAAACCTACGGCGCAAAATATCTCGCGCCGAAAACGCGGTTTTTCAAAAGCAAGGCAAAAGGCGCGCAGGAGGCGCACGAGGCGATCCGCCCGACAAACCTCGCCTTTACGCCGCAGATCGCCGCGGGATATTTGGGCAAGGACGAACTACGCCTTTATACGCTGATTTACAATCGGTTTTTGGCGACGCAGATGAGCGACGCGATCGTAGAAAACGCGAGCGTTATGATAGAAGCTAAAGAAGGGGCGTTTAAGGTTACGGGAAGGCGAGTCCTTTTCGACGGTTTTTATAAGGTATGGAGCGACGAAGAGAAGGATAAGCTTTTGCCCCGTCTTAAAAGCGGCGAAAAGATCGCGCTAGAAAAGATAGAAGCCAAACAGCGCTTTACCGAACCGCCAAGCCGCTACAGCGAAGCGGGGCTGATCAAGGTTTTGGAGCAACAGGGCATTGGCAGACCAAGCACCTACGCGCCTACGGTTTCTCTTTTAGCCGATCGCGAATATATCAAGGTTGAAAAGAAGCAGATTTTCGCAAACGAGATCGCGCTTAGCGTTACCGAAACGCTAGAGAAGCACTTTCCGGAGATTGTCGATAGCCAATTTACCGCCAAAATGGAAGAGGATTTAGACGAGATCGCGGAGGCGCAGAAGGATTGGCAGGTTCTACTAGCCGAGTTTTACGAACCGTTTATGCAAAAAATTAAAGACGGCAAAACCGCGATCGAGAGCAAAAAAATCGCGGAGGAGCTGGACGAAGCGTGTCCGCAATGCGGATCGAAACTCCTGAAACGTAGCGGGCGTTTCGGCGAGTTTATATCGTGTAGCGCTTATCCGAAATGCAAGTATTCAAGAAATCTAAACGGCGATAGACCCGCGCCGCAAGAAACGGACGAAAAGTGCGAGAAATGCGGCTCGCCGATGGTAATCAAACAGGGGCGAAACGGGGCTTTTTTGGCGTGTTCGGCGTATCCGAAGTGCAAAAATACCCGCCCGATCGCTGGAGCTACGGAAGCCGCGGAGGTTATCGCGGTTCCCTGCCCAAAATGCGGCGGCGCTATCAGAAAGCGAACGAGCAAACGCGGCGCTTTTTACGGTTGCTCAAACTATCCCAAGTGCGATTTTATATCCAAATACGCGCCTACGGAGCATAAATGCGAAAAATGCGGCTATCCGACGGCAAAGCGCGTTGTTCGCGGTAAAGAGATTTACGAATGCGTAAATAGGGATTGCAAGCATAAAACGGACGCGTAGTTTGTCCGCGAATGCGCGGTTTTTTAAGGTTTTTGTCGTTATTTTGAATAGGTAGATCGTTATAATTTCGTAGAATATTGCGATTTTTGGGGCGAAATTGATAGTTGCGCGATTTATTTTGTTATGTTTTTTAAGCGCCAGCCTAGTTTATGCGGCGACGTTCGATACCTATTACAGCACCGATCGCCCAGACGCGCCGCAAGCGCCCGCGCCTAAAGCTCCTTTTAGCGTAAATACGCCCGCGCCGAGCGCTCCGCAAACTCCTAGCGTTTCGCGACAACCCGCGCAAACCCCCGCGAGGGTTCAGCCGCGCCAAGAGCCGATTTCGCGGGAACCGTTCAGAACGCGCAAAACGGTTTTAAGCGCCGCGCCGCACGGCGTTTTCGGATTGAAAGGCGATTTTTTGCTTCACGCCAGCGTCGGGTTTAGCTCGCTTGCGCGGGAGGCTCGCGTGGATACGAGAAATACGGGCGAATCGGTCTATTATCGCCCGACAAATGACTATATGGGCGTAGCGAACGGATCGACGCTAACCCATAACGACGACGATACGAAGTGGCGCTATCAGGTTGGGATTGGCTATCAGCTACCAAACGACGGAAACTTTTGGTATTTTGATTACGCTTACGACGCGGACGAAACGCGCGAGCTTGATTGCAGTTTTGCGTGGAGCTTGCCCAGCCTTGCGATCGCAAATACGATTCCATATATCAAGTTTGGCGCGAATATCGGTTTTGGCGATTCGCAAAAATACGCGCCAAGCTCTTTTGGCGTTTTGCTAGGCGTAGGCGGTTATAACTATCTAAACGACGCTAAGAGCTTTAGGCTCGAATACGGCGTGGATTATTCTAGGACGGAGTGGCTGCCTATTCGCCATAATTACGGCAACGAAGAGTGGATCGACGATCTGTGGCATATCTATCTAGGCGCCGCTTATCGCTTTTAGTCGGCGGGCGAATTATTTAAGAGGACTAAAATTGATCTACGCGCATATTCCTTTCTGCGAAAGTAAATGCCCGTATTGCTCCTTTAACTCTTTCGCCGCGCGGGTAATCCCTCGAGAGGAGTATATAGCCGCGCTGATACGGCAGTTTGAATCCGATCGCCGCGAGTTTGGTTTGGATCGTTTCGGATCGCTCTATATTGGCGGAGGAACGCCTTCGATTTTTGCCGCCGAAAGTTACGCGCCGTTTTTTGAAAAAGTTTCGCCGTTTTTGGCGGAGGACGCGGAGATTACGATCGAAGCCAATCCCGTATCTTTAACGTTAAAATGGGCTAAAACGATGCGATCTTTCGGCGTTAATAGAATCAGCGTTGGCGTTCAGAGTTTTTGCGATCGCAAACTGCGGGTTTTGGGACGCGCCCATAACGCCAAAGAGGCGAAAACGGCGATCGCCGCCGCGATCGACGCGGGCTTTGAACAGATTAGCGTCGATTTTATTTACGGCGTTTTAGGCGACGATCTTAAAACGCTGTTAAACGATCTAAGCGAGGCAAAAAAACTAGGCGCGGCGCATATCAGCGCCTACGCTTTGACAATCGAAGAAGATACGCCGATCGATAGGCAAACGGCGATCGACGATTTGGAGTTGGAGCGGGCGTTTTCGGAGGCGATCGAAGAGGCGCGTTATCCGCGTTACGAGGTTTCAAATTACGGAGTCGCCCCTTCGGCGCACAACGCGGGTTATTGGGAAGGACGGGATTATCTGGGGCTTGGCGCGGGCGCGATTGGCAACGTCAAAAGAGGCGATAGCTACCTAAGATACGCGCCGCGCAAGGCGATCGGCGAATATATGCGCGATCCGCTTTGCAAAACGACGGAGGCGATCGACGAAAAAACGCGAAACGACGAGCTTCTTATGCTTGGTTTAAGGTGCGATCACGGATTTGAGGCGCGGATTTTGAGCGAAAAAGAACGCGAAAGAGCGGATTTTTTGGCGAGAAACGGGCGGCTTAACGCTCGCGGCGAACGATATTTTAACGCGGATTTCTGGCTTTCAGACGAAATATGGTTGTATATCAAAGGTTAGTTTAAGGCAAAATTGGTAAAGTTAATTTTCAGGAGCGGCGATGGGGATCTTGGATCAGGTAAATAAAGAGTTTGACTACGAAATTGTAGACGAGTTTATCGACCATTTCGAGGTGATGAAGGACGCGATGCAACCCGCGATACTCGCTTTGGAAAATCCAAAAGCGTATAGCGAACAAATTGGCGAGCTTTATCGGATTTTTCGCAATCTTCAATCCGCGTCGATCTATTTGAAGTTCAAGGCTATGGAACGCCTTTCGGAGTTTATCGGCGACTCTCTTGAAACGGCGCAAAAAAGCAAAGGCCCCGCGCAGGAAACCTATATCGACTGGTTGCTGAAAGCAAGCGATCAGTATGCGCAGTGGTTTGTCGATCTCGTCAATAACCGCGAGCGTTTCTCTCCGATCGCGCACGGCGAGCTTTTTAACGTCGCCGCTTAACGGCGATTTTTAACGTTTTCGCGCGCCGCAAAGCGCTAGAGGAGGGGAGGGGAATAAAGCGGTTAGTTTAGTTTTTACGTTGGCGGGTTCTAGCCAAAGCCTTGCCTTCTATTGCGTCGCCGCAACCGTAAAAAACCCAAAACGCACAGCCAAAGCGCTTTTTATCCGCCCCGTTTAGCCTATTCCAGCGGCTTGTAGATTTCGCTTGAGTCCATCTTTGCGTAGTCTTTTGGAAGCGCAAACTCTTCGGGCGCGATCGTCTTTTTTTCCGCTTTGATCACGGTCGTTAGGATCAGTCCGCCGCCCGGATCGTATTCTACGGTTCTGATCGGATAGCCCTGTTTCATCAGCTTGACGTATTCGTCGCTTAGCTCTACGCGCGTTTTCGCGTTAGGCGCGCTCGTTCCGTTTAGCCATAACATAATTTCGCTCAGTTTTTTTGGATCGATTTCGCTATTCGCGGTTAATGTCCGCGCTATAAACAGCTCTTTTTTTAGCTCGCCGTTTTCCAAAATCTGATATTTTTCGCCCGTAAAACCGCCGACGCTAAAGCTCTCTTTTAACCGCTTAATCTCGACGGGCTTCTCTTCCGTTTCTTCGGCGGCGGGAAAGAGGTCTTCTTCTTCGTTCATCTCGCTCATCGCGTTTTTGCGCAGATCGGCGATCACGTCGTTTAATTTTCCGCCAAAATAGAGCTTTTCTTTATCGTTCAAAAAATAGACAGTCTCTTTTTTCAGATCGATAATAAGCGTTTCGCCCGCGGTTTGGTTTTTGTAACGGCCGGAATCCACCGCGATACGACTGTAAAACTTGTCGCCTCCCGCATAGGTCGTTACCTCTTCGATCGTCCAACCCGCGCCGAGGGACAGAGCGAAAACGAGCGGCGCAAGCGACGCTACTAAACGCATCTTTAATCCTTTTTCGTAGTTTATATTTGGTAGTTTAGCGAATTTTGCGCGAAAAGATCGATAGGTTTCGGATTGCGCCTTTTGAAACTTTTGCGGTGAAACGGCGTTAAACCAAACGCGGCGATCGCTTTCAAGTGCGCTTGAACGCCGTAGCCCTGATGGCGATCAAAGCCATATTGCGGGTAGTTTTCGGCAAGTCGTAGCAAGGCGCGATCTTTAGAAACCTTTGCCAGTATGCTCGCCGCCGCCACTTGCGCCACGCTTGCGTCGGCTTTAATCCGCGTTTCTACGCCGCTAACGCCAAACGAGCAATTGCCGTCGTAGAGATAGCGATCGGCTTTGATCGCGGCTTTGATCTCTATTAAACCCGCTTTCAAACACGCGCTTAACCCTTTTTCGTCGATCTCGCCCGCGCTAAACAAAACGATATGAAAAACGGCGTTTTTTTGAATTATCTCAAATAATTCGGCGCGTTTTTCGCGCGTTAGTTTTTTAGAATCGTCTAACCCCTCGATCGAACGCTCTAAAACCGCCCCCGCGATCGCCATAGGGCCTGCCAAACACCCGCGCCCCGCCTCGTCTATCCCGCATAAAATCATTCGCTTTTTAACTCTCGCCTCATAATCGCCGTAATTTTAATAAAATCGCCATTATCAAACGCGCCTTTCGCG
>JAISOU010000088.1 GCA_031275395.1 Helicobacteraceae bacterium | reverse complement strand
AATTTTTTTTTAACCGTTATTTACTTCAATACTATGATTAAAATTACAAAAAACTGTTTTTTCAATTGTTTTTTTCTTTTTGGGTGGGTTTTAAAACCCCCCCCCCCCCCCCCCCGCTGGGCGTTAAACGCTTCTAAGGCGTTAAAAAGGGGATATCTTCCCTCTCTTTTCCTTGCGTTTTCATTATTTACCGCCACAAACGCGCAAGCCGTAGATATCGGCTTTGAGTTTGGCGCGGGATTTAATACGGGCGGCAACCATTCAAGCGCCGTAGAAGACGCGTACGGCGTAGATTCCGACGGTTTAGGTTTGTTCCTTGAGCTATACGCGGGCGTTCCGTTTAGCGTTACGGAAAACGTTATCGTTAAACCGCAACTATCGCTCTCCTTTACTTTCGTTTCGGTGGAAGACGGCTATGGCAACACGGACGATTACACCGATACTATCGTTATTCCGGGCGTAGCGGCGGAATACTATATAAACGGCTACAAAAACGATTCCGTTTTTATCGGAGCGGAGTTTGGCGTAGTTAGCGCTTCGGGCGGTAGCGACGAATACTATAACGTGGGCTATAGCCTTTCCGGCGACGGCGTTAGCTTTGGCATTTACGGCGGTTACGCCTTTGGAAGCGGCGCCAGATTTTCTATCGGATACAAAAGTATTCCCGTAGAGCTCGAGTACAACTATGGCGGCAAAAAAGAGTCCGAAAACTTCGGCGGACTTTCGTTTCTGTTCAAGTACGCGTTCTTTGTTGAATAACGCTTAAAACATTGGGCGGGTTGGCGGGAAAACAGATACAAGGAGTTTCAGATGAAACGAAAAGTCTTCTTAGTCGCTCTTAGCGTTATCGCTTTGGGCTTTTCAGGGTGCGCTACGCTTGTGGGCGGCGGAGGCGTCCAATCCGTTAGTTTGCAGACATCGGATAGCAAACAAGCAGAGGCTACAGTTATGTCGACAAGCGGTACGCAGATTGTTACTTTGCCAACTACGCTTATGCTTCAGAGGGGCAATATTCCTTTAACGGTTAACATAAAGGAAACAACTACTACAGACGCAAGTAGTTATTCAAGAAAACCAAAAATCAATCCTTGGTTTTTCGGCAATATTATCACAGGCGGTCTCGTGGGTTCTACAACCGACGCGGTTACTGGCTCTATGTGGGCGTACGATCAGAATATGATAGTCCCTGTTACCCGCAAGTAAAGCTTGCTTAAGGTCTGTCTTTTTAGTTTCGTCCTCTTACTTCGCCTATTGGCTAATCAAGAGGACGTAGTTGGTTTGCTTTACAAGGATTTGCCTTCAACCAAAGGGCTTTTGGCGTGGAAGGCTCTGCTTCACTATAAAGGCGAAGCGAGCGTAATCGGCGCTGAAAGCCCTTTTTTTATCGCTTCAAACGGGCATAGCGATCCGTTAGCCGAATTAAACGCTACGAGCGCCGCGCTGAAAAACGATCCAAAAACGCAATGCAAATATCCCGCCCGCTTAGATTTTTTGCTTAAAAACGGCGCGATCGACGCAAACAATCTGCCGATAGCAAGTTGCGACGATTACCAAGAGTATCTGCAAAAAGTTCCGTTCGATCGCGTTTATGCGGTTTTTGTAGCGGAGGATCAGGCGCATCCCGCTTCTATTATGGGGCATACAATTCTAAAGATCGCTGGAGAGGATAACGACGGCGCGACAAGAGAGCATAGCTTTTCGTTTATGGCGCTGATGGGTGAAAACGGTAATCTAAGACGATATATTAGCGCGGTATTAAACGGTTCTGAAGGCAGTTATGTTTTAGCGCCGTATCAAAATACAATCGAAACATATATTAACGGCGAAAACCGATCGCTTTGGGAGTTTGAGCTTAATCTGACGAGCGACGCTAAAGATCGTCTAAAGAAACATCTTTGGGAGTTAAAAGAAACGCCTATCAACTATCAGTTTATAGCGCATAACTGCAATACTGCGATAGAGGCGATATTAAACGCCGCCGATCAAAGTTTTTCCGACGATAAATATTGGTTTTTTTCCACGCCTACAGAGTATCTGCAAGATTTAAGCGAAAAAGGCAAAATAGAAAACGTTTATTTACGCCCGTCAAAAAACGAAAGAGAGAGTATGGCGCTTTTTGGCGCTTATTATCCTTTGAATACGGCAAAAGCGAGCCGAATATCGATCGAAGGCTTTAAGCGCGGCGCAAGAATAAGCGTATCGCCCGTTTATAGAGATAAGCGATCGGTTTCAAACGCAAGCGCGATCGAATACGATAGCAAATTGTTGGAGATAAAAGCGCGGTTTGACGACGATGGCGCTAGTTTAGAAACGCTGAACTTTATATCTATGGAGTCGATCGGCGATTACCGCGCGATTGGTCTATCAAAAGCGTTTCGTTTGGCTTTAGAGGAAAACGGGCGAGATCGTTTGAGCGGCGCGGTTGAATGGGGGCGCGGCGTAGGATTTTCGCCCTTAAACGACGCTACGATTTACGCCGTCGGCAAAGTAGGCGCTGGATACGACGGCAAAGCGGATTTTTTCGCCGCAATCGATACGGGAATAATCGCGCGTTTAGGCGACGACGCTAAACTGCTTGCAAATTACGAGCGCTTTTGGGACAGCGACAAAAAATATCGCGGTTTTAACGGCGCGTTAAGCGTTTTTGCGGCGTTTGCGATTTCACAAGATGTTGATATTCATATTGGTTTGGAGCAAAACTTTAACGATCTAAACGATCGTTCGCGGGCGATTGTATCGCTTGGATTTAGCGGATATTTTTGACGGCTCGATTGCGCAAAAGCTAAGACGCGATAGAATACAAACATTTTGAAACAGGGACAAAAATGAAAAGGGCGACGCTTCTTTTAGGAATGGCGGCGACGTTGGCGTTTGGCGCTAATGTAAATCAGAGTTTGCTAGTAGGCAAAACTTGGACTTGCGAAACGGGCGCAATAACCGACGAACAAACGAAGATCAAGGTTTCAAGCGTTATGAAGTTCAACAAGAGCGGCGCTTACGAAAGTTCAGGGACGATCAATTTTATCAGCCCTGAAAAATATGCTATCAACACCTCGGAAACGGGTAATTGGAAGTTAAAGGGCGATAAGCTCTTTCAGTATGCGCATACCGTTAAGGCGACGAGCAAAGAGAAGCCCGACTATGCAAAAATGATAGAGGCGGCGCAACAATTCGCTATAGAAGGACAAAAAAAGCTGGGCGAAAACGCCAACGAAGAGATCGACGACTACGTTCAGATCTTGGAGCTAACAAACTCCAAATTGACTTTCAAGAATCCGGACAAAGCTAGCGACGTCTCGCTAGTTTGCAAGGCAAAATAGCGCGTCAAAATTGGCGCGATAAAGCAAAATAGAGCAATCCAAAGCGGCTTGAACGTTTTGGATCGCTTTAATAGGCTACGACTAATAATCGCGCGGCGACGGCAGACCCCTGCCGATCAATCCTCTTGTTTATTTTTACCTCTCGCAACTCTAGGGCGTAGAAGATCGCGCTCCTTGCGGGCGCTAGGATTGAAATTCATATTGAAACCTCCGTATTTTGTAATTCGTCAGTCGCGCCCTTCACGGCGCGCGCGCGGATTAAAACGTTTAGTCCTTGGCGGTTCTGTCTTGACATTTAAGCGGCGTAACGTTATGATAACGATTGAATATATGTTCAACTATTGACTGATAAGGGAGGCGATCGGTGAAAAACAGAGGTCTTGAAGGCGTTTGCGACTGCAACGCGATACACGAAGAGGTTGTTGCGGCGGCGGCAAAATCGATGCCGCAAGAGGAGATTTTGTTTGATTTAGCGGAGCTTTTCAAGGTTTTTGGCGACACGACGCGGGTAAAAATCTTATGCGCGCTTTTTCAAAACAGAATGTGCGTCTGCGACATAGCGGCTTTGCTTGGTATGACAAAATCCGCTATATCGCATCAGCTTAGGGTGTTGAAACAATCCAAGCTCGTTAGGTTCAAAAAAGAGGGCAAAGTCGTCTATTACTCGCTTGCCGACGATCATGTGAAGAACATTTTCGATCAGGGAATTATCCACGTAAGCGAATAGGCAAATGCGGCGCTTTTTTAGCCGCTTTGGTTGAATAGATGTTCAATCGTATAACTAAAATAAAGGGTAAAAGATGAACGAAAACGTTAAATGTTGCGATTCTTGCGGTTGCGATCGCGAGCGGTTTTCAAAAGCGTCAATCGCAATTGGCGTTTTGCTTTACGCTATTGGCGTAGTTATTGCGCTTTTTGCGGATTTTAACTTATCAATCTTTGGCGAAGCGGCGGATACGATCGCGCCGTATTTAGAGTTCGCAATTTTTATCGCAAGCTATATTTTAATCGGCGGCGATATAGTAAAAAAGGCGTTTTCAAATATCGCCGATCTAAAAAATCTTTTTGACGAAAACTTTCTTATGAGCGTCGCCTCGCTAGGAGCGTTTGCGATCGGCGAATATCCGGAGGGCGTAGCGGTTATGGCGCTTTATAAGATCGGCGAGTTTTTGCAGGATAAAGCCGTGTCAAACTCTAAAAAGTCTATTTCCTATCTTTTAGATATAAAACCCCAATACGCTAATCTAAAAATAGGCGATAAAATCGTCAAAACAGATCCGCAAAACGTCAAAAAAGGAGATATTATAGTCGTTAAAGCGGGCGAAAAGATACCGCTTGATAGCGTAGTTATAAGCGGGCGCTCTTTTCTGGATATATCGGTTCTTAGCGGAGAGAGCGTTCCAAAAGAGGTAAAAGAGGGCGATCGGATCTTATCCGGCGCGATCAATAAAAGCGGACTTTTAAGCGCGGAGGTAATAAGCGAATTTGCGCAATCCACCGTTTCAAAAATTGTGAAGTTTGTCGAAGAGGCGGGAGCGAAAAAAGCAAATACGGAACATTTTATCAGAAAGTTTGCCAAAGTATATACGCCAATCGTCGTTGCGGGGGCGGTTTTGATCGCTATTTTACCGCCTTTAATTTTCTCCGACGCCGTTTTTAGCGAATGGTTTTACAAGGCTTTGGTACTGCTAGTAATATCCTGCCCGTGCGCGCTTGTAATCTCCGTTCCGCTTAGTTTTTTCGCAGGATTAGGAGGCGCGTCAAAGCGCGGTATATTAGTAAAAGGCGGCAACTATCTTGAGGCTTTAAGCCTTACGGATACGGTCGTTTTCGATAAAACGGGCACTTTAACAAAAGGTAAATTCGCAGTTAGTAAAGCGCTTCCTAGCGCAGATTTCAGCAAAGAAGAACTACTTTATTACGCCGCTTGCGCCGAGAGCGCTTCGCCGCATCCGATCGCCGCTTCGATCCTTAGCGCGTATAGCAAAGAGATCAACCCAAGCGATATATCCCTGTGCGAGGAGCTTTTTGGATTTGGCGTAAGGGCGGTTATTCGCGGCAAAACAATATTAGTTGGAAATGAAAAATTGATGCGGACAAATCAGATCGATTTTGAACCTACAGAATCGATAAATACTATAGCCTATGTTTCTATAAACGGCGTTTATGCGGGACATATAGTCATATCGGACGAAATAAAACCAGAAAGTTTAACGATAGCGCAAGAGTTAAGGCGACTTGGCGTTAATAATATCGTAATACTTACGGGCGATCGCAAAGATATAGCCGACGATATCGCTAAAAAATTAGCGATCGACGAAGTTTTTTCGGAATTATTGCCGTTAGAAAAGTCCGATAAAATCGAGATGTTGTCGCAAAAAATGCAAAAGGGCAAAAAACTTGCCTTTGTCGGCGACGGCATAAACGACGCGCCATCGCTAGCAAGAGCGGACGTAGGGATCGCTATGGGCGCGTTGGGTAGCGATATAACCGCGCAAGCGGCGGATATTGTTTTAATGAACGACAATCCCGCGAGCGTAGCGACGGCTATTAAGATCGCCAAAAAAACGACTGGTATCGCTTCGCAAAATATCGCTTTCGCGCTCGGCGTAAAGGCTTTGATTTTAACGCTCGGAGCGGTCGGTTTAAGCGGAATGTGGGGCGCGATTTTCGCCGACGTAGGCGTATCGATTTTGGCGGTTTTTAACTCCGTTAGAGCGTTTAGAGTCTGATACGGCGATTTTACGGGAGTAAAAATATGCAAAGGTTTTTCGGAAAGCGCGATCAAGGCTCGCCGCCGCGATATCGATAGATCGTAATCGTAAAACCGCGTTCTTGCTCAAGCGCCGCTTGGCTAAAATGGCGAATCATTTTCGGCGCAAAAAGCGTCTGGCGGAGGATTTTGCTTATGCAAGAGGAGATCGAGTTGCTTTTGAAGGCGCATAAAATTACAAACGACGAGTATAGCCGCATAGAGAAGATTTTGGGGAGAAAGCCAAATCTAGTCGAGCTCGGAATCGTAGGCGCGGCTTGGAGCGAGCATTGTAGCTACAAATCCAGCAAGAAATATTTGCGCTCGTTTCCTACCGAAGCCGCGTGGGTGGTTCAAGGGCCGGGCGAAAACGCGGGCGCGATCGATATAGGCGACGGCTACGCCGCCATATTTAAGATGGAGAGCCACAACCACCCTAGCTTTATAGAACCCTATCAAGGCGCGGCGACGGGCGTGGGCGGTATTCTGCGCGATATTTTCACGATGGGCGCAAGACCGATCGCCAATCTTAATTCTCTTCGTTTTGGCGATATAACCGATCGCGGCGCGGTAGGCAAACTACAACAGCGCTTGCTTCGCGGCGTGTCGGCTGGAATTAGCGGCTACGGCAACTGCGTTGGGATCGCTATGTTAGGCGGCGAAACGACGTTTGACGAGCGCTACAACGGCAATATATTGGTCAATGCCTTTACGCTTGGCATAGCGAAAAGAGATCGCATATTTTACGGGCGATCAGAGGGCTCGGGAAACCCCGTGATCTACGTCGGCAGCAAAACGGGGCGCGACGGACTTGGCGGCGCGGTTATGGCGTCGGATAGTTTTGCCGATGAAAGCAAATCTAAACGCCCCACCGTTCAAGTAGGCGATCCGTTCGCCGAAAAACTTCTAATGGAAGCCTGCTTGGAGCTTTTTCAAACCGATCGCATCGTCGGTATTCAGGATATGGGCGCGGCGGGCTTGACAAGCTCTAGCTTTGAGATGGCTTCGCGCGGCGGCGGCGGTATGAGAATGTATCTCGATCGCGTCCCAATGCGCGAAGAGAATATGACTCCTTACGATCTAATGCTTTCCGAATCGCAAGAGCGAATGTTGATCTGCGCAAAAAAAGGGCGCGAAGCGGAGGTTATCGAGCTTTTCAAAAAATACGAGTTGGACGCCGCGGTTATCGGCGAGGTTACCGATACGGGGCGTATGGAGCTATTTTGGAAGGGAGATCTGGTAGCCAATCTGCCCGTTTCTATCTCGGACGATTACGCGCCCGTTCTAGATCGCCCGATCAAACGTCCCGCTTATCTTGACGAAATTGCAAATCTGGAAGACGCGGATATAGTAGGCTCGCTTTCCTCTACGGACGCGCTTAAAGCCCTATTAAGCCACCCCGAAGTCGCCGATAAACGCTTTATCTACGAGCAATACGATTCCACGATCGGCGCGGGATCGATCACAAAAATAGGCGAAAGCGACGCTGGCGTTATATTGGTTCACGAAAACGGCAAGGCGATCGCTCTTAGCGTCGATTGCAATCCGCGTTTTTGCTATATCGATCCAAAAACGGGCGCGGCGGCGGCGGTCGCCGAAGCGGGGCGCAATGTAGCGATGAGCGGCGCAACTCCTCTGGCGATTAGCGATTGTTTGAACTTTGGCAATCCTGAAAATCCCGAAGTGATGTGGCAGTTCAAAGAGGCGTGCGAAGGAATCAAAGAGGCGTGCCTAAAGCTCAAAACGCCCGTCGTAAGCGGCAACGTTTCTCTTTATAACGAAAGCGGCGGCAAGAGCATCTTTCCAACGCCAACGATCGCTATGGTCGGCTTGCTCGACGATCCCAAAAAAACGCTTACTATGCCGTTCAAAAAGGCGGGCGATCTCGTCTATCTGCTTGGCGAAACTCGCGGCGAGTTTGGCGGATCGCTCTATATGAAAGTTTTCGCAAAGCGCGTGGCGGGCAAAGCGCCAAAGCTCGATCTCGATACCGAACGGCTCTTATGGGATAGCGTCATAAGCGCCAATCAACAGGGGCTAGCGCTTGCGGCGCACGACGTAAGCGTCGGCGGCATAGCGGTCGCGGTCGCTAAGATGGCTTTACACGGCAAACTTGGCTTTGAAGGTATGGTAACGCTCGGCGAAGAGCGCGATCTATTTTGCGAAAGTTTTTCGCGGGCGATTGTAGAGGTGGCGCCCGAAAAGAAAGAGGCTTTTGAAAACCTGATCGCGCAGTCGGGCTTAAACTACGAGCAGATCGGCAAAGTAACGCAAAATAATCTGATAATCAGCTCGATTAGTTTATCCAGCGCGGAGATGAGAGCGTTATATTTTGATTCGTTCGCGGCGATAATGGAGCAAGACTAACCAAAACGCCTTATAAAACCAACCGTTATACCTTTGACGAAACGGCAAGCTTCCTGCTACGCAGTAGAACAAGAGGAGCGCAAGGCGCGAAGGACGGAGCGATAGGCGCTCTCCAGCCGTTAATCGCGGAGGGAAGCGCCCGCCGAGAAACGAACGCAATTTGCGTTTTATTTATGTTGGGTTACAATGCAACGGTTAAATACGATTCGCGTCAATTCATACGGGCGTTAAAGCGCTTTTCGATCGCCGTTTATTTCATTA
>JAISOU010000091.1 GCA_031275395.1 Helicobacteraceae bacterium | reverse complement strand
GAGCGCGAAGAAAAATTGTCCGATCGTTATCAACGTTCTTGAAACGTCCGTCGTTTTCGCGATCAGTCCAACGCCCGGATAGTTTCACGGTTGCGAGGCGCAGATAACTCGTAACGGCGACGATCAAATCGTCTTTGTCGGCGCTTTGCGTATTTGGATTTCCGCCTTCCTTCGCGCCCGCGCCGTTCCGCTCGTCATAACGCCGCCTTGACTTGGGAGCTTGCTTGCCGTCTTCCTTCGCGCCCGCGCCGTTCCGCTCCGCTTCTCGGCTGGCGCTTTTGCGCGAACGACGGCGCGCGGCGGTAGCTCGCGTAAAGCGAGCCTAACCGCGCGCGGTTTATTTAGAAACGTAGCGATAAGCCCGCGAAAGCGCCGGATATTGTTAGATCGACTTCGCCGTCGGTTCCGCTTAAATCTTTGAATACGATCGAGCGCGATCGGTAGCCGACCTCTATCGCGCCTTTTAGCGCGAAATCGGCAAAAGTCCAATCAATTTTGCCGCGAATATCGGATATATGCGACTTATCGTAAGCGATATATTTCACGTCCGCCTCTATGCCGATTGGAAGCTCGGGCAGATCGAAACGAACGCCGCCGTATAGAATCGGAAGAACGACGGAGAGATCGGCTTTTTTGCTTTGCCCTTGCCCCGAAAGCTCTAGCGCGCCGTCGATCGACTCCGCGCCAAGCCCCACACGAACGTCGATCGCCGGTATGGGCAGAACGTAGTAGCCCACAAAGTCGATCTGATTCGCCGTCAGTTTTGTTTCGGTTTTGCCGTTAAAACTCGCGCCGCCGAAACTAATAGCGATATTTTTTTCGCCCTCCGCGCTAAACGCCGTCCCGTCGATTATAAAGTTGGGCAAAATTGGAACTTCGTGTTCAAAATACGCCCAAAGATAGCCGTTTGCCGTTCCGTCCAAGCCCGTTTTATCAAGATCGAAGCGATCGCCTACGCCGCTTTTTTTATACTCCGCTTTGCCGTCGGGCGTAGCCAGCCACACGCCGCCTCCCGCGCCAAAGCCAAGCAGATCGCCAAACGCGCTCGCGCAAAACGTCAAACTCAAAATCAAGATTTTTTTCAATTTAGCCTCCTTTTATGGCGGCTCTATTATAATGCGATTTACGCTTTGGGGGTATAGCTCAGATGGGAGAGCGCTTGCGTGGCACGCAAGAGGTCGGCGGTTCGATCCCGCCTATCTCCACCACTTTTGTCCGCATATATGAAATATTCGCGATAGGATCGATCTATGCGAAACGATAAATCTACGTTAGAAGAGTTTGCGCTCGATCGGGCGTTTACGTTTTTTGAATGCGGCCCCGTTATGCTGATCGCTACGCGCTTAAACGGGCGGGATAACGTTATGACCGCAAGCTGCCACGCCTCGATGGGTTTTGAGCCTACGGTAGGCGTTATGTTGGGCGAGTGGAATTACTCTTACCGCGCGCTTGTCAAAACGGGCGAATGCGTAATAGCCGCGCCCGCCGTCGATCTAATGAAAAAAACCGTAGCGATCGGCAACTGCTCCGGAAGCGATATAGATAAGTTCAAAGCGTTTCATTTAACGCCCGTAAAGGCAAAATACGTCAAAGCGCCTCTGATTGGCGAATGTCTTAAAAACTTAGAGTGCGTCGTAGAGAAAAAGATAGCGATAAACGGATCGTATTTGTTTGTCCTGCGCGGCGTAGCGGCTTGGCATAATCCGCATAGAAAAGAACGGCGCGTTTTTCACGCCAACGGCGATGGAACTTTTACGATCGACGGACGGACGATCGACTTAAAATCCGATATGACAAAATGGCAAGATTGTATATAACGCCGCAACTAGCGACTATGCGCGATCTATATCCGAGAAAATCGAATATAGGATTTTCATAAAGTTAAAGTCGGTTTGCGTTTTACCCAAACAGACGCGATCTCCCCAAATACGTATTGGCGATAAACTTTTGCCTCTTTGTACGCTTCGTCGATATACTCTTTAGCTTCCCGCTCGTAAAAATCGTCGGGGCGCGCGAGCGTCGCCTGCGTCAATTTACATTCGATAATGAGTTTTGCCTCTTTGAAAGAGATATTACCTAAAGGAGTTTGAACGCTCGTCAATTCAACCTCTTTCATTTTTTCGCTATCTCTTCCCGACTTGCTTCCCAAAAAGAGTACTTGCTTTTTATAAGTGTTTGGAAAATAAGAGAGCGTATATGTTCGTTCTTTTTTAATTATTTCAAGCGTATAGCGATTTGACGGAAAAATACTCCAAGTAGTAGGTTTCATAAAGATCATTCCCATACCGCCCCCGCTAGCCGTCATAGAGTTATAATTTTCTTTTTTGCCCGCAGTGATAACCGGAAAATCTTTTCCTACCAACGTAAATACATTCTCGTCTATCTCTTCGGGCGAAATCTGTTTAAATATTTGTTCAAAGCTCATCTCTTTTATCCGATAACAATATCATCTCGTAAAATCATACCCGTTTCGTCGCTAGGCGGATTATAGAATAAAGCGGACTTAACATTTTCAAAAGCCCGCTTACCAGTATTTTTTAAGCCCCGTTTAGCCATACCATAATTCCTTTTTGGGCGTGTAGGCGGTTTTCGGCTTCTAAAAAGACGGTTTGCGAATGTCGTTCAAAAACGCTTTCGCTTACCTCTTCGCCGCGATGGGCGGGCAGGCAGTGCAAAAACAGCGCCTTTGGATCGGCAAACGCCATTAAGCGATCGTCTATGCCAAATCCGTCAAAATCTTTAAGCCGTTTTTCGTTTTGCGCCTCTTGCCCCATACTCGTCCATACGTCGGTCGCAACGACGTTTGCGCCTTTTACCGCCGCGATCGGATCGCCGCCAAAGGTTAGCTTTGCCCCGCTTTTGGCGGCGAAAGTTTGCGCAAGAAGCGCCCATTTTGGCGCGATCTCGTAACCTTTTGGCGCGGCTACGCGCAGTTCAAAACCTATTTTAGCGGCTAACATCAACCAACTATTCGCCATATTATTGCCGTCGCCAATCCACGCGACGACGGCGCGATCGTCGTAACCAAGCTCCTCGATAGTCATATAATCCGCCATTAGTTGCGCGGGGTGAAAATCGTCGCTTAAGCCGTTGATAACGGGAATATCCGAATACGCCGCAAACTCTTCTAATCGGCTATGCGCAAATGTGCGGATCATCGTCATATCCGCCATACGGCTAATCACGCGGGCGGTGTCTTTCATCGGTTCGCCGCGCCCAAGCTGAATATCGCGGGCGGACAAAAACAGCGGGTGCATTCCCAACTGAACCGCGCCGATTTCAAAGCTAACGCGGGTTCTAGTGGAGGCTTTTTCAAAGATCATAGCTAGCGTTTTGCCGCTCATCGAATTGTTTGGTTTGCCCGCCTTTAGATCGCGCTTCAAATCCCGCGCGATCGATAAAATCTCTAAAATCTCGCTTTTTTCGTAATCTTTAAGGCTTAAGAAGTGGCGCATAAACCGCCTTTGTCTAACAGATCGCAGATCTCTTTTGCGTGATAGGTGATAATCAGATCCGCGCCCGAGCGCTTAAAACCGATCATCGTTTCTATAAGCGTTTTTTCGTAGTCGATCAGATTCAATTTTTGCGCCGCTTTTAGCATTGCGTATTCGCCGCTGACGTTATAAACGGCGAGCGGCAGATTCGTCCGATCGCGTATTTGGCGGACAATATCCAAATAGGCGAGGGCGGGCTTGACCATCAAAATATCCGCGCCCTGCCGCTCGTCTTCCAAACTCTCTTCGATCGCCTCCCTCGCGTTTGCGGGATTCATCTGATAGGAACGCCTATCGCCAAAACTCGGCGCGGAGTTTGCCGCGTCGCGAAACGGCCCGTAGTAAGCGCTTGCAAACTTTGTCGAATAGCTCATAATAGGCAGATTATAAAAGCCGCCCCGATCTAGCGCGTTTCGGATCGCCTCTACCGCGCCGTCCATCATTCCAGAAGGAGCGATACAATCGCTTCCCGCTTGGGCGTGAACGATCGCCTGTTTGGCTATGATCTCGAGCGTCGCGTCGTTATCCACGCTTTGCGTTTTGGGATCGATAACGCCGCAATGCCCGTGATCGGTATATTCGCAAAAACATAGATCGCTGAAAATTAACAGGTCGGGCAGGTTTTTTTTAACGGCGCGGATCGTTTCGGCGACAACGCCGCGATCGCTTAAAGCGTCGCCGCCTACGCTATCTTTTTCGTCGGGGATTCCAAAGAGCATAATCGCCTTGATCCCCTTTTCTTGCGCGGTTTTAGCCTCTTTGATAAGCTCGTCGATCGAAAGCTGAAAAACGTCCGGCATAGAGGCGATCTCGGCGCGAATCCCTTCGCCAAAGCGCGCGAAGAGCGGATATATCAGATCGTTTTTGCTTAAACGAGTTTCTTGGACAAGATCGCGCATATTCGCGTTTGATCGTAATCGCCGAAAGCGCCTGAACATATTTGATCCTTATAAAAAAGCGGTAATTTTAGCCAAAAGCCGTTTGGAAACTAAGAGCGCTTTATTCGTTCTGTAAAAAGCGCATAAACTCCATTGGCGGGCGATAGCCGATCAGAGTCGCTTTGGTTTCTCCGTAGGCGTTTAGGATAAACGTCGCGGGAACGGCGGACGCGGTTAAACGCGAAGCGACGACCTGCTTGGGATTCTCTTCCGTATCGAGCATAAGCGGGATAAACTCGCTTTCGATCTTGTCGTTAATCGCCTTATTAGGCAGGGTTTCGTCGATCAACATTCGGCAGTAAGGGCAGCTTTGGCGCATTACGACGACCAATACCAACTTTTTTTGATCTCTGGCTTTTTCCAAAGCCTCGCCGTAGTTCTCAAGCCACTCCGCGCCAAATACCGACGCCGCAAACGCTAAAACAAGCGCTAATTTTTTCACTTTCATTCCTTACTATTAGTCTATTGCTGGTAGTATTTTGCCAAATTAAACCAAAGGTTTATGTGAAACTCAAAGATCTATCCGATATTGAGAAAAAAGCGAGCGCCGCCTCCCGCCTTGATTTTTCGCGTTTGGGCGTCGCCCTGCTGTTTATGCTGGCGGTCTTTATCTACGCGACGACGCAGTCCGACACGCTCCTAAACGGCGCGGCTTACGCGCCCGCGTTACTTGTCGTAGCCGCGCTTTTTGGCGCTTATATGGCGATGAATATCGGCGCGAACGACGTGGCGAACAATATGGGGCCCGTCGTAGGCTCTAAAGCGCTCACGATGGCGGGCGCGATCGCCCTTGCGGCCATTTTCGAGGTTTTGGGCGCCGTGATAGCGGGCGGCGAGGTGGTCGATACGGTTAAAAGCGGCATTATCGATTTAGACGTCGTCGGAGGCGCGGAAACTTTCGTCCGCGTTATGGCGTGCGCCCTTTTAGCGGGCGCGATATGGCTAAATCTGGCTACGGCGATCGGCGCGCCCGTTTCCACGACGCATTCGATCGTGGGCGCGATTATGGGCGCGGGGATCGCCGCGGGCGGGTTTGGCGCGGTGCAGTGGGAAACGATGGGCGCGATCGTTTCAAGCTGGGTCGTTTCTCCCGTATTGGGCGGAATTATCGCGGCGATCGCGCTCTATACGATCAAGCGAACGATCACCTACAGACGCGAGATGACCAAAGCCGCCGCGCAGGTCGTCCCGCTCTTAAACGCGCTGATGGCGTGGTCGTTTGGCGGCTATATGCTGATCAAAGGCTTTGGCAGGCTGATCGCGCTTGATTTTGCAAGCGCGGCGCTTTACGCGGGGATTTTTGCGATCGTCGTCTATTTTCTTTCGCGTTACGTCGCTAAAAAAGCCGCGCAAAAAAACGAAAACTCAAAAGCGGCGGTGAATAAGCTTTTTGGCTTACCGCTTGTTTTCGCGGCGGCGCTTTTGAGCTTTGCGCACGGCGCGAACGACGTGGCGAACGCGATTGGTCCGCTCGCGGCGATCGACGAAACCTTGCGTAACGCCGCGATCGCGTCGAAAACCGCGATTCCGCTGTGGGTTATGCTAATCGGCGCGCTGGGGCTTGCTCTAGGTCTTGCGCTTTACGGCCCCCGTCTTATCAAAACCGTCGGCGGCGAGATCACCGATTTGGACAAAACGCGAGCCTACTGTATAGCGCTTTCGGCGGCTCTTACCGTGATTGCCGCTTCGCGGTTGGGACTTCCCGTTTCCACGACGCACGTTGCGATCGGCGCGGTTTTTGGCGTGGGATTTTTGCGCGAATACCTAAAAAGCTCGCACGCGAAAATGCTAGAGCTGATCGTCGCGGCGCACGAAGGCGAAGATCGCGGACGAATGGAGGCGTATATCGCCCGTTTTAAGTCCGCCGCGCTTGAAAAAAAGGCGATAATGCTTAAAGCGATGAAGAAAAAAGCGGCGCAAAAAGAGGCGAACCACCCGCATTTTTCCAAAAAAGAGCGCAAGGTTTTGAAAAAGGAGTATAAAAGAGAGCTTGTTAAGCGATCGGCGGTGAAAAAAATAGTCGCCGCGTGGATTATCACCGTCCCCGCTACGGCGCTCCTTTCGGCGCTCTTATTTGCGATCGCCGCCGCGTTTTTTAACGCGTTTTAATTTACGCGCTTTTCGCAAACCCGCGCTCGCGCCGTCTTGTCGTTCTAGCTTGCGAAAAGCTCCAAAAGGCGCGAAGTTTGGCGGATTTAGCTAGCGCGTCGATAAACGTTTCTGCAAAACTATGTATAACCTTAGTTTCATCGGTAAAGGTTATACGCTTCAAAATCGCATATTTCTTGAAAGCTCTTTATCGTCTTTTACGTCGTTTGTATCCGCTTAGCGTTAAGCCCTTGCGTTCTAAGGTTCTCGAAGTTTTTATTTAGCCATTCTAGCGCTTCGATCCAGCTTCCCGAAAAAGCCGCCGCAACTTCGCGCTTAAATAGATCCCTTACTTCAAAATCGCAGACTTCAAGGAAGCGTTTATCATCTTTTAGGATTTCGATCTCGTCCAAACTCGGCGCGGAAGCGTCAAATATAGCGGCGATCGTTTTGTTTTTATTCGCGTAAAACGCGCCTAACGCAACCTCGCATTTGGCTTGAGCGCCATTTGGGGTATTCTAAACCCTTCTCTTTAATAACAAAGTCGACGCCGCGCCGATAGCAATCTGTCTATTTGCCATTTTTCGCCTTTATTATTGGATTTTTGCTCGTATTGCGCTTACAAACTCCGTCGTAAAAAGCCGAAAACGTCGTAATTAGCGTAAAGCCTAAAAGCGACATATTTTGCGTTTTCCGCCCTCGCGCCCGCGTCGTCGGGCGATCTGGAAGGGGATTTTGAGGCGATCGGGGGTTTTTACCAGAGCGCGATCCACTAGGAAACGCGCCCAAAATCTATCGATCCGTCTAAAATCCCCGCAAACGCGGCGATCGTCTTTAGCGCGCCTAGCGCCGTTCAAAGTTTTTTCGCGCAAACAAGTTGGCAAAAAGGCTAGACGGAGATCGCGGTAGGAAAAAGAGCGGCAAAGGCGTTGGAGCCAAACGCGCCCATAATGATCGTCCCAAAAGCCGATCTAACAAGCGCGATCAAGTTAGCGCGAACGCTTTTAGAAGGGTAGGATATAATTACGGAGCTGGATGGAGCGCTACCCGTCGTCTATTTGGGTCGAACATTTTTCGCGCGTTGCTAAAGAACCTTGTTTTGATTCGGCGCTGTGGCATAACCTTTATGGATTTGCCCCTAAAGAGTCAAACGGCTTCTATCTTTTCTGACTCGCGACCAATAAATGACTGCGCGAACGCCCGTCCGGTTTATCTATTTACGGATTAAACTGATGAATGTTTTGATTGTTGGAAGCGGCGGGCGCGAATACGCGATCGGACGCGCCCTAAAAGCCGATAAAAAGTGCGAAAAAATATACTTCGCGTCCGGCAACGGCGCAAGCGAAAAGCTGGGCGAAAACGTCGCGATCAAGGATTTTGAAGAGCTTGCCGATTTTGCTATTAAAAACGACGTTAAACTGACGATCGTAGGCGGCGAAGAACCGCTGACAAAAGGGATCGTCGATATTTTTCGCGCAAAAAATCTAACTATTTTTGGCCCCGCGAAAAACGCGGCGCGGCTCGAAGGCTCAAAAGCCTTTATGAAAAACTTTCTAAACAAGTATCACATTCCTACGGCGCGTTATATCGAAACGGACAATCTAAACGAGGCAAAAAAGTTTATCGATACGTTAAAAGAGCCGATCGTCGTCAAAGCGGACGGGCTTTGCGCGGGCAAAGGGGTGATTATCGCGCAAAACAGGCAAGAGGCGTTTAACGCCGCGAAGGATATGTTAAGCGGCGTTAGTTTCGCGCAAGCGGGCGAGCGTATCGTGATCGAGGAGTTTTTGGAGGGCTTCGAGCTTTCCGTATTCGCGATCAGCGACGGCAAAGATTTTATCGTTCTGCCCGTTTGCCAAGATCACAAGCGGCTTTTAACGGGCGATCGCGGGCCAAATACGGGCGGAATGGGCGCATACGCAAGAACGCCGCTTGCCTCGCAAGAACTGACGGATAAAATTGCGGCGCGTATTATCAAGCCTACGATCGAAGCTATGAACGCGGAAAACTCGCCTTTTACGGGCGTTTTGTTTTGCGGAATTATGGTCGTCGATGGCGAGCCTTATACGCTAGAGTTTAACGTCCGTTTCGGCGATCCCGAATGCGAAGCGCTGACGGCTCTGCTCGTTTCCAGCCCGATCGATCTTTTTTACGCCGCCGCAAAGGGCGATCTAAGCGGCGCTAAAGCGACGTTTAGCGACAAATCGGCGGTCGGCGTGGTGGTCGCGTCGCAAAATTATCCTTATAAACCGAGCGATCCAAAGCCGATAACCGTCGAGCAAAACGCGCAAAACGAAAACGCTTACGTGATTTACGCGGGCGTAACCAAAGGCGAAAACGGCGAGCTTCTCGCAAGCGGCGGGCGCGTTTTGGTCGCTATGGGGCTTGGCGATACGATCAAAGCGGCGCGGCAAAACGCTTACGATCTTATCGGTAAAATCCGTTTCGAGGGTATGCAATTTAGAACCGATATAGCTTATCAGGCTTTACAATGAACGATAGAATAGAACAAGATCTTGCGCGAGAAGAGCTAACGATCGCCTCCGATTCAAAACGGATCGCGGCGTATTTTCTCGACGAAACGCTAATTGGTCTAATGGCGATCGTCGCTTTGTGGGATCGTTTCGCCGCCGCCGCGAGCTCAAACGATCCAATCGCGCAAATTGTCGCGATCCAATCGCTGTTCGTTTCAAACTTTATATGGATCGCCCTCTTTCATATCGCCTATCACACAATCTTCGTCGCTTTATACGGCGCGACTTTGGGCAAGATGTGGCAACGAATCGCGGTGATCGAGGTAGCTAGCTTGTCGAAACCGTCGTTCTTGGTCGCTTTGACTCGCTCTTTAACGCGCGTCGTAAGTAATCTATGCCTAGAGTTTGGCTTTGTTTGGGCTTTTTTCAATCCGTTGCGCCAAACGTGGCACGATAAGATTTCTGGCGCTATCGTGATCAATGTTTAGAGCTTTTTGGCTCTTTTCGTTCATAGCGATCGCCTTATTTGCCGAGAGCCGCGTAGAGTTGATCGCGGCAAACGTTAAAAGCGAGGGAAACGTTACGATCGCGGAGGGCGACGTATCTTTGCGCGGCGAAAATGGCGATTATATGCGCGCCGATCGTATGATCTACTGCCAAGATACGGGCGAAGCGGAGCTATTCGGAAATGTCTATTTCTCCCGGCCCGGCGGCGATCTAATGTTGGCGGATTACATAAAACTGCGCGACGTCGATCGTCGAAGCGGCAACGTCGATCATTTTTTTACCATATCCAATCAAGGTCAAATATGGCTCGCGGGTAACGAAGCGTCGGTAGAAGGCAATATCTCGATTATCAGAAAAGGAAGCGTTTCTGGTTGCGCGC
This sequence comes from Helicobacteraceae bacterium, assembly GCA_031275395.1. GTDB lineage: Bacteria > Campylobacterota > Campylobacteria > Campylobacterales > SZUA-545 > JAIRNH01. Next base: position 8,779 of record JAISOU010000091.1, on the reverse strand, counting down.
CCGCAAGCCCCGATTGGTCGTTTCGGTTTCAACAGGCAAAGCACGATCAGGAAAAGCAGTGGGTAGAGCTTAGCCACGCGGTTTTTTACGCGGGGCGCGTTCCGATATTTTATATGCCGTTTTTTGGCTACTACACCGATAATAAACGCCATAGCGGATTTTTGTTTCCGCGTTTCGGATCGTCGAAAAAAGAGGGCGCGCTTTTTGAGATTCCGTTTTATATCGCAGAAATGGATCAGTGGGATTTGGAGTTTTGGGATCAAGCCCGCTATAAACGAGGCGACGGGCTTGGGTTATACTTTCGTTGGGTCGATTCGCCTTATTCTAACGGCTCGATCAATCTAGGCAAGTTCAAAGAAAAAGAGGAATACGAAATCGCAAATAAAGACGATAGGCAAGTTAAACAAGGCGGCGATCTGCTCTACGAAAGAACGCGCCTTTTTACCTCCGCGTCGTCGGCTTTACAAGAGGGGCTACTGATCGACTATCAGGATTACAACGATATCGAATACGTCGATCTACATTCGCTCGATAGTTCAAAATTAAACCGAGATATTAGCGCGATTGTCACCAACAAAGCCGACTATTTTCTCAAAGGCGACTCGGCGTATTTGGGCGTATATTCGCGCTATTTCAAAGATTTCAAAAAGCCCGATAACAACGATCGCCTAGCGCAGATTTTGCCCGAAGCGCACGCGAGTTTATTTACGCGATCGCTCTATTTTGACAATCTGCTTTACGACGTCGATTTTAGAGCGCGCAATTTCACGCGTAAAGAGGGGAGCAAAGCGCAGGATTATACGATCTCGATTCCGATCGGCTATCATTTTTCGCTTTTTGACGATTATTTGCTTTTGAGCGCCAGACTGGACTCTTCGCGTTATCAGATCGACTACTTCGATCAGATAGGGAGCGCGAACCTAGAGCGCGGGAGGCGCGATCGCCAAACCTTTACGCTCGATCTATCGACGCTTCTTGCCAAACCTTACGAAAACGCCTTTCATACGATCGGTTTTGGAACGAGCCTTTCCGATCCCTTCTACTATAAATCCGACGGCGATTTTGTCGAAGTCGCCGACGAAAGCGCCTCGAAACGGACGGCTTCGCTCTATTTAACGCAGTTTCTTTACGATAAAAAGGGAAGCGCGATTTTGACGCACCGCCTTAATCAAAGCGCGAAGATCGAAGACGGGACGACTTGGCTGAATATGGAAAACGAAATCGTCGCGAACTTTTTGCGCCAGCGTTTAAGCGTTAGGACGATCTACTCGCACGAATACGGCGCGGTAACGTTGAATACGACGGGTTTAAGCGGATCGTTGGGGGCGATAGACTACTCTTTAACGCGCCTTTACGAATACGACGGCGAAAAAACGACGAAGCGATATTTGAAAGGTTCGCTAGGATACGATATAGATTCGCGCAATAGGATCGTCGGCGAATATCAACGCGATCAGTTAGAAAACGCCGATCGCGGTTGGCGCGCCGCGTTGGCGCATAAAAGCGGTTGCTGGAATGCGGAGTTAAGTTTTGAGCGAACGATTACGCCTTATAACGCGGGCGGCGGTAGCTCTTCAAAGACCGACGATACGATCTATTTGCGGTTGATTTTAGCGCCGTTTGGCGACGTAAATCAAAAACTTTACTCGAAAGAGAGAACCTAAATGCGACCGGAGTCTAAAGTGGGATTATTTATTTTAATATCGATTGCGGCTTTGATCGCGCTTTCGACGCGGGTTTCTAGCGTGGCGAATCTCTGGCGGGACGGTTATCGCCTCTACGCCGAGATTCCTAGCGCGTCGGGTTTGGAGTTAAACAGCGTCGTGAGAGTTCAGGGAGTAGAGGCGGGTTTTTTAGAAAAGTTGCAAGTCGATCGCAATAAGGTCGTTTTGACGCTTTTTATCTATGAAGGACATAAAATCTCCGAAGATTCGGTAATGGTCGTCGCGCAGGAATCCCTGCTTGGCGGCAGCGCGATCAACTTGCTTTACGGCGATTCCGATCGGCTGTTAGGCGACGGCGATCGGATTGCAAAATATAAAAGCTACGCTTCGATCGACGAGGCGATCGACGAGGTTAGAAACTTTATGCGAGGTCTAAACGAGGCTTTCGACGACGAAACGAGAACCAATCTAAAAGAGGCGATAGAAGCGATCGAAAGAATGGGAAACGAACTTGCCGACGCGGGAGAGCAGTTTAGGATCGCGGGTATTACGATCAACTCTAAACTTCCTCAAATTATGTCGCAGATCGACGATCTATCCGCCGAGTTTCGCCAAACGGGTAAAGATATTAACGCGAAATTGCCGGAGATTTTAGAGAAGTTTTCAAAACTGGAAGATAACCTGCTCGCCTTTATCGGCGATAGCAACGAAAGCTCCTCTAGTTTGGACGAAACGATCGCGAGCGTAAAGACCTTTTTTGAAAAAGGAACGGATACGCTCGAAGGGCTTGACGAGATGTTGGGCAAAGCTAGTAAAGCCGAGCTTCAGGTCGATCTTAACTATCTAAGAATGTTTAACGACCGCTTTGGCGAATCCGTCGTGTCGGTCGCCTATCTGCCCAATCCGACAAACTACTATATGATCGGCGTTACGGGCGCGCCGATCATCGATCGTTACGATAGCAACGGAAAGGCGATTTTGCCTAAACTGCATAGCTCGGAGGACGACTATTTGATCAGCGCGCAATTAGGCAAACGCTACGACAACTGGTTGCTTCGCGGCGGATTGATACGCGACACGGGCGGCGTGGGGCTAGACTACTTTAGCGACGACGATCGGCTTAAACTCTCCCTAGAAGCGTATGATTTTAACGCGGTTAATGATATTCGCGGCGATAAGGCGCATTTAAGATTTACCGCGCGTTATCTGCCTTGGAAATATATCGCCGTCTATGGCGGCTACGACAACTTCCTAAATCCCGACGCGGATAACTTTTTCGCGGGCGCGGGCGTACATTTTGTGGACGACGATCTTAAATATTTGCTTCTTAGCGGCGGAACGAGCTTTATTAAATGACTCTTTTTGAAAGTCGCTCCGAAGCCGCCCAGAAACTCGTCGCCGCTATGCCGACCCAACAGATGAAAAAGGAAAAATGGGAGGTTTTGGCGATGAGCGAACAGGGCGCGCAGATCGCCTACGACGTCGCTAAAGCGATCGGCGGAACGTTAGACTTTATTTTCACGGAGCCTATCTGTTCGCCGATCAACAAGGACTGTTGGATCTCCGTAGTAAGCGAAACGGAAGAGATCGTGATCAACCACTTTCTAGCGAGCGCCTTTGGCGTTAGCGACGACTACATATACGGCGAGGCGAAACGCAAACGCGACGAGAAGATTTTGAGCTATCTCTACAAATACCGAAAAGGCGCCGCGCTAAAAAATATGGCGGGCAAAAACGTTCTTTTGGTCGACGAGGGAGCGGATACCGGACTGACGCTTATGGTTTCGCTAAAGACGATCTTTGCGATGAACCCCGCAAAGGTCGCCGTGGCGATGCCCGTGATTCCAGAAAATCTAGCGGTAGAACTCTACAGCCTAATCGACGACGCGTATCTGCCCTATCGTTTGCCGCACTACGTCGAGGCAAAAAGCTACTATCAGACGCAAGAACCCGCAAATATCGCCGCGGTTATCGCCGCGATCGGACAGGGTAAAATCGATACCAAAACTGAAAAACCAAAAGGAGATTTATGAACGAGAAGATCGTTAATGTCGCGCCCATCAAAGCGCCCGAGAGATACGAGTTTGGCAAATACGCCAACCAAGCGGACGGCGCGGTCTGGTTTAGAGAGGGCGACAACGTCCTTTTAGCGACGGTAACCTACGAAGAAGCCGAAGAGAGCGACGACGATTTTCTGCCTTTAACGGTGCAGTATATCGAGAAAACCTACGCGGCGGGCAAGTTTCCGGGCGGTTTTCTAAAACGCGAAAACAAGCCGAGCGATTTTGAAACGCTTACCTCGCGTATCGTCGATCGCGCCCTTCGCCCGCTCTTTCCAAAAGGGCTAACGACGCCGATTTTGATTGTCGTGGAGGTCTTAAGCTGCGAAGCCGACGCAGATTTACAGCGTTTAGCGGTTTTGGCGGCGGGCGCGGCGCTCTTTGTGGGATCGCTTCCCGCAAGAAAAGCCGTAGCCGCGACGCGAATCGCCCGCATAGACGATCGTTTTGCGGTTAATCCCTCGCTTTCGCAATTGCGAAACGAATCCTCTATCGATCTTTTTGTCTGCGGTAGCGCCGACGAGCTTTTGATGATCGAAATGCAGAGTTTATGGAAAAACGGCGGAACGGAGCTATCCGAAAAGGAGCTTTTAGAGGCGATCGCTTTGGCGCAGGAAAACGTCGCCAAAGCCGCGAAAACCTACGAAGAGGCGTTTGCGATCGCCGCAAAAAAGACGGGATCTTTCGCGCTTAAAAGCGACCTCGTTAGCGAGGAGATTGCAAAACATATCGCCGATAACTACGACGAGGCGATTAAACAGGCGATCTTTGAAGCGTCTAAAAGCGAGCGGGGCGGCGCGCTTAAAGCGATCGTCGCGCGGGCGATCAAGTCGCTTGAAACCGACGACGCAAGAGGCGTGGAGCTTGCCGTAGAGGCGCGAAAACGTTATTTGACGCGCAAAGGCGTTTTGGACGAAAACAGACGCGCCGACGGACGCGCTTTGGACGAGATTCGACCTATATCGATCGAAACCAACCTGTTGCCAAAAGCGCACGGAAGCGCGTTATTTACGCGGGGGCAGACGCAGGCTTTGGCGATCGTAACTTTGGGCGGCGATTCCGATCGGCAGGGTTTAGAGCGGCTAACCGACAAGACGCAAACCTACGAAAAGTTTTTCCTTCATTACAATTTTCCGGGCTTTAGCGTGGGCGAAACAAAACGTTTAGGATCGCCCGGACGGCGCGAGCTTGGACACGGCAACCTCGCTAAACGCGCTATAGAAAGCCAGCTTGATCCCGCTTACGAAAATACGATCCGCGTCGTTAGCGAGATTTTAGAGAGCAACGGAAGCTCTTCTATGGCTACGGTGTGCGCGGCGACGATGGCGCTAAAAGCCGCCGACGTTTCGCTTAAAAAACTTGTCGCGGGCGTGGCGATGGGACTTATGACGGAGGGCGATCGCTACGCGATTTTGACCGATATTTCAGGTTTAGAGGATCACGACGGCGATATGGATTTCAAGGTCGCGGGAACGCAAGACGGCGTTAGCGCTTTACAGATGGATATAAAACTAGGCGGTTTGCCGTTAAACCTGCTTGCCGAAGCGCTAGAACGCGCCCGCGTCGCAAGGTTGAGCATTTTGGAAAAGATGAACGCGGCGCGCGCGAATATTGTCGTTAATAAAGCGGCGTTGCCAGGGCTGGAAAGTTTTAGCGTCGATCCAAGGTCGATTCCGGCGGTTATCGGCAAAGGCGGCGCGGTGATCGCCGAATTGTGCGAAAAGTACGGCGTAAAAATTGATCTTGACAAAGAAAGCGGCGGCGTAAAAATCAGAGGAACCGACGCGTTAAGCGTGGGCGAGGCGCGATCGGAAGTGATACGCATAGCCGAAGAGAGCGCGAAACGGGGCGCGCCGCCGCACAAACGCGAAAACGCGCGAAGCCAATACGCCGTAAATCAAGAGTTAGAAGCGACGATCGTTAAACTTGTCGAGTTCGGTATGTTCGCGGAGCTACCCGACGGATCGCAAGGGCTTATTCATATCTCCAAAGTAGGCGCGGGAGGAAAACGCGTAACAAAACTAAGCGATCATTTCAAAGAGGGCGATCGTATCTTTGCGATCTTTGAAGGGCAAGACGAGCGAAACAAGATCGCCTTAAACTTGCGCGATAAGGTATCCGTCGCTTAAGCGCGATCGCCGTATTCCAAAAGCCGTCTTTAATCGGAATGTTTGCGAATATGCGCGTAAAAGATCTAAAAAAGAGAAAACGGATTAAAAACGGCGAAAGGGGATCGATTCGCCGCTTTTTAATCGCATAATCGCTCTTTGCGCCTCTTTTAAGCGCTCGGCTTGGCGATCCTCTCTAAGTAGCCGCGCCTCTTTTTCGCAAAAGATCAACATCAGCCGCCGCGCCGCCGTCAAAGCCTCCTCGGTTTTCATAATACCGATTCGCTCTTCGCTTTGAAGCGCGTAGAGCGCGGTAAAATCGCCGTTAAGAAGCGCCTCGTAAAGATTGCGATGGACGGAAAAGAGCGCGGGATTGAGATAGTCGATCATATTGGCGTGCATTTCGCTATCTAGCGAGAGCGTTTTGATCAAAGCCAATTCTCCCACGTCGCGCCTACCGCTAAGAATCGTAGGCGGCGGCGGCGTTTGATCCGATCTGATCTTAAAGCGCCTGCGATCGGTTCCTAATTTTGCCGCCGCGTATCGCGCCGTTTCTTCGGCTAAAAGCGGCGAAAGTTCGTCCAAAAACGCCTGCGCCTCTTGCAGCGCCGTATCGGGCGAAGCGGCGCGATCAACGATATTTTCGATCGCGTATTTTGCGAAAGACTTGGCGTCTTTGTAGGCTTTCGCAAGCGTTTCAACCGCGCCGGAAGCTACTAGCTCCGCGGGGTCTTTGCCGCCCTCGATAGTCGCTACGCCGCCTTTGAAATTATGCGCCGCAAGCAACCTAGAGGCTTTGAAAGCCGCCTCGCGCCCCGCCGCGTCGCTATCGTACGAAAGGATAATTTCAGGATTATCAAGGCGTTTTAATAGCGGCAGATGCTCCTTTGTCAGCGCCGTGCCTAGCGTGGCGATCGCGTTAGAAAAGCCCGCCTGATGGAGCATAACCGCGTCCATATAACCCTCGCAGACGATCGCGGTTTTTTGCTTGAGTATAAAGTCGCGCGCGACGTTCAAAGCGTAAAGCAGGCGCGACTTGTCAAAAATCTCGCTTTGGGGCGAATTGATATATTTCGCGGGGTGATTTGCCAGCGTTCTGCCTCCAAAACCGACGATCGCGCCATTGTGGCTGTAGATCGGAAAGGTAACGCGCTTGGTAAAACGCGCAAACAACCTGCCGCCTTCGTCCTGCGCGAGCGCGCCCGTTTCTTGCGCCGTTTCAAAAGGTATCTTTTCGCGCCGTAGAAAATCTAACTGCAAATGGCTTTCGGGCGCGTAGCCGATCTCGAAGCGCTCGATGATCTCTTCGCTTAAGCCTCTCGAACGCAAATATTCTTGCGCCTGCGCGTTTCGTCCAAGCTCCTCCAAAAAGAGCTTTTTTAACGCTTCAAGCGGACGGTAATCGCGCCGTTTTAGATTCGCGCCGCTTTCGTATTCTAAAGATACGTTGTAAAGATTGGCGATCTTTTGCGCGGCTTCCTCGAAGGTAAGGCGTTCCAGCCGCATAACGAAGTCGATCGCGTCGCCCTTTGCTTGGCAGCCAAAGCAGTAGTAATACCCTCTGATAGGATTGACGTTAAAGCTCGCCGTGCGCTCGTCGTGAAAGGGGCAACGCGCCTTGTAAGTCGCGCCCGATCGTTTCAGTTCGACGTACGAACCGATCAGATCGACAATATCCACGCGGGATTTTAAGGCTTCTATCGACTCTTTTTTGATCAAGCGCGATCGCCTTTCAAGGCTTTTTCATCTCGATCAAAAGCGTATGCGCCTCGCTTTGCGCCTCTATGGTTATCGACTCGTCGATAATCTCGGCGGCATCGCCTCCGCGAAGCGTTATTTCGCCGTATTTTGTTTTGACAAGCGCGTCGCCCTCGATCAAAACAAGATACGCCTGCCTGCCGATCGCGACTTCAAAGTCGATCGACTTTCCCGCGCTTACGAGCGTAGCGTAGAGGTTAATATCCTGATGAATCTTGATCGGCGCGGCGCTTTTGGCGTTATCTACGCAAGTTGCGATCGCAAGCCATCGATCCCTGCGCTCCTCAAAGTCAAACCGATAATCGCCGTAGTTTGGCTGATAGCCCTGTTTGTCGGGGATAATCCATATTTGCAAAAATCGCAAAGTCGATTCGCCCAGATTCATCTCGCTGTGCGCTACGCCCGTTCCCGCGCTCATATATTGAACGTCGCCGCGCTTTAACGTTTGCCTGTTGCCTAGCGTGTCGCCGTGCGTCAATTCGCCGCATATCACATAGGAGATAATCTCCATATTTTTATGCGGGTGAATACCGAAGCCTTCGCCCTCTTTAACGCGATCGTCGTTTAGAACGCGCAACGCGCCGAAATTGACGTTGTCTTTGTTGCAGTATTCCGCGAACGAAAAATGAAAACGGCTATCAAGCCAATCGCTTTTACCGCGTCCCATCAGCTTGTGATCGATATAGCGAATCATACGTCCTCCTTGAATCTTGGTATTGTAACGCTTTTTTGCGCTCGCAAAGCGATCGTTATCCGTAGGTTTTTAATTTGGATCCTCGCCTCCGCGGAACGGATAGCGGCGGTTTTGTTGAACAAACGAAAGAATTACGGCATTAGGAAACTACTTTTAACAAAACTAAGCCTACATACACAGTCGCCTGTACAACCCAATCATTTCGTTGACGCTTTTATCAAAGCGATACGTTAGTATCGCCAAGATAAAAGCGTCAATCTAAAAGAAGGGATTGACATGTATCAGGAATAACGGGAGAGGAGACGCTACGCTAAGGCGCAGTAATAAATAACGCGGCAAAAGCTAACGAATATTCCTCGTAAATCCCGTTTTAGCGCTTTAACCCGACGATCGTAAGCGGTAAAAGCCTAACAGTTATCTCTCACAAATCCCGTTTCAGGTTCTACGCAAAAGCTCTCTTGCCCCTCTTCAGGATTGGTTATCGTGATTTTGCAA